>NZ_JBPBWC010000014.1:0-134288 GCF_050954125.1 Halomicrococcus pelagicus | reverse complement strand
ATTCGCAGTCTCCCGCTTCAACTCCTTTGATCTAGCGACTCACCCCGACGCTGTCTAGTGATTCAACAGAGCCCTTCCAATTGAGAGTTTACGCGAGTTGTCTTACCGCACCGTACGACGCCGGGCTACTTGATAATGTCGGTTGTTGAGGGTTTGTCGGCTTCATCCCCGCCCTGAAGGGCGAGGCTTTCGCCTCGCATTTTCCGTAATCAACACCGCAGACGTCCCCGTGATTGCAGTCAATCCTGGGACCCAACCACTCGCCTATCCGTGTCAGGATCTTCTAGTTCCCACGGACGGCAGCCGTGGTTCGGAACTTGCGGTGTCCGAAGGAGTCGCCCTCGCAAACGCAACTGGTGCCACGCTTCATATACTCCACGTTGTCGAGACAGGAAGCCCCGGTCCAGATGCTCGCTCTCTGTTGAAAGAGGAGGAACTCACCAACCGAGCAGACGAGATCATCGCAGACGCCATAGAGACCGCAGAGGCGGCGGTGGTCAATAGCATCGCGAGTAAAATCGAATTCGGTGTTCCGTCGAAAGAGATTAGAAACTACATCGACACAAACGAGATCGACTTCGCGATCCTCGGCACGCACGGCAAGACTGATTTCAGCCGATACAGGATGGGTGGGGTAAGTGCGAAAATCGTCCGAACGTCGCCAGTTCCGGTGATGTGGGTTCGGGAGCCGGAATCGAGTGGTGGGTGAGACATCTCTGCTGGTGAGTGGCAAGCCACCTGAGAGTGATGCCCGTAGGTACTCACAGTGCACATGTACGAGGACATTCTACTCCCGTTCGATGGAAGCGATGGGGCTGCGGAGGCATTGCATCACGCTGCCGAGATCGCACACTGGGCCGACGCCACAATCCACGTTCTGTTCGTCGCGGATACGACACTCCATAGTGTTACCGTCGTCGAAACCCAGGTCATTGACGCCCTTGTTCAGGAGGGCGAGGACATCGTCGAGGAAGCAGAAAAGACACTGGATACACTTGGTGTCGACTACGATTCCGACGTCGTCCAGGGGCATCCAGCGCCGACAATCGTCGAGTACGCCGAGCGATACGATTACGACGTGATCGTGATGCCGACCCACGGTCGGGAAGGGGTGTCACGATACCTTATCGGAAGCGTCACGGAGAAGGTCGTCCGTTTGTCTTCGGTTCCTGTACTCACAGCGCGGATGCAGCCCGACGAACAATTGGTGTTCCCCTACGAGAACATCCTCATACCGACCGACGGGAGTGCCGGTGCGGCCCATGCTGCCGAGCATGGCCTCTCACTTGCAGCGGCTCTCGATGCGACTATTCACGTGCTGTCTGTCGTTGACGAGACGTCGCTAGGTCTGGACGTTCGCTCCACGATTTCGGGACAGGAACGTGAACAGGCTGCGACCGACGCCGTTGACGACCTCGTCTCCGAGGCAGAGACACACGGCGTTTCGAACACTATCCGGCACGTCGAACACGGGTCCCCTATCGAGGTGATCCTCGACACCATCGACTCGAACGATATCCACGCCGTCGTGATGGGAACGACAGGGAGACGCGGGAGCGATCGAATCCTTCTCGGGAGCGTCGCCGAGAAGACCGTCCGCTCTGCACCAGTTCCCGTCATCACGGTTGGACGTGGGGAGTAGCGGTTCTGTGAGATGGCACGTGGCTATCGAACTCCTGTGCGTACGTAGCTGATTTCAGGCGTGAACTCTCGTGCTAATGGAGCACCGCAGTGCGCGCCAGCGAACGAGGAACACAGCAGGGTTGAATGTAGCTTCAACCGTGGACTCGCGAGTAAATCACCTAGCAATCAAAATAACAAATTCAGATCATCCTCCTGAAGCCGTGCAAGATACAACGCTCGTATCTGGTATCGTAGTAGTCCATAGATTCGCTTTCATGCGAATCCCATACCTCTGCCGGTCGAGGGTCTCTGGACCTCCGACCGGCTACCATAATCCCGATCAGTCTACCACTGAATCATCTTCTTCACGTTCGTGAACCCAGACCGTCGAAATTCGGGTCCCCTCAACGTTCGTCACCTCAACGACGTACCCGTCGACCTCAACGCGATCGCCACGTTCTGGCGCACGGTTGAGTTGTTCGAATACCAGTCCACCGATCGTTTCGACCTCTTCACTTGTGAACTCTCCCTCGATCATGTCGTTGATTTTCGATAGCGGGACGCCCCCGTCAATGTCGTACCCCTCCTCGCCACGCCGGCGAATCGAGGGTTCACGCTCGTCCATATCAAACTCATCTCGGAGGTCTCCAACGAGCGCTTCGACGACGTCTTCAACCGTTGCAATCCCCTCAAATGCCCCCCACTCGTCGATAACTGCGACCATCTGCTGTTGATCTTCCCTGAACTGTCTTAGGAGATCGCTCAGTGCCATCGTCTCGGGTGCGATGACGATTTCGCGGGCGATGTCGCCGACGGACTCGGCGTCACCGTCCTCCACCTCCGCTCGGAGCACGTCCTTGACGTCGACGAATCCGATCACTTGGTCGTCGTCGTCGCCATCAAGAACGGGATAGCGCGTATGACTAGCCTCGAGGATGATCGACTGGAGGTCTGAGAGCGCGGCATCCGCCGGAACGCTCACCACGTCCGGTCGTGGAACCATGACCTCCCGCACCACGATGTCGTCGAGATCGAAGACCCGCTCGATCATCGTCACTTCCGCAACGTCGATGTCTCCTTCCTCACCGGATCGAGTCAGTACCCGAAGGAGCTCCCGCTCGCCGAGCGTCTCGTCCGTTTCGGAGGCGGGTGGCACGCCGAGTGCTCGCGTGAATGCGTTGGCAGCCCCGTTGAAGACGACGATTCCCGGATAGAGGATGTAATAGAAGACCTTCATCGGCGGGGCGAGGAACAGGGAGAGTCGCTCCGTCTGGGCGATTGCGAGCGTCTTCGGCGCGAGTTCACCGAAGACGACGTGGAGGAACGTGATGATACTGAAGCCGATTGCAAAAGCGACGAGATGGATGAGACCCACCGGGAGAATCGGTTCCAGTACGGGTTCGATGAGCGCCGCCACGGCTGGTTCGCCGACCCACCCCAACCCGAGCGAGGCGATGGTGATGCCGAGTTGCGTCGTCGCGAGATAATCGTCAAGGCTCACCATCACTTCTTGGAGCGTCCCCGCGCCGGGGCGTCCCTCCTCAGCAAGTTGTTCGACCGATGTCCCTCGTATCCGTACGAAGGCGAACTCTGAAGCGACAAAAAAGCCGTTCAACACCACCAGAGCCAGCGCAAGGACGACTTGCGCCAGCGAGAGCGCGACATTTACCATCGGTGGGGCTGGAAGCTAGGGTTACTTGATTGTCGTGTGTCCATATGGGGGCATCTCGTTCCACCCACTAAAATCATTTACAGCAACTTCGAAGCGAGCTGACTGTTGCGATTATCGAATTAGTCCTGTATATCTCCTCACCGAGGCTGTCCTGTTGAACATCTGCTGAACTCACTCCCTGAGGGCACTGTGAACTACCCCACCCTACCGCTCGCCTGACGGCTCGCGCTTGAGGGTGGGGCTTCCTGCTTCAACGACGCGCTTTGCAGGGACCGAAGTGGTCCCCGTAGGGAGCGCAGTCTCCACAGGCGTTGATTCGGAGCGTCCCTCTCCTAACCGCTTGATACCGCGAGAAAGAATGTTCCACGCCGCGTTCCAGTCTCGGTCTGCCGTGAAGCCACAGGCGGGGCAGGAGTGTTCACGGACCCATAGCGGCTTGTCCGTCGAAACACCACACGCCGCACACTCTTTGGTCGTTCCTGCCGGGTCTACCGCGACGAGGTGCGTCCCTTCGCGTTCGCACTTGTACTCAAGCATTCGAAGGAACTCTCCCCACGCCGCGCCAGCGCGGTTTCGGGAGTTGCCCGGAAGTTCGACCAACCCGGCGGCGTCTAAGTCCTCTACGGCCACCAAATCGTACTCGGTGGCGTAGTGGTTCGATAACTTGTGGAGGAAATCGTGGCGCTTGTTCTTCAACTCGGCGTGACGTTCGGCCACTACCTTCCGCTGTTCTTCCCAGTTGTTCGACCTGTGCTGTTTCCGCGAGAGGTCGCGCTGGGCGCGTTCCAACCGCTCACGTTCGTCGGAGAGGTCGATTGACCCGACCGCAGTGCCATCGGTGTCGTGGGCGTACGTGAGTATGCCAACGTCGATACCGACGCACTTGGTGGGCGTCTCTGGCTTCTCCGGCGGGTCGTCGGGTGTCTCGACGCCCAGAACAGCGTACCACTTGCCGGTGGGTTCGCGCTTGACCGTGACGGTCTTGATGTCGGCGTCGTTGGGCAGGTCGCGGTGGAAGGTGAGCGGGATTTCTCCGAGTTTCGAGAGCCACAGTTTCGTCCGGCCACTCGTGTTCTTGAGTTCGAAGCCGGATTGACTGTAGGTGAACGAACGGTACTCGCCCTGTCCTTTCCACTTGAGCGTCCCAACTTGATGGCCGTTCTGCTTGCGGCCACGGAGCGTCGAGAGGTTGTCGTACAGGCGTTGCACGACTTTCTGTAGCACCTTCGAGTGAACTTGTTTCAGGTCACTCCACCACTTCTTGAGGTCGGGGAGACGCTTCTGTTCGGAGTACGACGAGGTGTCGTCGTTCCGATTCAGGCGGTGGAGGAAGTGGTTGTAGACCTGTCTACAGGTATCGACAGTCTCCGCTAACCGTTCTTCGAGGGCGTCGGACGGTCGAAGTCGGTACCTGTAGTTGTAGTTCATCGGGTGGTGCTACTCGTCGGTTGGTTCGCTGGTTCGGACGACTTTCACGTCTGCGCCACGCCAGTCCTTCGGAACAAGAACGTGCGCCCCGTTGCCGGTGGCTTTGGCTGTTCCGGTGATGACTTCGTGGCCTTCTATCTCGTGCCTATCCATCAACCATGTTTAAACATGGTATCAACTTAAAGATGACGGTGGGCCTGTGGGCCGGTCGGTGCAGAGTGCATGAACAAACGTGCGGCGCTGTATCCCCTCCCTACTCACTCGCTTCGCTCGTTCGTTGAGGAAGGGGCCTTAGCGCCTCAATTCAGGTAAAAAGCAGCTTCCAACACAAGGAGCTGTTCTTCAAACCCTATGACGCGAATCAACTCCGAGAAATCATGCTCAATCGGCAGGACGCCTTCCAAGACGGTGTCCTCTCTGAAGATGCGATTCCACTCTCTGCTGCCTTTGCCGCACAAGAACATGGAGATGCTCGGAAAGCAATCGACATTCTTCGGCATGCCGGTGAAGTCGCCTACGAGAATGGCGCCGAGAAAGTCGACGAGCAACACGTCCGACAGGCACAACAACACGCTGAGAAGGACCGCTTCCGAGAGATCATCGGTGGTGCTCCAACCCAGGCGAAGGCCGCCTTACTCGCATTGTCCGAACTCAGCGTCAATACCAACGACGATGCATTCCTTACAAGCCGAGTCTATGACCAATACGAACGAATCTGCGCCCACCTCGATATGGACACCCTCTCCGTCCGGCGCTTCCGTGACCTTGTGAAGGAACAAGCGTTTCTCGGCGTTGTCGAGATCGAGAAAATCAACAAGGGAAGCGCTGGTGGCATTCATCTCCAGAACCGACTCATTGAAGACCCAGAGGTAGTACGCGAAACGATCCTCGAGGATACCCGAATGCAGGAATGGACGACCGAGTAACCATCCATCCGACTAGCCAAGTGGATACGACGGAAATCTGGGGTGGGGTATGAGGAAACGACGGAAACACGGGGGGTCGACGGTTACGTCGGAAACGTGGGGTGGGGCTACTACGACGGAAACATGGGGTGGAGAAATAGCCGATCCAGGTCCATAACTCAAAAAGCATGCTCAAACGCCCTCAGTTAGTATAATATACTAACTATTTCTTCCGATAAATCCTAATTCCATTACGACTATCACAGTAGAAATTAGCAGGATATTCATTCTCGGCAAAACGCGGGCTAAGCCCCGTCGGGATCACCTGTCGATGAAGGCGAGGTCTGGGATGTTACGATCGAGACGGTCGGCGATCAAGGCGACGGCATTGCGAAAGTCGAACGTGGATACGTCATGATCGTACCTGGTGCCCAGCCCGGTGATAAGCCGACTGTCGAAATCGAACAAGTTCAGGAGAACATTGCATTTGCTAGCATTGTTGATAGCGATCCGTGAGCGCTCTAACTCGGGGTGATCATTTTGAGGGCGATTCGAAGAGGTCGCGAGGCGCAACGTTGAAGCCTGCCGCTCTTCATATTCTATGTACGAAACGCAGGTATGAGTTCCACACAAGAGACTCAAAATATACGGCAGGGGCTTTCGACCCGTGAGAGCCGACTCCTCTCGCATCTCGCCGCTGAGGGCCACCAGATCATCTCGATCGACGATGTCGAGGCGACGCTCGAGGTCGCGCCTAACACCGCCCGAGAGATCGCCTCCCGACTCACCAAGAAAGGGTGGCTGGACCGGCTTCTCCCCGGCCGATATCTCATCATTCCACTCGCTGCCGGTGAGGAGGCCGTGTACACGACCCACGAGTATCTCATCGCGTCGCACGTCGCCGAGCCGATGTACATCGGCTACTATAGCGCCCTCAGCCATCACGGGCTGACCGAGCAGGTTCCCCGAACCGTGTACGTCGTCACCCCGACGCGAGCCCAGAGTCGCGAGATTCACGGCGTCCCCTATCGCGTCGCGACGGTCACCCAGCGGAAGTTCTTCGGCTACGAGCCGACGTCCATCGAGGGAACCGCCGTGAACGTCGCCGACTTGGAGAAGACGCTCGTCGACTGTGCTGACCACCCCGAATACTGCGGTGGCATCCAGGAGCTCGCAAAGGCGATGGTCGCGGCGGACGACCAGGACTGTTCGTGGGCGACGGTCGGTGAGTACCTCCAGCGACTCGACAACGGCGCGGCGACCAAGCGAATCGTCTACCTTGCCGACGAGCTAGGTATCGACCTCCCAACGCGTGAGACGCTCGTCGCGTCGTTCACGAGTGGATACTCGCTGCTCGACCCAACGCGGAGTGAACAGGGAACCTACGACAGCGAGTATCGTCTCCGAATTAACGTCGACCCGGGCACGCTCGGTCCGACGGAGTCCTGATTCTAATGATCAGTCAGAATCGCCTCCGTGTCCTTGCCCGTGAGCTAGGTGTCCGCCAGGGCTACGTTGAGAAGAACTACGTCAATTCCTGGATTCTCTGGGGTATCTTCACGAGTGGCTTTGGCGAGAACCTCATGTTCAAAGGTGGAACGGCGCTGAGCAAACTGTACTTCCCCCAGTCGTGGCGGTTCTCAGAGGATCTCGATTTCGGTGTCGAAGGCCAGTACCACGGATCAGAAGACGACCTCCGTGACGTCCTCGACACAGTAACCGAGCGCTCCGGGATTGAGTTCACCATCAGCGAGCACCACGAGTCCCGCCAGCAACACTATCCGACACATTACGTCGACATGAGCATCCAGTATCGGGCGGTGCTTGACCATCCGAATACGACTAGTCTCGACGTGATGGTCGATGAGTACGTCGCGTTCGACCCGGTTCACCATACACACTCCTACGAGGATATCCCGGAGTTCGAGCTGCAAGCGTATAGTGTCGAAGAGATCTTCGCGGAGAAGCTTCGGGCGATCTTCCAACGGGGTGCTGCCAGAGACTACTACGACCTCTACCAGCTCTTAGAGACCGAGTCTGTCGAGATTGAGCTCGACGTTGTCCTTCCTACCTTCGAAGCTAAGTGTGATCACGACGACCTTGACGTCGATCTCACCACGGGTCTGCCGGTAAATCAACGTGAGGATATCCAGCGCCAGTGGGAAACCTCACTCCCAGACCTGACCGGCGATCCACCTCTATTCGATACTGTCTGGGAGAGACTGGATGAGGCCGTCATTGACAAAGGGACGGAGTAAGTACGTACCCCCGCCTGAGACACGTACTGGGTCCTCTCTATTAGGGGTATTCTGAAATCGGATACTATTCGAAGATAGTATTCTATCTATAGAGATCTTTCTATCTATACTATTTATTCTGTCTACAACTCAGGCTACTTTTTGACTATGCTATTCTTGCTATTCTGGGTATTTGTGCTATTTAAACTATTTCAGTGATTCAAGGTATTCACTGTCCGTAGTTATAAGAGGTTGCAGAGGACTATTTCAAAATAGCATGGCGGAAACAAATAGCAAGAATAGTGTAGATGGCATAGATAGTCCAAATAGCCCGTACGAATCCGTGGATACAGCGGGTAGTTCTCGGGCTGTCTCCGTCTGTATGCTGAAGGGTGGCGTTGGCAAGTCAACCATCGCAGTGAATCTCGCACGTCAGCTAGCCAGCCACGACCATGATGTCCTCCTTATCGACCTTGATCCGAATGGACACGCTTCAGTCGGTCTCGGGTTCGATGACCACTATCACAATACAGACGAGGGCATCGGTGAGGTCTTCTTCGACGAGGTAGACCCAACCTCAGTCGTTTACGATACCGAATATGAATTCGATATTCTTCCCTCGAGCGAGGATCTCGAGCAGGTCGAGCGAGAAATCGTCGTCGGTGACGTCTTCCAACCGTCTGCTCTGTTGAAGCGCGAAGTCGTTGAGCCGCTGCTTGGCGACGAATACGACTTCATCGTCACGGACTCGCCCGCATATCGCTCGCGACTGACCGACAACGCTCTTGTCGCGACATCTAATCTTGTGCTTCCACTGGCGCCCGGGAACGAGGCGATGTCCGGACTGGAACGCACTATCGAGCGCCAAATTGCTCCGCTGCGAAAACACATGGACGTCGACGTCCTCGCGCTCGTCCCGAACATGCTGGATGGACGTATCGATCAGCAGACGCAGGACCGCCAGCTTCTCGAACGATTGAACTCCCATAACAGCTTGCAGGACCGTATTCCGAACTTCGCTCGAATCACGGATTGGAAGGCTGTGAGTGCCGGCGATATTAGTCCGACACCCGGTATTCGAGACCGAACGAGTATCACGAAAGCATACGGTGAACGTAAACCGCTGTTGGACTACGACGCCAACTGTGACCAGCTGAAGTGCTTCGACGAACTCGCACATATCGTCGAGGCTGGTGAGGTGGTTCGGCATGGCTGACGACGGTGACCCGTTCGCAGATCTTAGTCAGACGCTGGATGACGATGCTGACGAGCAAGACGATACGACGACTACTCAGGAGTCGTCCGAGCCCTCGACCACAGACACGGCAACCGAACACGTCGACGAACCGGATGAGAAGGACGTCGAGGAACTGGATCCGATGACAGACACTGCCTTTTCATACGAGGCAGCCAATCAACGGCCGTTTTACGCACGCGAAGAGACTATCGAGAACTTCGATTCCTGGCTGAACTACGAATTAGAGCGCGAGCTCAATACCCGCGGATATCAGAATATCGTTGTCCGTGAGATGACTGACGCGTTGCTGCGCACGGTTGTAGAGGAAGACTTGGTTGACGAGGTAGCTGAACGGTTCGAGCAAGAACGAAAGAATGCGATTTCAAAATAGCCTGAACAGTATACTATTTCTCTTTTAGTGAGGACGACGAAGGAATGCCGATCTCTCCTCGGCTATGGATATCCCAGTGTCTGCTACTATTGCGGAATTTCCAGTCGTTCGGCAACAAGGACGCCTACCTGGTCGTGTACACGCTCGACCGCCGTCACCACGAATCCGGCGTCGGTGAGTTCGTCCACGAGCATGCCGACGGTCGCTGCGTCAACCCCGTGGCCGGCTCTGGTGAATCACTAGAAGGCGGTGACTTTGACGGGGAGACATCTGGTTCACGCTGCTACTGATACTCAAGATTTAGAGCGATAGTCGAAAATTGGGGAGACGATCTCGGAGTTGCCTCTCTCAGAGTAACGTAGATTGACCCATACCCGACGCAGTCTGGCGATTCACCAAAGCCCCGAGTCCTTGTTCGAGGCAGATTTAGCTGCCGCCGCCGCCACCACCCTGGCGGCTGAACGACGTGCTTACCAAGCTGAGCTGGCTGCTGAACACGTTCGCTGTAGTACCAAATTGGAAGCGGTTGCCCGTGGTGATCGACGCCCGGGTGAACAGGTACGTGGCTCCCCAGGACCGGTTGCCCTGGCCGGTCGCCGGCCGGACGACGTAGCCGTTGTAGTCGTCGGGCTGGCCGATTTCCGGCACCGTGTTTCCATTGGGTAGCTGCAGCAGGGTCACGGTGATGCTCGCTGGCAACTGTTCGACGACCTGGACTGTCTGGCCGGGTTGGTAGTCATCGAAGTACGTCAGTACGTCTTGTTGGACCTGCTGTGCGCCGGCCGTGTTCGACCCTGAAACGCCAAGTGCGACCGCGCCGGTCGCCAGTGCGCCCTTCTTGAGGAACTTGCGCCGCGATTCGTCCGCCGGTTCGTCGGTTGTCTGTTCGCTGGTCGGTTGTTCGTTCTCCATAGTCAACACCCCATTTGGTGTGTTCGAAGCAACGACGATTCTACCTATAAATGTAGGCTATTGTGAAAGTTACCTGGTTACCTGCCGAACAGTTCGTCGGCGGCTCTATTCCAGGATTCGAGCCAGTAACCGCCGATACCTCCGATAAGAAGAAGTTGTGAATTCAGTTATTGCACTCCTATCTGATCGACTTGCGGTGGCGAGCTGAGGGCCGTCCGACGCTCCCAGAATGTCCGGTCGTCTCGTCAACTCGGTCATCCATTCTAGCCCTTTTCATTCTGCTCAGTATAATTCTCTCGTTCCGAGGCACTGCTAGATTGAGGTCTCCTGGTTGAATGCTGTGACTAGCGGCTGATTCTCCAGCGCTTGATGACTCCTATAATGGTTGTAGTAGACCATGTAGGCAGTCAGACCAGCACTTCGCGCTGGTTTGACTGCCGTTCCAGGTTTCGTGAAATCGTTGAATACGCATGACCTATGTCTGGAAGGGTTTATCGACGAGATTCCGCTCAGTCTACCGTATCCATCGGATCCTCAAGTTCGCCGGTGATTGCTTCAACTCCGTCTGTTGCGGTGACGAGTCCAACCGTATGGCCGTCCTCCACAACGACAGCTAGCTCTTGTTGTTTTCCCTGACATCTGTCAATGAGCACGCTAACTGGAATATCTGCCCTGTTGAAGAGCGATTTTATCGACCGATATCACGGGTTTAGAAGGATGAAGTCGAGAAAATCGATCTTGACATGGAGGTCGATCTCCTCGACTTCGTTGAGCAGTGTCGTCAGCTAGCTAAACAAGCGTTGGGAAGCACGCGGGCGAGCCCGCCAGCGGCTACAACTCGAGATTCGACGACCGGCATCGCTGGACTGACCCTCGACGGCGGAATGCTCTCGCTGAAGATAAATACGTCCGACCGCCCGAAAGTGGATCTGTTCGAGGCTTACCGCCGGGTTTGACGGACGAACTCGTCGAGCTTTGCCTCGATGAGCGTCGCGACGCGCTCGCTGTACTTCCAGAGGGCCGCGTTGAGTCGTTCTTCGGTCCCGTCGTCGAGATTGTCGTCCCCGCGAAGAACGGAGTCACTGGTGATCTGTGGGTGATAGACGCAGACGACACCGAGTGGGGTATCTGAGCTTGAGGTCCCCGCCGTGTGGATGCCGTATTGATCGGTCCCCCAGACGCCGTCGCCGCCTTGTCGCTCCAGTTCCGAGTCGAGCGCGTCAAGCAGTTGCATCTCCTCGGGGGAGAGAATCGGGTCGTTACCTTCGAATAGTTCGGTGTACGCCTCGGTCCGCGCACGTTTCGTCCACTGGTCCAACTGGGAACGCGCCCGGAGGATGAGCTGTCGTTCGTCTGGGAACTCGGCCATGGATCTATAGTAGACATTAGAAGTAGTTACTCACTTTTGGAAGAGATAGCTGGTCGAGAGCGGTATCAATCGCCGTGGTTAATTCGTCGAGTGACTCAAAGAACCGGTTACTCAGAGCGTCTTGGAGTTGCCGCCAGCACTCTTCGACAGGGTTGAGTTCCGGCGAATACGCCGGCAACGTCACGATGGCGAGGTCGTCACGGGCCGCTAGGTCCGTGACGGCCGACGCCTGGAAGTACGGCGCTCCATCAAGCACCACGATCAAATCATCTTCGAATTCTTTGCATAACGCGAGAATGAAATGTTCCGCGTGCGCAGCGGTGACGTACTCTTCGAATCGGGAGAAAAAGCGATCACCGTTCTCGGTGATCGCGCCCAACAGACATGTCCAGTCGCGCTGGCCAGAGAGTTCGACGGAGGGCCGCGTGCCGCGCGGAAACCACGCGGCACGCGGCTCAACCTGCACGGATTTCTTGGTTTGGTCGATGTAGACTACCGTGGCGTCCATCTCCCGTCGCTTTTTTTGAGTTCGTCGCGGAACGTTTCTTGTTCGTCAGCCTCTGCTTCGGCGGCTGTGGGGCGCGGTTTTTGATAGCTCAATCCCGCTTCTTTGAGCAACCGCCGACAACTGGGGATTGAGTACTCGACATCGTAGGTCTCGTTGAGATACTGCTGGACGAGCGCCGGCGTCCACGCCGGCGCGTCAACGCCAACCTTGTTTGGTGGTTCGTGGACAGCTTCTTCGAATTCGAGTTGCTCATTTCCTGATAGTTTTCGTTTCCTCCCAGATCGGTGAGCATCAGTCACAGCCTGCTCAAGCGACTCGTCAGTGTCGAGTCGCTTGAGCCAGCTGTAGATTGTGCGCCGGCCGGTGTCGTGCCACTCGGCTAGTTCGGTCTGCGTAACACCATTTTTGTACGCAATTGCTGCTAACAACCGCTGTGTCGGCTTGTTTCCCTCCACGTTGTCGAGAGCGTCTTGGAGTTCCTCGACGGAGATCTCGTCAAGATGGTCCATTAGAACACTCAACGTTATCCGGGCGGAAATTTCTAACGGCTACTATAGGATGATGGCCAGGTCAATGGACGTTCGTACGACCCCGATAGTTGGAAGCGGTGACGTCGGCGCATTGTCTCGGGCGGAGCGACTCGCTCACAGGCCCCAGAAGAACGCGATTCCGAGGACGGTGACGATCGAGAGGAGGAACTGCAGCGGGGCGCCGACCCGAATGAAGTCAGAAAACGTGTACCCACCAGGTCCGTAGACGAAGAGATTCGTCTGGTAGCCGACGGGCGTCATGAACGCCGTCGAGGCGGCGAATGTGACCGCCAGAACGAACGCGAACGCGTTCACCCCGATCGACTGGGCAGCGTTGGCAGCCACTGGAATCATCAACACGACGCTCGCGTTGTTGCTGATGACGCTCGTCAACAGCCCGGTCGCGAGATAGAAGACCCATAGGACGCCGATCGGCGGTAGAAATGTCGCTGTCGAAGCGACGGCATCGCCGAGCAGCGCTGCAGCTCCTGTCTGCTGCAGGGCGATACCGAGGGGGATGACTCCCGCGAGGAGGAAGATTACGTTCCACTCGACGGATGAATAGAGTTCGGTCGGCTTGAGGACGCCGGTGAAGATCATCGCCACAACCCCAGCAAGTGCTGAGACGACGATTGGGAGACGTTCAACGCCGGCAGTGCGACCACGCCGGCGATGATGCCGACCGCGAACGGGATTTTCTCGCTCCGGTAGGTCACCTCGTCGAACTCATGGGCGACGATGAAATCCTCGTTCTCGATGAGTCGCGTGAGGCTATCAGGCGGTGCCTGGACCAGGAGCGTGTCGCCGACGCGAATGCGGATGTTCTCGAACCGATCCCGGACGATGTCTCCACGGGTACGAAAGGCCAGAACGTTCGCGTTGTAGCGCTGTCGAAACGATGAACTCGCCAGCGTTTCGCCAACGAGAAACGATCCCGATGGGATGACGACTCCGACGAGCACCGGTTCTTCCTCTTCCGGATCCAGATCGTCCTCGGTTCGCGGACCGCCCGATAGTGTGAGTCCTTCCGCGTCCATGATGTACTCGAGTGTCTCCCGGTTCGTCCTGAGTCGGAGTGTATCGTTTTCGTGGATTTCTTTTCGAGCGAGGGGTTCGTCGAACCGCTCGCCGTAGCGAATCAGCTGTAACACATCGATATCGTGGTCGTCGTCGCCGAGCACCTCCCGGACAGTCTGGCCGATCAGTGGTGAGTTCGCCGGGACGACGACGTCAGCGAGGTACTTCTGGAGAGCGTACTCTTCGACGAGGTCCTCGTCAGCCGGAATCCGTTCGGGAAGGAGTCGAACGCCGATCGTCATGAGATAGAGGGAACCAACGGCGAAGACGATGACGCCGAGTTTGGTGAACTCGAACATCCCGAATGCGTGCAACCCGAGCTCAGGCGACTCCGCACCGAGCTGGGCTGCGATGTCGCTCGCGAGGATGTTCGTTGAGGTCCCGATGAGCGTGAGCGTCCCACCGAGCATCGACGCGAACGACAGCGGCATCAGGAGCTTCGACGGCGACGTTCTCCCCTCGTGTGCGAGATCGGCGATGACGGGAACCAGAATCGCGACGACTGGTGTGTTGTTGATGAACCCCGAGACTGGGCCAGTGACTCCGACCGTCGCGGCGAGTTGCTTGCGACGGTCGGTCCCGGCGAACGCCGCCATTTTGCGGCCGATCAACTGGACGATACCGGTTCGATTGATCCCTGTACTCAGAATAAGCATCGCCAGGACCGTTATCGTTGCCGGGTTCGCAAACCCGGAGATACCCTCCCGAGGCGAAATCTGCGTCCACGGTTCGAGCACCATCAACAGCACCATTATCAAAATCGCAGTGACATCGATCGGAAACCACTCGGTCGCGAAGAGTGCGAGAGCGAGGAGAATGAGAGCAAAGACAACGAGCATCTCCGCTGTCACCGATGTCGAGGCCAGGCCCTGGGCTGCCAGCGGAATTGAAAAGGAATGCACATTGTATAGAGGCGGCTATGCGGGAAAAGGTCTGGTATCCCGACTCGCCGGACGACTGTTGGTCCAGTTGCGCCCTCTGGGCGGATGGCTCTGCTCGGCCGACGCTGTAGATATCGTCCGTGTGAAACGGCAGAAATCGGTGCTACTCGCCAAACGTCAGCGAGTTTGCGAACGTTTAACATGGGCGTGGCCGTATTTCTACGAACGCAATGGAATTTTTCAAACGAATCGGAAGGGAGGTCGAGCAGTTCAAGCAGACGGCTACCGAGACCGCTACGCAGAATGCAAACTACCAGTGTGAAGCGTGTGAGACATGCTTTTATTCCCAGCACGAACAGTGCCCGGAGTGCGGGGCTGAGTCCATTGTTTCGATAAGCCCTGAGGAGTGAAGCCACAGAGCCCCCAGTACGTCCGAATGGAGAAGGTGTTGTAGAATTGCCTCCCCGTTCGAGTACTTTTACTCTCTACGGAGTGCATCGATCGATCCCGTGTCCGCAGTTCCTTCTGGTAGACGGCCTTTGGGACCAGAACAGTTCTGATAGAACGGTGATAGAATCCTTCTTTGTCTCGCCCTTCTATCTACTTGGTAGTGGTTGACGCTATCAGAACGTACGCTGACTACGACTCCTTCGCTCGCGAGTGGCACTCAGAGACGCTCAGCAACCGCGATGTGACCCTGGAGGCGGCCCGAGAGCGAGACCTCATCAACGAGCAAGACACGCGTCAACTGTGGCAATTGCTGGGCCTCCTGGACGAGGATGACGTGTTCATCCAGCTTCCAGAGTGGCTAGTCGAAGAGAAAACGGACGACGTGCGGGGAAGCCTGGCCATCACATTTGTTGGATATATCTCCCGAGAAACTGAGGACGCAGTTCTCTTCAAGGACTCGTCGCCGGGTCGTCGTCTCATGCAGATCGCACACAAGATACACTCACTCGAGAACGGAGTAGAGAATACTGCGGTCGATAGCGACCGTCGAAAGCGGTTGAACGACAAGCTACAGGAAGAGTACCGGAGATTCGAGAAGCAGGACGACGTCCCGTATCTCTCTGACGAGTGGCTTCCGAAGTCCCAGCTCATCACTATCATTCAACGGAGAGATTAGTCAGCATCATTCAGAAGCTGAGACTGCTGTTCTTAATACATATGGCTTCGATCCAGTGTTGGTCCAAATCAATTCATTTGCTTTCCGAGTACCATCACGCTGTGAAGATTAGGGTTAACGACACGGATTCCCGCGAGGTGCATGAACTATCTGGTCCGTGTTCGTGCAAGCCAACGTCCCAACTGAACATGGTGTGACTCTCCATGAGCGACTCACAACAGCGGATATCGACCGAGACAGCACTACGGCTGCTGACCAAACAGCAGCGACAACATATCCTCTGCCGGGTAGCTGAAACGTCCGATGGGACGATTGTCGACCAACTCACCGCTGAACAGCGCGGAAGCCCCGACTAAAGTCGTGGGCACCTGACGGGAACCGAACGCCCCCGTAGTAGCGTACCGAGAGCTCGACCCGCCGAACGGACCAGCCACGGGTTTCATCGTGACTCGGTCCCAAGTGACTCGTGCGTCGTTGCTCAGACGATTGTGGCGCATCATTCGCATCGCCCGACGATACTCGGAGCGTACTTCGTGCGTTCGAACTCCTGGGAACGCTCCTTCGCGGACTACGTGGGCGATCTGCGTAGTACGTGTTTGAATCTGGTAGTAGGTTAGCTAAGCATGAGCGGTCCCATCGAGAGCGTCTGTTTGGCGAGCGTCGCAAGCCGCAGGATGTAGGATGTGAACAGGAGAAATGGCAGCGCTGAGATGGCAAACGCGGCGCTAACAATCCAGAGAACGCTCTCGATGCCGAGGAACGTGCCGGGGAACGTAGTCGGGTCGACGAAGACGACCATCCCTCCAGCGACGGTGAGCGCGATAATCGCCGCGTACAGGATGGCTCGTGAGAGTTTCACCAGCGCCCACTGGATGTAGAGGTCCTTGATGTACTCACGGACTGGTCCGTACATCGTGAGCGCCTCGAGCAAATTTCTGAACGCGTTTCGTTCCTCGTCGGTGAGGGAGTCTTCGTACTCCATCCCGAGCCGGCGAACGTCGTGCATCTTCCGATCGTAGTTGTAGTCGAGGGCGGGCGAGAGGACGTCGAAGGTGCCGAAATCGCTGTCTTCGAGGTGGTTACGTGCGTGGTCGGCGTTTTCCAACAGGTCGTTGACGTACTCGTCCACCTTCTTGTAGACCTCCTGGTTTTCAGTCTTGGAGAGTGTGTCTCGCAGTGTCTTTGCTCGCTGTTCGCTCGTTTCGATAAGCGCATGGAGGTAGGCCGCGGGGTCGGCGGGCGTCGTCATCCCGAGGAGGCTGTCGGTGTTCTGGCGGAAATCCATCGTGACGTCCATCCGACTGCGCTGGCTCCCGAGCGAGCCGATCTCCTGGGAGAGGACGAGCTGATTGATCGTGACGACGAGCGTCGTTCCCGTGATGATCGCGCCGACGAGACCAGCGAATACCGTCTCGACCATGTCGCTTGACTGCATGGTCGAGTGCAACGACACCGGCTTCATCACACCCCAGATCATGAACACGAGGAAGATCAGGAACGCGAGCCCGCCGGCGACGACCCACCGGTTGGCCCCGAGCAGCAACCAGAACCAGTACTTGTTGACGTCCGTCCGCTCACGTAGCGTGTTGTCCGTCGAGAGGTCACTCATGAGAGACTGGGCGTTTGAACAGCAGTAGTTTCGTGCCGCCACCGTCGTAGCTAATTGTCTCTGCGAGTTCCCAGCCCTCTGCACCGAGGCGGTTAAGTTCGTCTGTTGGATCGACTGTCTCTCGTTTGGTCAATCCCTTTGGCGGATCGAGTGTCTTGTATTCCCATTGCTGGTGCATTTCGGTACCCATGGGGTGTTATCGGCTCTCACGGTGATGACTCTGCTGACAGGCTGTTTCCCGTCGTGTACTGATCGAGAACGGAGCGGTGTGCTCGTGTATCGTCGGCTATCACAATCATGATCGAGATTATTCCTGAGTCGCCAGTGTCGGGTTCACAATCTCAAACCAACCAATTCTCCTGTTCACATCCTACATCCTGCGGCTTGCGACGCTCGCCAAACAGACGCTCTCGATGGGACCGCTCATTTTCAACTGAGTCGACTTTGGTATTCGAGACTCGGGACGGGAACAATAGATCAAAATCCCAGACGAGCACCAAGCGGAGCTGTAACGCCTCAGCGTTGTGATCCGCGGAGGAGCAGCGGCTCGATGGCGAGTGTCCGTTTCGCTATGGTGAGGATGCGAAGGACGTACGAGACGAACAGCATGAATGGAACAAGCGTCACCGCAAACGCACCGCCCACGACGAGGATGATGTGATCGAGACCGAGTGTGCTTCCCGGGAACGTCCCCGCATCGACGATTCCGACCATGATACCCGCAATGGCCAATGCCGGGACTGCAGCATAGAGAATCATCTGAGACATATTGATGAGTGCCCACTGGAAGTACAGCGTCTTGATGTGTTCGCGCGCCGGACCAAACAGAGACAACGCTGTTTTGAGGCCGTCAAGCAAGCCGTTTTCTTCCTCAGTGAGGCTCTCTTCGTATTCATTCGCGAGACGTTCAACTTGGAAGATTTTCCAGCTATAATTGAAATTCAGTGCGGCGAATACCACATCGAACGAGCCGAACTGCGCACCCTCAAGTTGGTCACGTACCGTGTCAGCGTTCCCAGTGACGCTTTCAGCGAATTCATCGACCTCTTCTCGGAGGTTCTCGTCATCATTCTTGCCAATTGACTCTCGAAGAGCCGTAGTCCGTTGTGCCGTGATTCCGATGATCTGCCGGAGGAATTCGGATGGATCGACAGGACTCGGAGCCCCGATTAATTCTTCAGTAAAGTCCCGGAAATCCATTGAACTGGCCATCCGCTCGCGTTGATCGCCGAGCGGGCCGTTCTCTTGGGTGAGGACGAGCTGACCGATCGTGACGACGAGTGTCGTCCCAGTCACTATGACCGTGATCATCGTCGAGAACATAGTCTCGATCATGTCGCCGGACTCGATTTGCCGTGAAAACGGTGGATGGAGGACAGCGACGGCGATAACGAATGCGACGAACACGGCACTGGTCAGGGCACTGGAGACGAGAAGGCGGTTCGCGCGTAGCAGCACCCAGAGTTTTATCCGACTCTCCCCCGCGCGCTCACGCATCGTGTTGGCCGTGCTGATGTCGGTCTCGTCAGTCATACTGGCTCACTCGATCGGACAGGTCGCTTGAAAACGAGGTACTTGGTGCCGCCTCCCTCGTAGTCGATCGTCTCCACAAACTCCCAGCCCTCTGCACCGAGTTGATTCAACTCTGCTTTTGGATCCTCTGCTTCTTTTTGGGTCTCATCGCGCGGCGGGCGAAGCGTCTCGTACTCCCATTGGGTCGCTTCTGATCCGGACATCACTACTAGTAGCTACTGCATCCCTCTATACCCTGCTCCACCACCGAGGTGGAGAGAATATTTCGGATTGTTGAAGCCCTCAATCGGTGATCGGTTTAAGCGGTCGTGGTGAATACAGAGGGTGGATGCAGCATATCAACGGTGCTATTTCGTCCACCTAATCTCGTATTCGAGTTCGTACCGTTGTTCACCGGTTTCTGAATCCGTAAGTCGTTCGAGTTCGATTTCGAATCGAGGACGTTCCGGCACAGTCACGGTTTGTTCTTCTGCGTCGCTCACTAACGTGACATCACCGGATTTAATCTGATCTGATCTGCAGCATCGCGTAACGCTTCAGCAACCTCGGTTCTTGGAACCTCTTCCTCGGTTTTGAATAGCTCTTCTTCGGGTATCAGTTCTCACTACTCCCTCGACGGCAATAAGAATACGAAATGAGTTTGAAGCTGAAGCTACTCATCCTCAATCACACCTATCTCTCACACGTGGACGTCGTACGGCTGGATCAGCGTCAGGAGATCTCGTTCCAGTTCGCCGCCAACAAACTGGACGTGTCCCGTTTCAGCCTCATAGTCGATTATCCGAGCCTCGTCCAGTTTTGGAAGATGGGTATGGTGAAGTGCGATCTGGACGCGTTGTCGGTGTTCGACTGACTCCAGGTTCGCATCTTCGTCCCGAACCCGGTCTGCAACGCGATCTACGAGCACATCGTATTCTAGTGTCTTCTCGGAAGCGTTGTCCAACGCGTTGAGGGTGGCGCGTCGGTGTTCGCTCGCTACTGCCGACAGAATCGTATCGGGGGAGATCGATCTCTCACGCCCCGAAGAACCGGTATCCTCATCAATTGACTGTATATCACGTGTCCCCAGCTCTCGACTCTCATCCATATTCACATAGCGTAGTCCCATCTGCCTGGCTCTGTCCCATGGTGCATAATGGAAACAGTCAGTCCATTTCCGCTGCTGACTCGGGCGTGAGAAGTGCGTACCTCCCGAACGTCCCAATGGCACGACGCAGTCGCTCCGTCACTGCTTGATCGGAAATTCCGAGTTCGTCAGCTAACTCTGCGGTCGTACACCCTCGTGGAATGTCGTAGTATCCCCTTCGAATGGCAAGCGTCAACGCTTCTCGTTGGGGCTCACTCAGGCCGTACCACGGACCGGCCTCAGGGTCCGTCGGATTATATATGCGGGTTAGCTCCAGAGAGATGTGCGCGGCCTCACAGCAGTCCTGGCACTGACTCAATGCCTCGCGGTCTGAGAACCGTATCTCGAAATTCCACCCTTCCGACGATCCAGTCGCACCCAGTATCTGCCCGTCGTGTTCCAAGATGCACTGAAAAAAGTGGTCCTGGCTCGCATCCCAGTCGAGCCTGATTAGCGTCCTGTCGTCGAACACGTCCACCTCTGTGACGCTGTTGACAGTTGGATAGCGTTCGACGGCCTCGAGAAAGCCGTTTTCGACCGGTTCGTAGACCCAGAAGAGCGGCACGGTCACGTCCCCACTCGGGACGAGCGTTTCCAGTTCGATGGCCGAGGCTTGCTCTAGACTGAGGATTTGCCCGAGTTCAAAATCATCGGATGGGATGCGAACCTCCGTTATCACACTCATACTCGCTTGTAAGACTAGATTGTCCGGTTGCACAAAAGGAGATAGCATGGTGCACCATGGCCATCCGTGTGCCAGAGGTACACCCCGCTCGCAGCATACACTATCCCGGCCAACAACTGTGCGTTGGCTCGTCTCGAAGCAATGATACACCACCCATGCCGGTTATTCGTCTGCCAGACGAAGTCTTCCGCATGGCGACTGTAATGGAGTTTACGAGTCCGGTAGCGGAGTTTCCGCTGGGAAGTGTGTTCGAGAACCTGCCGGGTGTGACCGTTGAACTGGAGCGATTGATTCCACACGAGACGCTGATTATCCCGTACTTCTGGGTGCGTGATGTAGAAACGGAGGATATCGAAGCTGCGTTCGAGGCACATTCCGGCGTGAGCAACATTCGAGTGGTCGATAGCGTCGAAGACCAGTATCTCATGCGTGCCGAGTGGGAGTCAGAGTACTTCGGCATCCTGAGTGCGCTTGCCAAGGCCAACGTCGTCGTGCTTTCCGGGATTGGAACGAAAGAGGAATGGCGGTTCGAGGTACGCGGTGAGAGTCAGGAGACGCTCGCTGAGTTTCGAGAATACTGCCAGGAAAACGATATTCCGATAGCAATCACCGCCGTCCACGCCATGCTTCCGATCCAGGGAGAGGGCTACGAGTTGACCGAGACCCAACGCGAGGCGCTGGTACTAGCCTACGAACGGGGCTACTTCGACTCCCCACGCGAGGCGTCGCTCGAAGAGATCGCCGACGAGCTCGGCATCACCCAGCAATCGCTCTCGTCACGCCTTCGACGCGGGCATCGACGCCTCATTGGAGCGACACTCAGCAGTTCGTCGTGACCGTTCGGATAGTTTGCCTTTTAAACCTACTGTATTATCAGTATCCCTGTTGAACCGACTCAGACGGCTAGAATCAGGCTAGATGGGCACAACGATATCTGGGGTTGGAGTAGAAGCGGTTGAGTACGCTCAGGAATCTGGGACTGTTCGCACTCAGTTCGATCAGGAGAAGACACCTGCGAGTATGGCTGTTATCGCAACGTTGGCAGATGTAAGAGACACTGAGCCGGTTGATCTGACCCCGCTCCGGTCCACTGTTGACCCCGAAGAGTTAGATTCGCTCGTCCGAGTTCGCAACGGGGCGAACGGAGATACCCACGTTACGTTCACGCACGAGGGGCACGCGATAACCGTACACAGCTACGGTGTGGTCGCCATCACACCAGAACACGAGCTCACAGCGGAGAAATACGAAAGGGGCGAGGGAAGATGACGTCTGAGGAGGCCTCGCTTACGTCAAAGGAGGAATTGAACGCGGAGCTGAAAGCCCTCCTTCGCAGGGCCTACGAGAGTGGAATCGATGTGGAAGGCGGATTCGAATGTCGGAATGGGGTCGAACATCCTGACTGGGACGTGATCGTCACCAAAGTCGAAAAGAACGAGCATTCGGAGTGAACGACTACGAGCGTGGCCGGATCGGTAGCAACTACTTGACCTGTGAGTGACGAACGCTGTAACCAAGATCGCATCAAACGGGTACTCTCAGCGCAACAGCGGCGAGTATTACGTGCGCTCCTCGACGAGAGTTCGATGTCTGCTGACCCGATTCTTCGTAAGGGAGAGACTCTCAACTCCGGGGAGTACCTCACGATTTGTTACGAACTCCATCACGTCCTACTTCCCGAATTATCGGATGAGGGGCTTGTTGAGTTCGACAGGTTCGAAGACAAGGTACGGCGAGGAATGAAATCCGACGAGGTACGTCGGTTTCTTGAACAGATTGATGACGATCATGACGAGTAACCTGGTCCTGTAATCGATTTGCTGCTGAGTGCGCGCTTTGGGCTTGCACGACTACTTGAACAACTATCAGAACTGTCAGAACCCTCAGCGATCGATACGCACATCCGCTTACCGGATGATTCAACCAAATTAGATTGAAATAAATTGTCTGCGAGCTTTTTGTGACGCTATCATTGAATGCAATCAAAGTGGCTCTGTTGGAATTCTCAATCGCTGACGGTTCGCTGAGGCCGTGCTGACTAGAGGCTCTATACTGAGCCGTTAGACGGATTCTTGAGTGTGTCGTGGCCAGCATCTCGTAGTGGCTACGACTTGTGAGTCTCAACGCACCGTCTTTCGACGAATCGCCCAACAGCTGTACGTCAAGTGGCCAGTCTATGACTCGACGCCGTTGTACGATCGAACCTCACTCGCCGGGTTGGAATCGGATGTCCGTGTCGTCTCGGAAACGTGGTTCGGACATGACGCTCATGACTCGGTCGAGCAGTTCGTCTGTTCACTCCCGCTGACTTACTTTCTCTTCGAGGTGCACGACCGCTACGGAGGTCGGACTCGCTACGAGATGGACACACTCTTTCGGGTATTCGTACTGAAAGAGCTCCACGGATGGGACCACGAGACCGCGCTGGTCGAATATCTCCCTCACCACCCTAGACTCTGCGAGCAGTTGGATTTCGAGATGATCCCCGATCAATCGACACTGTGGCGCAGCTGGAACAAGCGCTTCACAGGAGATCTATGCGAGACAGTCAAGACGGCTGCTCGGACAATCCTCATCAAGGCTCAGAATGCGGGTATCACGATCCCGCGTGATCCGGAACGGAACATCCAACACCAAGATGGCGACGCAAAAGAACAGACACTTGACGATTTAACCGTCCTGAATCAGGCGGAGAAGATCACCGACCATGTCAGCCGCGTTGTCTTCCCGGCGTTCTCTCTGGATCGTGGAGAGGGCTGTGAAATTTACGAGAACGCCTACTGGGACTTATAGACGTATCTGGGTCTGCGAGAGAATCTGGCCGCTAACGAAGGCGCTCGAAGCTTCATCCACGAATCAACTCGGAATCGCACTCCGTGGGGACACGTCCATCGCGAGACCTTCACAGTCTCTCTCAAGCAGATCCGAGAGATGTATCGGCAGGCAATAGGTCGTCTGTTAGACGAGGTAGCAGGGACTGAGGCGTTCTTTCGGGCTGGGATCGTCGCGATCGACATCACCGAAGCCGACCCGTTCACGGGTGACAGAAGCGGCCACGAAGACGAGATCATTGGGACGAAAGAGAACACCGACGAGTACGCCTATCAGTGGGCCACTGTCCAATTAGTGGGGAATGCCGTTCCGATTGTGCTGGATGCTCGGCCCGTACGAAAAGGCGAGACGCGAAAAGAGATCGTCGAAGACTTGCTGGATTCGGTACAGGAATTCGTCCACGCTGACGAGGTACTGATGGATCGCGAGTTCGACAGTCAACACGTCCTGAAAGTGGTCTCCGAACGTGGATTGAAGTATGTCGTTCCCAAGCGAATGCAGACCAGCGAGAAAGCCCAAGCGAAACGCTTGCTCCAGCGGGATCGGGACTACTACACCACGGATCGGAACCTGTATCTCGGCAACGACGAGTGGCTGCCGACGACGATGGTGTATAAGCGGAAGAAGAACAGTGATCGGACGGATTACTGGCAGTACGCCGTGTTCATGACGAATTCTCCAGCCGGAGCCGTGAGGGAGTATAATCACCGCTGGGAAATCGAGAGCGGCTACAAGAGTATCAAGCGGTTCATGGCTGCGATCACCTCGAAGAATTTCGGGCTCCGGTTCTTCTACTTCTCGTTCGCGTGTCTTCTGTACTCGATTTGGCGAGCAGTTGATCTACTCGTCCAGGTCGAACTGACGGGCGAATACGAGCACTCGCCGATAGTGACAGCTGATAATACGCTCACGCTGCTGAAGAAGGAGACTGGAATCGGGTAGAAGGACGCTCAACCTGGTCGAACGCTGACTTTCTGAGTAGCAACGCTGTTGTTGATATCAGGAAACCGTCAGAATAGTTGTTAGCACGACAGGAAAGGACGCTTAAGAGACATTCCGGAGCAGTTTCCGCTGACTACTTCGTCCGATACCACGCATCATAGCCCTGCTAAATCCGTTGTAGTCTCAACTCCCCACCCGCTCACAGGAGTTGAGACTGGGGATATCAATGCATAGCGAGTCTGTCTCAGAAACGTATCGTATAACCCAGTCAGTACTCAGCATACCTCTCCTTCCAAGATCAAGCGTGGAACAGGCATAACCGTCCAGCGCCCCTCCTAGTAGAGAGTCACACATGGATATCTCAGAGATCCTCTCGACACAGTTCACGGAGTTCGATATCGGTACACCGCTCTCGAAGGTCGCTGGGGCGTTCGAGAATCAGGAACTCGATGCTGTCATCGTAACAGATGGCGAGGAGTACCGTGGCGTGGTGAGTCGCCGACAGCTGGCGTCCTCGTCGAACCAGCCGTCTGCGAAGGTCGGCTCACAGGTACAACACGTCCCGACGGTCGACCGCACCGAGGACGTCCGCGAGGTCGCGCGGCTCATGATCGGGAGCGACGCCAAAACGCTTCCCGTACTTGACGATGACCGTGTCGTCGGTGTGGTGACTGGCGATGCCATCCTCGAGGCTGTCCGTCCATTTCTCGACGCGGTGGTCGTCGACGACGCCTACACGGCGGAGCTGATCAGTGCGACCCCTGAAACCACGATCGGGAAAGCGCTCAATATGCTTCGAGAGGCCGGGATCGCCCATCTCCCGGTCGTCGACGGGGACGATTTCGTGGGGCTACTGAGTCTGTACGACGTCATCGAGTTCACGACACGAGGTGGCAGCAAGAGCCAGGGCGGGTCGTCGAGCGGCTTCGGTGGCCGCGGCGGTGGCGGGAAGACCCGTGGTGGATTCGGCGCGCGCGAGGGCGATGCCGACCGGATGCTTGACCTGCCGGTACGGAACCTGACGTCCGACGCAGTCGTGACAGTCGAGCGGAGCGCACCGCTCGACGAGGTCGTCGAGACGATGTTCGAGCGGGAGATTTCATCGCTCGTCGTCACGGCCGACGACACCGACAAGCCGATCGGTATCATCACGAAGACGGACGTTATCGAGGCGCTCACTTGGGAACGCGACGACCGGAACGCCGTGCAGGTGTTCGGGCTCGACCTGCTGGAGGGGATGACCTACGACGACGTCTCGGCGTTGATCGAGAGCATGGCCTCGAAGTACGGTGAGATGAGCGTAATCAAGGCCAGCATCGAACTGCAGGAGCACAAGGAACAGACCCGGGGCGTGCCGCTGGTGCTGGCACGGATTCGACTGGTCACCGACCGCGGCTACTTCACTGCCGATGGAGAGGGGTACGGTGCCGCCCACGCCCTCCGTCTGGCTGCGAACGCTGTCGAACGTCAACTCCTCAAGGGGAAGACCTACGGCCAGTCGAAGAAGCATCCCGACACAGACGAGCAGGAACAGCTCTACGGCTGGTGGCTCGGTGGGTGAATCCACGCGGTTCAGTCCACCTCACGATGGCTTTCCTACCGCTAGGTAACGACTGGGTGAGCAGAAGGAATGCCAAAGGGGTGAACACGCTGATAGGACTACACCTCGAATGAACAAAGTATGCCGACGCACCGCCACGGTACGCAGTCATTCATCGACTTCATGCAGACGTACCTTCAGGATCATCCAAAACGCTGCCCAGAATGTGGGAACGTCGCCCGCGCCCGGTCGGAGTGGCGGATAGAAAAACGTGATGAGGACGGCCTTCACTTCGTGCATACTTGTCCGGAATGTGGGACAGACGACGACGTGTTTCTCAACCTCGCCCTAGAACACGAGCGATCTTGAGGGTAGGAAGGGCGATGCGCGACGTATCTCTCGAGATTGGTTCGAATCCCCCGCACTCCGCTACGTCACGTCCGTTTCCTGAATTCGTGCGACGCGAGGTGAAGTAATCGTATGCAAGAATCCACGATTGACGTCCAACAGCAGATAGCTATTTCGGAGACACCGGGGGCGGAGTTCCAGGCACTGCCGTGGACACGACAACGAGTCGTGTTCTTCCAGCTACCCGAGTCGATTCAGCGAGACGTACTCGACGGCATGGATCGCCAGGAAGTACGACAGTTCGTCCGCCGACTCGACCCCGACGATGCGACCGACGTGATTGGATTGCTCGACGGAGAAACCCAGGAGGCCGTGCTCGGTCAGCTCGATGCAGATCGACGAGAGCGGATCGAGTTCCTCCTGAAGTTCAGTCCGGACAGCGCCGCCGGTATGATGGATCTCGACTACGTCACCGTGGACAAAGACCAGGGATTCGAGGAGGTGGCACGGCTCGTCCGACGCTACGAGGGCCGTACTGGGCGCTTTCCTACCGTTTTCGTCACCGATGGCGACGAGGTGTTGGGGGAGTTACCTGGCCATACCTTGGCCTTGACTGATCACGGGCCGGTGGACATCACCGAGTATCTTCGCTCCGCCCCAACGGTTCGATACGAACAGCCCGACTCGGAGGTTATCGAAGTGTTCAGGGCAAACCCCCAGAGTAAAATCGTCGTTCTCGACGAAGACGACAGCATTCTCGGAGTCATCTACGCGGACGATCTCTTGCGGGCCATCGAGGAAGAGGCCGGCCAGACGCTCTATGAATTCACCGGTGTCGACGAGCAGGAGAGCGTTCTCGATGGCGCCCTCGAGAAGGTTCGTCGGCGGTACAAGTGGCTCATCATCAACCTCGGGACCGCCTTTCTCGCTGCGGCGACTGTCGGGCTATTCGAGGACACGATCGCGGCGTTGACGCTGCTGGCGATCTACATGCCGGTCGTGGCCGGGATGGGTGGGAACGCCGGCACGCAGTCGATGGCCGTGACGGTCCGCGGAATCGCACTGGATCAAATCTCGCTTCGAACAGGGAGACGCGCCATCGGCAACGAGGTGCTTGCGGGGGGTGCAAACGGCGTGATTACTGGTAGTATCGTGGCCGTCATCGCCACCCTGGTCAACCAGAGTCCGCTCTTGGGACTGGTCATCGGCATCGCGATGGTGCTGAATCTCGTTATCGCCGGGTTCTTCGGCGCGCTCGTTCCGCTCGGACTGGATCGACTCGGCTACGATCCGGCCACGTCTGCGACCGTCTTCATCACGATGGCGACTGACGTCCTCGGATTCTTTATTTTCCTCGGACTGGCGCAAATCGTGCTCCTGTGAATTCCCACACCCTTCTCGGCAGCTGTGTAGCAGACCACTCATAACAGTACATGATCCCCTCATCGGACCGAGAGCGTTGGTTGCCTAGACGTTCGAATCACGCGCTCGGTGGTACTCCCGAGATGGACCTCGCTCGTGCGACCATGTGCGCCCAGCGTGACGAGGTCCACGTCGTTCTCGTCGACGTAGTCGAGGAGCTCTCGGGACGGTCGTCCACGCCGGATCGGCGTCTCGACGTCGACTCCTCGTTCTCGGCCCATTGCTGCAATCTCCTCGAGCGCGGTGTTTCCGCTCTCTTTGAGGAGTCCGACGATGCTCCGGGGGACGTCCTCGTAGGCGTAGGTGTTCGTGTCCACGACGTAGAGGGCGTGCACCGTTGCACCGTACATCTCGGCGATGTCGATGCCCTGTTCGGCGGCGACCATCGACCCGTCACTCCCGTCAGTTGCCACGAGGACGTCGTCGTAGATCTCGTAGTGGTTCGCCACATCGACGTCGACGTTCTCCTGGAATCGGACCGTCAGTGCGGGCACGTCGACGTTTCGAACGACTCTGAGCGTCGTACTGCCGAGGTCCGGTCCGACTCCGGCCCGACCGTGCGTTCCCATCGCCACGAGGTCGATGTCCTGTTCGTCGACGTAGTCGAGTATCTCCTCGTAGGGCGTTCCCTGCCGGAGTTCGTGCTCGGCCGTCAGATCGAACTCGGCGGCCGTCTCGGCGATGTCGGTGGTCGCTCGTCGCCCAGCTTCTCTGCTGCGGACCGCAGTTGCTCGTGCGCCGAGGCGTCTGTGACGGCCGAGAACTCGCTCTCGTCGGTCACGTACAGCGCGTGAACCGTCGCGTCGTAAGTCCGGGCGAGGCCGAGCCCGTGGCTGACGGCCTGTTCGGTCTCGATACTTCCGTCCGTCGGGATGAGAATGTGGTCGTACATGGGTTCCTCTATTGGTATCTACAGTTCGCGGTAGCACGTACTCACGCAGGGGTCACTCGCCTCGTTTACCGTACGTTTCTTTTCCCCAGCCAAAATCGGTGGCTTCCTCGTTCCGTTCGAGGTAGTCCTCCAGCATCTCGTATACGGCTCGGCCGAGATCCCGTAACGCGACGTTAATCCTCGAAACCGTGCTCGAATCGAGCGATTCGGTCGCGTCTCGCTCCCGCCAGTCGTCTGGTATCGTCGGGGTGTCGAAGCGAAGCCGGTCTTCGGTCGGGTCCCAGTAGAAGTCGAACGCCTGGAACAGGCCGAGGTCGCTGACGATTCGAACGTGCTCTTCGTCGAGGTCCGTGTATTCGGCCCATTCGTTGAACCCCTCCTTCCATGCACCCTCCTGGAGCAGGTCTTCGAGATCCTCGCGGTAGAAGTCCTCTGACCCGAGCGTCTCCTCCTGCAACTCGAACTCGCGCGGCATCCCTCGGTTCGAGAGGTCCGGTGGTTCCGGAACCGCTACATCGAGTGCCATACAAACCGTTCCACCGGTAGAACAATAAAGTCGGGTACCGGTTCCCTGAGTCCCGGTATCTGCGGTCGTGTCGAACTCCCGGAAGAGTTCCTGTCACGTGATGGGTTAACTCCCATATCGTGTAGAATCCGTCCGTTTTGGTCCTGACGCCGTACGCCTGTCCGGCAGGAAAATGGATGAGGTCGAGGGGGGCGTCTCACTGTCCTACTGCTGCCGCTTGATCTGACTACCCGGCCGTTTTAACCTGCTTCGCGGATAAATACTCATACATGAGAGGGCTCCGAATCGGTTCGGCGTTCGGTATTCCGGTCCGGCTCAACTGGACCTTCCTGATCGTTCTTCCGCTCTTCGCCGTCTTCATCGCCTGGGATATCGCTGAGTTGGTAGTGGTGATAAACCAGACGTTCGGCGCCACGATGAACCCGAACCAGTTGACGGACGGGACCCTTCCGTGGGTGCTGGGACTGGCTTCGGCGCTGGGACTGTTCGGAGGCGTCCTGTTGCACGAGTTCGGGCACTCGTTGGTCGCGTTGCGATACGGATACGAGATCGATTCGATTACACTCTGGTTACTCGGCGGCGTGGCTAGCTTCACTGAGTTCCCCGAAGACTGGCGTCACGAGCTGGTGATCGCTATCGCTGGCCCCATCGTGAGCGTCCTCCTCGGCGTGGGCTCCTACGTGGCCTTTACCAGTCTCCCGTCGAGTGTCGACGCAGCCCGGTTCGTCTTCGGCTATCTCGCAATCCTGAATATCGTGCTCGCTGCGTTCAATCTGCTCCCCGGCTTTCCAATGGATGGTGGACGTATTCTCCGAGCACTCCTCGCTCGGAACCAGCCACACGCGAAAGCAACCCAACAGGCTGCTGCCGTCGGGAAAGTGTTCGCGTTCGGCCTAGGCCTTTTCGGGTTGTTCACCAACTTGTTTCTCATCGTACTGGCGTTTTTCATCTACATCGCCGCGTCCGGCGAGGCCCAACAGACCACGATCAAGGCAGCTTTCGAAGACATCACCGTCAGCGACGTGATGACGTCCGAAGAGAACCTCAAGACCGTTTCCGAGGAGACTACTATCTCTGATCTCCTCGCGCGGATGTTCACCGAGCGCCATATCGGGTATCCAGTACTGCGAAACGGCAATCTCGTTGGGATAGTGACGCTGGACGATGCAGGTGCTGTCGAAGAAGCCGAACGCGATGCATATCGCGTTGAGGACGTGATGTCAACCGACCTCCATACGATTACCCCCGACGCCGACGCAATGACCGCGTTCCAGCAGATGCAGCAGAACGATGTTGGCCGCTTGCCAGTGGTCAACGAGGCCGGTGATCTCGTTGGAATCATTTCTCGGACAGACATGATGCGGGCGTTCAACGTCATTCAGAGTGGCGGGCCGCCACAGACACTCGGCCAACCGACCTCCGGACCCGGTCTCCAGTGAGAACCGGCTCTCACGAGAACGTCACGGCGGACGATGCATCCCACAGAGCGAGTGAAGCAGGCGGATTGGCGGGATAACGAAGGGACCCGACGTGGACCGGCCCCTCGGGACGGCACTTGAGCGTCGCTGTACGGCCTCACGAGGAAGCGACTACCTGTCCATGCGTGCCAATGGCGTATGATGCGCTGGACGAAACCCAGTCAGTTCAGCTCCGAGTTTCGCGGATGGGAACGAGATCGTTACTCAGCGTCTCTCTTGATGAGTCGGAAGTCTACCTCGAATACCGCTCCACAATGCAGACAGTCAACAGTTCCCCCTCGAGATCAGATCCTCATGAATGTCCTCGCCGCAATCGGGGCACGCACACCACATGAGATGACCCATGACGTCTACCTGATGGCTTCTCTCATCGAGATCGTCGTGTACCGTGATTGTTCTATCTTTGTCCGGAATCTCGTTTCTGGAGAGAGCAGCGTTGACGACGGCTCCGCTGATCAGCACGATTGCTCCGATATAGAGCCATGTGACAAGCAATAGGACACCACTAATAACGCCATAAATGCCAAATTGGGCTGCGTTCGCAGTGTACAGTCCAAAGAACGAATCCAGGAGAGCCCACCCAAATGCGGTGACAATCGAGCCCGGAGCCGCCTCTCGGACGGTCATCGGAACTCCAGGGAAAAGTAGAATAGCGGAAGGAACACGACCGTTAGCGTGAGGAAGAGTACAACCGGAGTCGCCAACATGAGAGGAGGTGGTCTCGGGAAAAGCGCTACAAGTGTCCCAAGGAGGAGCATTCCACTTATCGCCAGGACCACCGCGACGAACGCGATTGTCGCGTTCCAGAGCTTTCTCAGAAAACTGGGCTCCATTCTGACACCGTACACCATCGAGAAGGCGATATCCAGACCCCGGAAAACTCTCAAGCCGGTCCAGAATAACAGTGCCACACCGACAAGTGTAATGCCACCACGACCGGCCGCATTGGACACTGCATCCACCACAGTCTCCTCGCCCAGCGGTGTGAGAAACCCCTGTGTCAATCCTATCAGCCCATCCGCAACTTCCTCGCCAAAGAGCGCCGTTGCAGCCACAAATAAAATCAACAGCAAGGGGATTAACGCCACGAACGCGTAGTATGCAATACTTGCTGTCAGGAACGTTACCTCGGTCTCGTTCGCTTTTTTTACGACAGTCCTCCCAAGTGTGCTGTTCGGGTAACGAGGTTCACAAACATAACGTCTTGACTTCCGAGGCCATACCCGAAGCGTCGGGTGGGAGCTAGTTAAGAGTGAACAGAGAGGCGGCGAGCAACAATCGAGACCAAGATGACAGCGGTTATCGATGTATCAGTCCCAGTAACCGGCTTCGAACGTCGTCAGCGGAGTCGTACGTTTGATTCTCGGTTGGGGCAAGCACTTCTTCGAGGGATTCCGTCCCGCCCTGGGTTTCTATCTCGTAGTCGCCATAGGCCTTGACCAATTCATCCGTCGTGATTGGATAGTTCTGGGCTTCGAGTACTTCATCAAGGTCACCAAGTCTTCCACCAGGGTCACCGCTCATCGCTCGGTCTTCGTGAGCGCGGTCGCGTACATCCTCTCGCTTCCGCTCTGGCTGTTGTCGCTGTTCGTCGTCTGGATTCTCGTCTCGGTCCCGGTTGTCGTCTGACATCCTTTGAAATAGGCGTCCGATTCGGATAACTGTGTGGATGCTCGGCGGTGTGGACTTCTCGGATACCCGAGCAAACTTGCGAGATGTACCGACAGGCGGTCCGGCAACTCGTCGACGAGCTCGCGGAGACGGAGGAGTTCTTCCGGGCGGGTATTGTCGCGATTGACATCACCGAGGACGACTCGTTTACGGGCGACCGCACGGGACACGAGGACGAGATTATCGGGACGAAGGAGAAGAACGACGAGTACGCCTACCAGTGGGCGACAGTCCAGCTAGTCGGTAACGCTGTCCCACTCGTACTTGATGCGCGGCCAGTTCGACGAGGCGAGTCACGCAAGGAGATCGTTGAAGACCTGCTCGACTCCGCTCAGGCTCTCGTTCACATCGATAACGTGCTGATGGATCGGGAGTTCGACAGTCAGCACATTCTGGAGATGCTCAGCCAGCGCGGGCTTTCGTATGTGGTTCCGAAGGGGATGCAGACCAGCGAGAAAGCCCAAGCAAAGCGGCTTCTCAAGCGAGGGAAGGATCGTTACGAGACTGATCGAAAACTGCACTTGGGCGACAACGAATGGCATTCGACGACGTTGATCTACCGTCGGAAAGAGAACTCCGAGCATGACGACCACAGACAGTACTCGGTGTTCATGACGAACCGAGGCAGTGGCCTTCTTACTGAGTACGGGTACAGGTGGGAGATCGAGAGCGGCTACAAGTCAATCAAGCGATTCATGGCCGCGACGACCTCGAAGGACTTTGGCCTCCGGTTCTTCTACTTCGCGTTCGCCTGTCTATTGTACTCAATCTGGCGGGCGGTCGATCTGCTGGTACAGGCCGAATTGACCAGTGAATACGAGCATTCGCCCATTGTGACAGCCGATAATACGCTGACGCTGTTGAAGAAGGAAACGGGAATTGGATAGTGAGGTTTCCCCCCGTGATAGCGCGGTGTCTGAGTGGCTACACTATCCGGAGTCTCGGAAATGCTCCGAATTAGTTGACTATGCAATAAATTCGCCTGTTTGGAGAGCAATCTGATGCAGTTTCTGCTCTTCGATTCGTCCGAAACCACGCATCGCAGGCCTGCTAAACCCGGTGTAGTCTCAACTTCCACGCGTGCGAATTTCATATCGCTGTATGTAGTTTATAAAATCTCGTATTGCCTTTTTCGATAGGTACAGCGCCCGCACCGAGGAATCACGTTGTGGAAGACATCGAGAATACACTTCTGCTTACGGCGATAAACGGAAGTGGTTCAACCCCGGGACCTTCGTCCCGATCTATGCGGAGTTTGTAGTGGAACTCGGCGTTGCGGCACAGCAGGTATTTTATCGACCGATACAATATCGAGAGCATGAGTGAGGATGCGGTCCGGACGGCGTTCCCTGAACTCGACGTTATCGAGGATGACGACCTTCGAGCGGGCGTGGTCAGCGCCTGGGCGACTGCCATCGCGGAAAACAATATTGGCGATCTGACCGAGGTGCCGTGGCTGCCCCCGACACAGCGCGAATTGGGGTTGGACGACGAGCGTTTGGTTGACCACGTTCGGGACGTGACTGCTGGTGCGGTTGCGCTCGCGGAGATGCTCCTCGAGCGGCGCGAGGTCGACCTCTCGCTGGACACTGTCATCGCCGGTGCGCTCGTCCACGACGTAAGCAAGCTCGCTGAATTCGACGGGATGAACGAGACGAAGATCTACGACCTGCTTGGTCACCCCTATTACGGTGTCCACGTCGTCGCAGCGGCGGACCTACCGGTCGAACTTGCACATATCGTACTCTCGCACACGAGCCGGACAACAGTTGAGCCGGCGACGATAGAAGCGGAGGTCGTCAAACGGGCCGACGAGGTTGCGGCAGCTGCCGTTCGGTCACAGGCGATTGACGATCTTCGAACTGCGTAATCGCCGTATTGCGTATCAGTCGTGTACGCCGATCGGTTTGTGGGATGCACTATCGTTCAGTTCTCTTCCTCTATTGGAGGTGACGGTTTCTCGGGTTTGCGTTCTGTGAATCATCGATGGTCCATAGTCGCTAGTCAAGTTCCTTCACTATCTCGGCGGGGTTTCCTTGACGACCACGTTATCCGGAACGTTCTAAGTGACGACGCCCCCCGAGGCGACGACTGGGCGGCCGCCGACGCTTACTGGGTGTGGGTGACTGAAACAGGGGCTTTATACGATATGAGTTTATATAATGAAAAGAACCACGTGGGTGATCAGAAATCGTACCGACCCTAGCCTCCTCGTCGTGTGACGTAGTCATCAGTAGTGTCACGAGCAATGATGCCTCAGGACGGCTCCGACACCCTAGTGTATCTGGTATCGTCCGACAGAACGGTCGCGAACTACCGACGGGAATCGCTCCGAGCGGTGATTGGCCCGGAGCGGTAACTGGCGCCTGCCGGATGGGAGATTGAGATGACGCTCCTCGAAGTCGAGAATCTGGCGGTGACCTACGAGGAACAGGATGGTCCGGTACACAGCGTCAACGGCGTCTCGTTCTCTATCGAGGAGGGCGACAACCTCGCCTTCTTTGGGGAGTCAGCCTCCGGAAAGTCAACGATAGCGAAGACCATCCTAGGGTTGTTGCCCGAGAACGCGCAGATCGAGGCGGATTGCGTGGAGTTCGACGGTCAGGACCTGCGCTCGCTCACTGCAGCGGAGCGCCGGGATTTCCTCTGGGAGGAGGTGGCGTTCATCCCCCAGACGGCCGTCAATGCACTCGACCCTGTGATGACCGTCGGCGCCCAGATCCGGCAGACAATCCAGACCCACCGCGAGGTCACCACAGAGAGCGCGTACCGGCGTACCCGCGAACTGTTCGAGACCGTCGGACTAGACCCTGACCGCGTCGACGACTACCCCCACGAGTTTTCTGACGGGATGTGCCAACGAATTGTCATCGCGATGGCGCTGGCACTGGATCCGAAACTCATCATCGCCGACGAACCGACGACTGGCCTCGACGTTATCGTCCAGGACAAAATCGTTGACAATATCCTCCAAATCCAAGAGGAGACTGACAGCTCGCTGCTTCTCATTACCCACGACCTAGGTGTGATCGCCGAGACCTGCGACGAGTTCGCCGTCTTCTACGGCGGACGGATACTCGAACGCGGCGCGCTCGACAGCGTGTTGCTCAACCCGACAAACCCCTACACGATGGGGCTGACGAGCGCCTTCTTTAGTGAGGAGGGCGACGAACTGGTATCGGTTCCGGGCTCCTCGCCCGAGCTGGCGACGACACCGACGGGGTGCGTCTTCGAGTCGCGATGTCCGTTCTCGACGGACGAGTGCGAGACGAGCGTGCCGGCGCTGGAGAAACTACCCTACCGGAACCACTATACGGCATGTCACAGAGTCGAACGCGCCGAGCAGATGCGCCGCGAGGCGGCCAATTCGGGGACATGGGGGCGGACCGCCCCTATCTCGTCGTCGACGGACGGCGAGATTCTGCTGGAAGTCGACGAACTGAGTAAATACTACGAGCGGTCGCAGTCATGGCTCCAGTACGTCCCGTTTGACGGTCTTTCGCTGTCGTTCTCCGGGCTTCGCCACAACTTGCGGGAGTGGTACGACCAGCGCGCGGCGGGGTTGCGCGACGTGCTTGACACCGAGGACTCGCTCGTCCGCGCCGTCAACGGCGTCTCGATGACGGTTCGGCGCGGGGAGATACTCGGCATCGCCGGCGAGTCAGGATGTGGCAAGTCGACGCTCGCCCAGACACTAGCGCTGCTGGAGGATCCGACCGGTGGCGGCTTCGAGTTCGACGGCAGCTCACACGAGTACTACCGGGACGGGAACCTCAAGGAATTCCGCCGGAAGCTTCAGATCGTCTTTCAGGATCCCTACCAGTCGCTGAATCCACGGATGCGGGTCGAACACCTGGTCGGCGAGCCACTGACGATCCACGACTACCGCAGCGACGAGCGCGAGACTGCCATTGCCGAGACGCTCGAACAGGTCGGACTGACGCCCCCGGAACGATTCCTCGATAAGTACCCCAACGAACTGTCGGGCGGTCAGCGCCAGCGGGTCGCCATCGCGCGGGCACTTGCTGTCGACCCCGACTTCCTCATCTGCGACGAACCAGCGTCGATGCTGGATATCTCTCTGAAGGCGGAGATACTCGACCTGATCCGGGACTTAGCCACCAGCGAGGACATCGGCGTTGTCTATATTAGCCACGACATTTCGAGCCTTACCCAGATCGCCGACCGACTGGCAGTCATGTACCTCGGCCGGTTTGTCGAGCGTGGCGACGCCGACCGCGTCGTCGCGGACCCGAAACATCCCTACACGGAGGCACTCCTCTCGGCTGTCCCGGCGACAGACCCGACGGCGAACCGTGAGCGTGTCATCCTCGACGAGGACCCGTCCGACGACGAACCGTCGACCACAGGATGTCGGTTCGCATCGCGCTGTTCGCTGTCGACCGACCGATGCAGAATGGAGGACCCCGACCTCGACACCTGGACCGGCGATGATCATCAGGCGGCCTGTTTCGCTCCAGGCCAGGATTCGTTCCCGGACCGAGACATCCCGGAATTCACCGACGTTACGACTGACTGACCACGGCGCCCCGTCCTGTGATCCGTGTGTTGCCACGGCTGGGAGCATGAAATTGGCATACAGCCGCTAGGTAGGCGTGATTCGCTGCCAGAGTGTCGACTTTCGCAATTCGGTCCTCGTAGTCAAGCAGCTTCGTGACGACGAACGAGGCTTCGACGCTGGAGCCGGGGTCTTCGAGCCGCTCAACGCCGTCAAAGAACTCGTGGAGATCCGTTGCCTATCCGGTGGACGCGATCCTTCGAGCATGCCTCGGGGCACGCGTCGAACAACGCACCTAACCGCTTTCTGTGCCTCTCGTCGATCCTACCCTATGCTTGGTCGAACAGTGAAGAGTGGCCGACGGACAGGGATTTTTTACCCTCGATGGTGACGTTTGTCTATGGTTCGCCGTTCGCTACTATACTGTCCGGGCGACGAGCAAGCGATGATGGAGAAGGCGGTCGAATCGGGAGCCGATGCGGTGATATTCGACCTTGAGGACGCGGTCGCCCCGGTAGCGCGCGACGACGCCCGCCGGTCGGTCAGAGAGACGATCAACGCGCTCACTGAGCCCGACCCTTCAATTAGCGTCCGGATTAACCCCTATGACCGCGACGGGCCGCGGGACATCGACGCTGTCGTCAGCGATGGTGAGTCGCTCCCCGACAGCGTCGTTCTGCCGAAGGTTGACGGCTATGAGACGGTCGCGGAGCTGACCGACCATCTTGCGGACATCGGCGCTGAGTCAGTTGACGTTATCCCTTTGATCGAGACTGCGAGGGGGTTGGTAGCCGCCGAAGAAATAGCGGCCGCGCCGGGTGTCGTCGCCATCGCCTACGGTGACCAGGACTACACGGCCGACGTCGGGGCGACCGTCACCGACGAGAAGACGGAGTCGCTGTACGCTCGCCAGCGCATCGTTGCCGCCGCGGGAGCGGCCGGTGTCGACGCCCTCGACACTGTCTACACTGATATCGAGGACTCCGACGGCCTACGCGAGCAGACGGAGACCGTCATCGGGTTCGGGTTCGACGGTAAACTGGCGATCCATCCAGGTCAGGTCGACGTCATCAATCGGGCGTTTACGCCGGACTCCGACGAGGTCGAGTGGGCTGAGCAAGTAATTGAGGGCCAGGAACAGGCCAGTGAGGTGGGGACTGGCGTGTTTACCGTCGACGGGCAGATGATCGACCCGCCGCTGGTCGAGCGCGCCCGAACCATCCTCGAACGGGCGTCTGCCGCCGGGATTCGCTAACCGCCTCTTCGCGTCGTTTCGATTCACGTCGCCCACGCTGGGACGTTTTTGCACGTCCGACACACCAAGGATAAGCCCACGAAATAGGTCTACAGGCTGAATAGACCGAGTGCCTCGATGCTTGACCCTAAGGCGGTTCATGGAGATTCGAGGCGGGACCCCACGGCTGAAGTCGTGGGAGGAAGCCGCCAACTGCTGTGAAACTGAACGGCGTCGACAAGACTGGTGCGTAGCAGTGCTGCCGCTATGAGGACATTCAGACCGTGCTTTGCGCTCCGGTCACCACCTCCGTCTGGCGCGTCCGGTCGTACCATCGTCCAGAGCGCCTCCGCCACGAATAGGGCGGATCGAACCGGTTTGACACCCATGAGTTCGCCGTTTTCGACGTTGCCACCGGGGGCCACCCGCTCGGCTGTCGCGAACGAGATTCTCCGCTACGGCCGGGTTACGCGACGACGTACTCCTCTTTGATGCGGATCATGGCATCGTGCAGGCGGTCTCGGTAGGTGTCGAGGTCGTCGCCCTCGATCGGATTCCCGTGGACGGGCGCGACGGCGGTGACGTCGTACTCCGCGAAAATGTCGTCGAGCGTCCGCGCAATCTTCTCCGGTGCGGCGTAGCGCAGCCAAACGAGGTTGTCGCGGTGGTATTCGAATATCTTTTCGGCTGGCGTCATCTCGGGGAAGTCTCCTGAAAGGTAGTCGCACTGGCCGGGGTCGTGGTAGTTGCCGAACCCGTCGGCTGTGAAGAGGACGCCGTCGCCGTGTTCGTAGATCCACGTCGTGTGCGATCGGTCGGCGAGCGGCGGGTCGATGAAGCTGAATTTCTGGCCCATGATCTCGAGGGAACTGCCAATGTCGCATTTGCGGGCGTCAGGGAGGCCTTGCTGGGCGGGCGCCCCCGAGGAAGCGACGAGTTCTACGTCGTCCGTGTCGGCGCCGAGCGAGGAGACGTTCCCCGAGTGGGGGTAGTCCGAGTGCGACAGCACGAGCGCGTCGGGACTAGCACCGTCGGTCGCTTCGTCGACGGCTTCAGTGATCTGCTCGCGGTGGTAGAACGATCCGGAGTCGACGAGGACCGTCCCCTTGGGAGCGCGTACGAGGTACAACGACACGTGCTCGTGTTTCCCATCGTGGTCGTAACACTGGTTGATCCACTCGACCGTTGGAGTGATTTGTACTGTCATGGTATTACCCGAGCGTGCCGATCCGGCCCTGTTCGTCGACGGTGCGGGTCACGTCTTTCATCATGGCCATGTAGTCTGTCGCGTTCTCCCGGATGACGAGGCCGTGAGCTGGCGCGATCATCTCCGGGTCGAACGTCTCAATCAGGTTGTCTATTTCGGCGTTGGTTTTCTCGACGTCGACGTACTGGTACCAGAACAGTACGCGACCATGGAATTCCACGAGACGACTAGTGTCGAATTCGCCATTGAGTTCGTCAACGAACGTCAGCGCTTCGTCCTCGAGGTGGATGAACCCCATCCAGTCGACCGGGAATAGCGTCTCCGTTTCGCGTTCGGACATCCACACTGAGACGGGCGCGTCGAGGAAGGTTGCCTCGTGGAAGTCGACGACTCGGCCGCCGAGGTCGATGCTGTCGCCTTCGGCGACGTGTATCCCCTCGTCGAGGTGGTAGAGTTCGTGGTCGTTGCCATACGCCGGTGCGACGAGTGTCGCCTCGGGATGTTCGTTCAGGATGGGCATCGTATTGCCGGCGTGGGGGACGTCCGGGTGGGAGACAACGAGGTAGTCGAGGCCGCGGTCGCCCACGAGGTCGTCCACGGCATCGAGTATCTGGTCGGTGCTGGCCGGCGATAGCGTGTCGAACAGTAATGTTTTCTCGTCGCCCTCTATCAGGTACGCGCACTGAGGCACGTACGCCTCCCGTCCTTCTTGGTACCAGTTGGGGTCGCGGTCGAGGAGGTCCCACGACTCTGTTCTGTCCGGCCCGGCCTCGTATATCCAGTGCAGGCCGGTCGCAATCTCGCGGGGCATGTACGTCCCTCGTTCCGACTGGAGCTATAAAACAGTCGGCGACTGTTTCCCCCATTTTCGGGTGTCTTCGGATGCCCGCAATCTCTGTCAGTCGACGCGGAACTCAGCGAGCATCTCGCGGTCGATCTCGATTCCGAGTCCGGGGCCGTCGGGGATGGGGACCGCGGTACCCTCGTTGCGGATAGGGATGGCAGCGAGTTCCTCGCGGATTGGGTTTGGTGTCCGATCGAACTCGAGACGAACCGGAGAGGGGAGCGTCGCGAGAAGTTGCAGGCTGCCTGCCAGCGCCACAGCGCTCCCGAACACGTGCGGATACGTGGCGAGTCCAGCGGCGTCGGCGATGTCTGTGGCGCGGCGGGCAGATGTGAGTCCGCCAGCACTGGTCACGTCCGGCTGGAGGACGTCGGCAACACCCAGGTCGGCGACCCGCCGGAACTCGGGTGCGAACGCCCAGCACTCACCGCCCGCGATAGGTACGTCGCTGTGTTCGCGCAACCGCGCCCAGGCGTCGTACCGATCGGGCGCCAGCGGTTCCTCGAAGAACGCGACGTCTATGTCGGCCAGGCCATCGGCGACGCGGCGGGCTGTGGGCAGGTCATATGCGTGGTTGGCGTCAGCCATCAGCGTCACGTCGTCGCCGACGGCCTCACGGACCGCCTTGGTCAGTCGCACGTCGTACTCAGGCCCCCATCCAAAGTGTCGTTCGAGACCGATCTTCAGTTTCAGTGCGTCGAATCCGGCGTCGACGTGCGACTGCGCCTCCGCGACGACAGACTGCTTGACGGAGTCGAATTCGTCGGCTGGCGGCCAAAAATGACCGGTCGCGTAGGCGGGGACGGCATCTCGGCGGCGTCCACCTATCAGGGTCGCGACTGAGGTATCCGCTGCTTTTCCGCGCAGGTCCCACAGCGCGATGTCGACGCCGCTGACGACCCCAGCCGGGACGCTCGAGTGATAGGCCGACCGGAGGTCGAAGAGGAGGTCCTTGTGGACGCGCTCGACCCTGGTCGCGTCCCGCCCGCGAAGGAAATCCGTGACGCGGTCGTCGAGAAGCTGCCGGTTGCCCGCGATTGGCCCCCAGCACTCCCCCCACCCGACGCTCCCATCGGCTGTCTCAATCTTGACCAGACAGTACTCCCGCGACGAAATCCACTTCTGGGCGTTGGCGAATCGGTCGTCCAGTTCACGACGGAGCGGAATCGCCTCTACCTGTCTGATTTCCATGCGCAGGCGTCCGTGAGGTTGTCGGATAAATCTTCATCCGGTTACGCGGTTTGACCCCGGACACCGTCATCGTCTACTGGTCGACCGTGATCGCCACGGAATCCATCCCCATATAAGTGATGATGGTTATTGTCTCGGTTCGGGGGTACGATATTGCCCTTTGGAGGGGAACCAACTTACATGACAGTTGACAACGGACACCATAGCGCCGGCGCGCCCGGAGAATCGCTGTCGGTCCCTGACCTCGACCCCCTATTCGACCCGGAATCCGTCGCAGTCGTCGGCGCGAGCCCCGACTCGTTCTACTCGGGCAACCTCGTGGAGAACCTCCTCGACTACGGCTTCGACGGGACGCTCTACCCCGTTAATCCCAATCGCGAGACGGTCTGGGACCGCTGCTGTTACGACAACATCGAGACTGTCCCTGAGACGGTCGATCTAGTGGTCGTCAGCGTTCCCCGGGAGTACGTCGTCGAAGTCGTCGAATCGGCGGGCGAGCGCGGCGTCCCCGTCGCCCTAGTGCTAACCGCGGGGTTCGCCGAGGCCGACGAGGCTGGCACAGACCTCGAGGCGGACCTCGCTACGGCAGCCGCCGACGCCGGCATCCGCGTCGTCGGCCCAAATTGCATCGGCGTGATGGCCAGCGAGGGTGCGACGCTAACCTCGACGTGTTCGCGTGAACCGCAACCGGGCGGCATCGGCCTCGTCAGCCAGTCGGGCGCGCTCGCGTTTACGACATTCTTCGAGCGAGCAGCAGACACCGATATCCATTTCAGCCACATCGTCTCGACCGGTAACGAAGTCGACCTGACGACCGCCGACTATGTCGCCTACCTCGCCAAACAGGACGAAGTCGATGTCGTCTGCACCTACATCGAAGGGGTTGACGACCCCGAGCGGTTCCTGCGCGTCGCCGAGGAGGCCGTCCGCAACGGCACCCCCGTCCTTGCTGTGAAGATTGGTTCCTCCGACCTTGCGGAGGCGGCGACGCTGTCACACACTGGGTCACTCACCGGCGACGACGACGCCTGGAAGGCCGCCTTCGACCAAGTGGGCATCGAGCGTGTCCCCGATATTCCGGACTTGGTGGCGCGCGCGAGCGCCCACACCACCTACGACGATTCCAACGGCGACACCGTCTGCGTCGCCTCGACCAGTGGCGGCCTCGCAAGCTTGCTGGCGGATATGGCCGCCGAGCGCGACATCGCACTTCCCGATATCGACGGCGAGACCGAACAGGAACTGCTCGCCATCGAGGAACTGCTGACCTACGGCGGGTTCAACAACCCGGCCGATATCCGCGGGTACGGCGCCCACGTGCTCCCTGAAATCGCCGACGCGGTCCTCGACGACGACGCCTTCGATGCGTATGTGTTCGCAATCGGTCTCCCGGGCGTCGACGAACGCGCAGCTACCATCGCCAAGGATTTGGAAACCATCGCCGCCGAAGCCGACGATCCCGTCTTCGTGCTCTGGACTGGGCGTAAGGACCCCGGCGATCCAACTGAGACGCCGCCATACGCCCGCCTGCGGGAGTCTTTCCCCGTATACGAGGATCCGAGCCGATGCATGGACGCCGTGGCGTCGATGACCAATTTCGTTGCTACACATGACCGTCTAACTGACCGGCCTACGCGGGCTGCCCTCGCCGCCGACGCTTCCGATGCGGACGTCGACCTCCCGCGTGGCCGGGTACTCACCTGGCAAGAGTCTGAAGCGCTGCTGGATGCCTACGACATCCCCATTGTCGAGACGCGGCTGGCGACTGACGCTGACGAGGCCGCAGCAGCGGCCCGCGAAGTGGGGTTCCCGGTCGTGCTCAAGGTCGACTCGCCGGCATTACCGCATCGCACCGACGTTGGCGCGGTGCGCCTCGGTGTCGACTCCGCCGAGGCGGTCCGCGACGCCTACGCGGAGGTCGTAGACGCCGCGCTGGCGGCCGCTGATACCGATGATGTTGAGGGCGTGTTGGTCCAGCCGATGGTTGGCGATGGCGTCGAGGCTATTGCCGGAATCGCCCCTGACGATGTGTTCGGGTCGCTCGTGTCCGTCGGCCCCGGTGGTGTCCTCGTTGAGGCGCTCGACGAGGCCGCCACGCTCGTGCCGCCGTTTTCGCGGGGTAGCGCGCGAACTGCCGTCGAAGACACTGCTCTCGGGTCGCTCCTCCGAGATAGTCGCGACGGACCCTCGCTGTCCCTCGGTTCGTTCGTCGACTTCCTCGTGAACGTCGGCGAACTAGCGGGGGAGGTCGACGATGTTGCGGAATTGGACCTCAACCCCGTCGTCGTCACTGAGAACGGTCCGGTCGCTGTCGATGTCCTCGTCCGAACTTACGAGTAGCGACCAATGCAATCCGATTCCAACTGTCGATTCCCGGCAGCCACAAACTCCGATCGACGGATGCTCGTAGCCACAGGCCTCGCTCGCCGACCCTACGCACTAACGCCATGACGGCCGACGATGTCACTACTGGGGAGTCCGTCTTCGGATCGCAACTCCAGCGGTACGACGCGCTAGTGCTGACGGCACTGGTCTGGTTCCTCGGTAAGTTCCTGCGGTACGCACTCCCGCCCCTATTCGGTCGGTTCGAGGCCGTCTATGGGGTCTCGAGAACCGCACTCGGGGTGGCGTTCACTGGCCTCATGCTGGTGTACGCGACGATGCAGTTCCCTTCGGGACTTGTCGCCGACCGGTTCGGGTCGGTAGGCGTCATCACGGCCGGCGGCGCGATAACCGCCCTCGGCGCACTCGCACTGGTCGTGAACAGGTCATTCGCGGTGCTCGCCGCGGCGATGTTGCTTGTCGGCGCCGGTACGGGGACGTACAAAACGGTCGCCGTAGAGCTGCTGTCACGGATCTATCCGGCCGAGACCGGGCGGTCACTGGGCGTGTTCGAAACGGTCGGCAGTCTCGCGGGTGTCGCGGCGCCCGCGGCGGTGATTGCCGGCGGCGCCCTCCCGGGCGTGTTCGGCCCACCGTGGCGGACGCTCTTCCTCGCTGGCGGCGTCGCGGTGCTGGCAGTCGCCGTCGTATTCGCCATCCGCGTGCCGCGTCACCTCGACGATCGGCCGACTGTCACCGACGAGCGCGATGGCGCGCCGTCGATCGACAAGCATCTTCGCTTGTTCCGGCGGCCACGATTCTCGGCATTCGTCATCGTGACGGTCCTGTCCTCATTTGCGTACAACGGGCTCATAGCCTTCCTCCCGCTATATCTCACCGGGGCGGGGGAACTATCCCAGGTGACTGCGAACCTGCTGTTCGGCGGGTTGTTCGCAGTCAGCCTGGTCCAGCTAGTGACCGGCGAGGCGAGCGACCGTGTCGGTGTCCTGCTCCTCCTCGCCGGGACGCTCGTGACCGCAACCGTGGGTCTCGTCGGGTTGGTTGCGCTGTCGGGTACCGCGGGTCCGCTGGGGCTTGGCGCTTCGGTGGTCGTGTTCGGTATCGGTGCCCACGGGTACAGGCCGGCACGTGGCGCTTACCTAATGGCCGTGCTCCCCGACACAGTCGCGAAGGGGACGCTGGGGGTCGTCCGGACGCTGCTCGTCGCAGCGGGCGCCGTCGCTCCAGCAGTTGTCGGCTACCTCTCTGAGGTGACCGGGTTTCGAGCGGCCTTCACCGTCCTCGCGGCCACGCTGAGCGTTGCAACCTCGCTGATTCTGCTCCTGTGGGTGTTCGACCGATGAGACGCATCACAGCCGACCGGCGAAACCCGTCACTGTCGTCGAAGGCCTGTCTTCGTCGGCCGATGAGAGGTGCTGGTGGACCCGACGGTGCTGTTCGGCGAGGCGCGTTGAGGTCGATGCTGGTTCTCGTCGCGTACCACGAGCGAAACGGTATCATTCGGAAAACTACACGTAACACTCGATATTCGCAGCCATGACTACCAACAAACGAACTACGACGAAGTACGACATCGAACTGATTCCCGGTGACGGCATCGGCCCGGAGGTGGTCGACGCCGCACTTCCCCTCATCAGGACCGTCGCCGATAATCACGGATTCCACTTCGAGGCAACCCACCGCGACTGGGGGACCGAGAACTACCTGGACCACGGTGAGATGATGCCGGAAGACGGCCTTGAGCGTCTCGCCGACGCTGACGCCGTCTTCCTCGGCGCTGTCGGCCATCCTGAGGTGCCCGATCACGTGACACTCCACGGTCTCTTGCTGCCGATTCGCAAGGGGTTCGACCAGTACATCTGTAAGCGTCCAAACGTTCTCTTCGAGGGCATCGAGAGTCCGCTCCGCGGCTACGAGTCCGGCGACATCGACTTCGTCGTTTACCGTGAGAACACAGAGGGCGAGTACGCCAACGTCGGCGGCCGCGAACACCGCGGGCTCGACCACGAGACGGCCGTCCAGTCGGCGCTGTTCACCCGTCGCGGGACCGAACGCATCGTCCGGGCAGCATTCGAGGCCGCCACAGAGCGGGAGGGGTCTCTCACCAGCATCACGAAGTCAAACGCACAGGCCCACAGCATGGTATTCTGGGATGATGTGGTCGAGGACATCAGCGATGAGTTCCCCGACGTGACTGTTGAGCGGTTACTCGTTGACGCCGCGTCGATGGACCTCGTCCGCCGTCCCCACGAGTTCGACGTCATTGTCGCCTCGAACCTATTTGGAGACATCTTGACCGACATCGGCGCCCAGATAACCGGGAGCATGGGCCTAGCGCCGTCGGGCAACGTTCATCCTGGCGAGGAATATCCCTCGATGTTCGAACCTGTCCACGGGAGCGCGCCGGACATTGTCGGTGAGGGTGTCGCGAACCCGCTGGCGACCGTCCTCTCCTGGTCAATGCTGTTTGCAGACCTCGGTGAGACGGCTGCCGCCAATGCCCTCTGGGACGTCGTTACTGACCAGCTCGCCGACGACTCAGCTCCGAGGACGCCCGACCTCGGAGGCGACGCTGGCACTGAGGCCGTCGTCAACGACCTGCGGTCGCGCCTGTGAGCCGACACGGCCGTCCAGTCCGGTGAGCGACCGGTCCGCTGGACGGCCGCGGCGCGTCAGGGGATGTTAATGTCTGCCGCAGCCGTCGCTGTTATAACGGCGAATACGCTCTACTTTGACGGCGCCAGGTGATCCGTATCCTCCGCATTGAATTCCAGACCGCTCCCTCTGGAGTGGTATATGATATGGGGGCACAGCTCCCGGGGGTCCGGAGTATAGACTTTGAGAACGCCTTCTACGCTGACGAGGGCACCTGGATCGAGTCGCTGCTGCTCTCGACGTCAGAGCAGTTCGACCCAGAGACCGCCCTCTCGGACCTCTCACGGGCCGAGCTGTATCACTCCCAGCATGTTTCGGACAGTCAGTCTCACCGGACGAGCTACCGGCTCGTGGTTATCGCAAACGAGCCGTACCCGTTCCTGTTAGGCGTCATCCTCCGAGCAGAAGCCATTCCTAACCGGCTTGTCCTGCGCCACGGCCAGTTCAACGCCGTCGTCACTGTCGAGGAGTGGGAAGGCTTCCGCTCGCTGGCCGACCGGATCCAGGAGCAGTTCGGTCAGTTTGAACTCCGCAGCGTCAGCGAAGTAGACACGACCGGCGAGCCGCTTGGGAGCGGCCAACTCTCACGGGTCCTCCAAAACGAACTCACTCAGGAACAACTCGACGTCCTTGAGGCGGCTCACGAAATGGGGTACTTCGACGTGCCGCGTGAGACATCCGCTGATGATATCGCCACGGAACTCGAAATTGCGCAGTCGACGCTCAGTGAACGTCTGCGCATCGCGGAGAAGCAACTATTGGATCTCGTCTTCGCGTCGGGCGAGTTCGCCGACGCACTCGAGGATACCTAAGGGGTGACCGGTTGCAATACTGGTGTGAGATACATTCCCATATAAAGGACGATGATTATTACTGAAGTTCGGGGGTAGGTTCAGGCCCCTGTAACAAAGAGAGCGACCCGTATGTCCGACGACCTGACCTTCGAGATCGAGAAAGGAAAATCGCGGCGTGGATTCGTCCGCATAGCAGGGACTGCCGGGGCAGCCTCGCTCGCAGGCTGTAGCGGCATATTGGGTGGTGACGATGGCGGTGACGGCGGTGGCGGCGATGGCCGGTCCATCGAGACGAAGTTCTGGGAAGAGTGGCCGGTCGACACCAAAGGTACCGACGCCAACAATCAGGCAGTCAAGTTCGAGTACACCGCGGTCGAGGGCCAGACCGTGCCCAAGGTGACGACGCACTTCGCGAAGGCTGAGACACCGTGGATGCGCGAGCACGCGCTGATGATCAAGGATTCGTTCGAATCCATCGGCGTCCCAGTCAAACTGAAGAATGTCCAGCCCAGCACGCGGTACGGGGAATTCTGGCGTGCCGACATCGGTCATCCGGTGCCGGTGACGATGAACCTCCACGGGCCGGACCCACAGCGCGGCCTCGACCCAAACCCGTTCCTGATGCGAGCCCACCCCGAGACCGGCGGAAACTACTACAACTACAAGAACGACGAGATCACGAAATTGCTCGACAAACAGGCCAAGGAAATCGGGAACAAGCAGAAGCGTGCCAAGATCTGTAAAAAGATTCAACGCAAACTCAGCAAAGACGCCTACATCATCACCACCAATTTCCCGGATGTCATCAACGTAGCCAACACCGCTGACTGGGAGGGATACGTTCCGACTCCAGGTAATGGGACGACCCGCGACTCGTTCATCTGGACGCAGGTGAACCTCCAGCCCAAGGGTAACTCGACGACGTGGGTTAAAGGTGTCACCTCCGGCATGCAGGGGACGAACCTCCCTTGGTCGAGTGGCGGCCAGGAGGAAAAACGTCTGCTGAACGTTTACGACGGACTGTACGATGCCTCGCCGCAACTCGAAATCGTCCCCGGTCTGGCGACCAATCATAAGGTAGTCGACGATACCACCGTCGAGATGGACCTTCGGAAGGGAGTTACCTGGCACGACGGCAAGCCGTTCGGTCCGGAGGACGTCAAATTTAGCGTCGAGATGTACAAGCAGTACACGGCGCCCCAGCAGGGCCCGTTCTACCGGACCATCGACAGCGTTGAGGTGTTGTCGAACAATGGTGGCGGACGCGTCCGGTTCAAGCTCACGGAAGCCGACGCGTCGTTCCTCACCCAGCGGGCCGTCCGAAGCGCCATTATTCCGAAGCATCGCTGGCAGGACGTCGACAGCCCCGGCAAACACAACCCCGACAACCCAATCGGGACCGGCCCATTCAAGTTCAAAAACTGGTCGCAGGGCCAGGAACTGCGTCTCTCGAAGCACGAAGACCACTGGTTGTGGGACGACAAGACCCGCCGAAAATTCATCGGCGAAGAACACTTCGTCCCCGGCGACGGTATCGATGAACTGGTCGAGACCAATGTTGGTAACGTCTCGACGCTCATCGGCGCGATACAGTCCGGCGACATCGATGCCATCGGAACCACCGTCTCCAACGAGCAGGCAAAGCGAGCGGCCAAGGGCAACGGCGTTGAGAAACAGCGGTCCAGGAACTTCGTCCCGACAGACGTCCACCTCAACCACATCGTCCCACTGTTCCGCGACAAGACGTTCCGAGTCGCGCTAAGCCATGCTGTCGACAAGCAGGGCTTCGTCAAGGGTGTTCTAGGTGGCCGCGGCACCGCGATCAAGGGTCAGAATCTCATCACGCAACAACTCAAACCGTACTACGGCGAGACCGAGCCATACGAGTACAATCCGAAGAAGGGTCGGACAATGCTCCAGAAGGCGGGCTACACATTCAACGGTGACGATATGCTCGTTTGGCCCAAGGGCAACGCCTGGAAAGCCTTCGCCAAACGTGTCGAGAACGGCCACGCGACACGCTCTGAACTCAACCAATCGGACTTCTCGTAAACCACACTTCCCCACCTATGAGCTTTCGACGATTCCTGATTAAGCGAACAGCGATCGCCGCAGTACTGACACTGGTCGCGGTCAGCGTCATTTTCGCAACGCTGCGGCTGTTGCCCAGCGACCCGTTCAGCGGGCTGGTCGCCTCGGGTGCGCTTACGCCCGAGCAGGTAGCGGAGTTGCGCGCGATGTACGGGCTCGATGAGCCGATCTGGGTGCAGTACCTGAAGTACATCAAGAACCTGTTCACGTTCCAGTTTGGGGTTTCACTCACTCAGCAGCGGCCGGTAAGTGCTATTATCGGCCCGGCGCTGATGAACACGCTGGTGTTGCTCCTCCCGGCGCTAATCACGACCGCCGTCATCAGTTCCATCGCCGGCATGTACGCCGGCTGGAACCGGGGCTCGTGGTTCGAGCAGGCCGGCATTATCACCACGACGTTCTTCCGGGCGACCCCGATCTTCGTGACGGGTATCCTCATGCTCATCATCTTCTCGTATGGGTTGGGCTGGCTCCCGGCCTTCGGGATGCGCAACCCGACGGCCAGCCCTAAGGGGTACCTCCAGACGTACCTCTCGGTCGACTTCCTGAAACACTACCTCCTCCCCTTTACCGCCACAGTGCTGTTCTACAGCGGAGACTTCCTGATGCTCGCGCGCAACTCGGTCGTTGAGCGCAAAGGCTCGGAGTTCCTGATGCTCCACCGCGCCAAAGGACTCTCCGAGATGGAGCAACTGGCCCGCGCGGGCCGCAACTCGCTACTCCCGCTGGTGACGTACTTTGCGCTCCGGACGGGGATGCTCTTCCAGGGCGTCATCACTCTGGAGGTGGTTTTCGCGTGGCCGGGCATCGGCCGCGCGCTCATCCAGGCCATCCTCAACCAGGACTACCCGACTGTCCAGGCCGCCGTGTTCATCATGGCGCTGGCGGTCATCGTGATGAATCTCACGGCGGATATCGCCTACGCGAAACTGGACCCGACGGTTACGGCAGGTGACGTCTGATGTCGGGGTACAACTTCGACATCGAGACGAGCAAGGACCGTTTCCTCGCGGCACTCTCGCGAGCGCGCCACATGCTGGGGGTCGTCCTCAAGGATGACGCCGCGAAGGTCGGATTCACCGTTCTCGTGGCGTTCGTCTTTCTGGGAGTGTTCGGACCATACCTGGCACCCCATGACCCTATCGAATACACGGTACGAGTCGACTATTCGATAATGCGACTCGAGAGTCCCAGTTCGACTGCGCCGCTGGGGACAACCTCCTTCGGCAAGGACGTATTGAGTCAGTTTCTCGCAGGCGCGCGTCCAACGCTCATTATCGGCCTGTTCGGTGGCGTCGGGACCGGTGTGCTGGGCTTCCTGGTCGGCCTTACGAGTGGGTACTTCGGCGGCCGCATCGATGAGGCGCTGATGCGGCTAACTGATCTGACGTTCGCGCTCCCGTTCCTGCCGATGGCGCTGCTGATCCTGTCGTTCATGACGCCGAGTATCTGGCTCATCACCGCCGTGCTGGTCGTCTTCCTCTGGAAGATGCCCGCGCGGGTCATCCGCTCCGAGGTAATGACGGTCAAGGAACGGACGTTCGTAAAGTCGGCCCGGGCACGCGGCGCCGGCCACCTGAGGACGATGTTCCTGCACGTCGCGCCGAACGTACTCGGTATCGGCTTCCTCTACACCGCCTACGCCGTTGGATGGTCCATCGTCGCTGGCGCATCGCTGGCCTTCCTGGGCTTCGGCGACCCGACAACCACCTCCTGGGGACGGATGCTTCAGCAGGTGTTCCGCTCGGGCGCGATACGCGTCGCGTGGTGGTGGGTCCTGCCGCCGGCTATCGGCATTGCCGCCGTCACCACCGCGGTCTTCCTGGTCGGCCGGGCGTTTGAGGAGATAGTCAACCCCGATCTGCAAACGGAGCAAGAATGAGTCTACTCGAAGTCGACGACGTGAAGATCACGTATCGAACCACCAACAAGGACGTCCACGCCGTCAATAACGTCTCCTTCTCCATCGACGAGGGAGACAACTATGGGCTGGTCGGCGAGTCCGGCTGCGGGAAGTCAACCGTCGCTAAGAAGGTTATGGGCCTGCTCGACGACAACGGCGAGGTCCAATCTGGGAGTATTCGGTTCAAGGGCCGCGAACTACTCGGCCTCTCCGAGACGGAGTGGCAGGACGTCCGCTGGAACGAGATCTCGTACATCCCCCAGAGTGCGATGGACTCGCTAGACCCTGTGATGACCGTCGGCGCCCAGATCCGGCAGGCCATCCACAAACATAAGAACGTCTCGAAAATGGAGGCCAACGAACGTGTTGCGGAGGTGTTCGAAATCGTCGGCCTCGACCCGGCCCGAACGAGCGACTACCCCCACGAGTTCTCGGGCGGGATGCGCCAGCGCGTCACCATCGCGATGGCGTTGGTGCTTGACCCCGACCTCATCATCGCCGACGAACCGACGACCGGCCTCGACGTCATCGTCCAGGACAAAATTGTCGACAAGCTGCTGGAGATCCAGGATGAAATCGACAGCTCGATGCTGCTCATCACCCACGACGTCGGCGTCGTTGCCGAAACCTGCGACCGTGTGTCGGTTCTCTACGGCGGAAAGGTGATGGAACAGGGTGAGACAGACGACGTATTCGACCGCCCGACGAACCCCTACACAATGGGGCTCAAGAACGCCTTCCCGGAGGTCGACGAGTTCGACCAGCAGGCCATCTCCATCCCGGGATCACTGCCGGACCTCACCGAGGAGCCGACAGGCTGTGTCTTCCGTAACCGGTGCCCGTTCGCCACCGAGAAGTGTAGTCAGGGCCATCCGCCGCTGACGGAGAACGGCGACCAGCTGTCGGCCTGTTACTACACCGACGAGGCCGACGAGATGCGAGCGGCGGCTGCCGACCCCAAGACGTGGGGCGTCGACGCTGGGGAGGACCGCGAGGCGGCCCGTGAGGTCGGCGACGTCATCCTCGGAACTGACAACCTCGAGAAATGGTTCGAGCAGACGCAATCGATCTTCGACGACCTGCGCGGTACGGAACCAGACCACGTCAAAGCCGTCAACGGTGTTGACCTGACGGTCCGCGAGGGCGAGATCGTCGGTGTTGCCGGCGAGTCCGGCTGTGGCAAGTCCACCCTCGGCGAGGTGGTCGCCGCGCTTCAGTCCCGGACTGGCGGCGAGATACGCGTCGATGGGACGACGGTCGACGAGCTACTTGACGAAAGCACCAAGCAGTTCCGCTCGCAGGTCCAGTTCATCTTCCAAGACCCCTTCGACTCGCTGAACCCGCGCCAGCGGGTCCGAGCTGCCGTAGCCGAACCGCTCAAGATCCAGGGGTACAACCAGGAGACGATCGACCGCCAGGTCCGCGAGACCATCTCCGACGTCGGCCTCAACCCGCCGGAGAAGTACCTCGACCAGCTCCCGACTCAGCTGTCCGGCGGGGAGCGCCAGCGGGTCGCCATCGCCCAAGCGCTGGTGCTCGAACCACAGCTGCTCATTTGCGACGAGCCGGCGTCGATGCTCGACGTCTCGCTGAAGGCCAATATTCTCAATATCCTGCGGGAGATGGCCGACGAGCGCGATATCGGAATCATCTACATCTCCCACGACCTCGCGAGCCTCTCGCAAATCGCTAACCGGTTAGCGGTGATGTACCTCGGCCGCATCGTCGAATTCGGGGACACCCGGGAAGTTATCCGGAACCCGAAACACCCCTACGCCGCATCGTTACTGGCTGCGTCACCGAAAGCCGACCCCGATGCCGACCGCCAGCGGGTACTGTTGCCGGGTGAACCGCCCAACCCCGTCGACCTCCCCAAGGGCTGTAACTTCGCACCGCGGTGTCCCAAGGCCAGCGAAGAGTGCCGTCAGGCTGACCCCGAGCGCTCCGCCTACCAGGACGGCGACCACGAGGCTGCCTGCTACTTCCCGGTTGAGAACGTCCAGCAGGAACTGTTGGAGCGATATGCCTGCACTCAGGAGGACGAAGACCAATCCGCCGACGCTGCCGAGTCCATCAGCGACTGACTAGATCTGCGACGCTGTCTCGCTTTCGGCAAGTCATATTCTCCTCCGCCTTCAGGCGGAGAAACTTAACGCTTGAAGCCATCTGAACTTGTGGCGACCGAGCGAGTAGACGCGTTACTTCGTGGTCGGCGCTACTCGATGGGTTAGAACCGATGTGGGTAACGACGTGACGGAGACGCCGGCCTTTTCCAGCACAAGCGCTGGGGTGACCACATACCATTGCCGGATAGCCTGACCAAATGAACTTCGTGTTGTACGCGCGACTCATAGGAATTCGCACTGCACTTCAGCGTTCTCACATCACAGGTTGTCGTCTTGTTGAAATCGGCGTGCGTGATACAGAGGATGAGTTCAGCAGCGGCTTTCTCTCACTTCTCCGTTGAATCATACCACAAACCTGCGCCCCACGATAAGCCGGTGCCAATTGCTACCGAAAGTGACCGTTGAATATCGTAAACCAGTGGGTCGGCGAAGAAAACCTCGCAAAAAGCTCCGTAACCACGAGTGCTAAGACGGACATTTTTCCACCGGCAATGAGGAAAGTAAGGGCTGTTCGATTCGTTTCTATCCCCATACAAAAGAACTTTAGATAAATGTGCATTAGTAGTTCCGGTCCTATAGAGTCGCCCTTTTCATATGGTCAACTTGCGCGTTGTCTCTATCAACGTCTAGAAAGAATTCGTGCAAAACTCTGGATTGCTCCGATAATTCCGATCAAGACTCACGGTGTTTTGTCCGTCGATGCAAACAGAGCGAAAGCGGTTTGCGTGTGATGGCACTACAGTGAGCTATGGCGGTTGCGTGGGCACAGTAGGATCACGTGACGAACGTCGACCCAGACAAAGCACTTCGCGACGGAGATACTTACGCTGGCATTGCCGACACAGGAACAGATGCAATCATTATCGGTGGCACTACAAACGTCACAGAAGCACGTGTACAACCGATTCTCGCTGCACTATCTTCGACGGAGATCCCGATATTCGTCGAGCCGACCTATCGCCCGACGCGGTTCCAGACTGAGCAATTCTCCGGCTACCTCGTTCCGATTGTCCTGAATACCGATGACACGATATGGATTATAGGTGTTCATCACGAATAGGCTCGCTCATCCGATCCAGAGTGGGAATACGTGTATCCAGAAGCGTACATTGTGCTCAACCCAGCGTCGTCAGTCGCGATGTATACGCAGTCGAACTGCGATCTAGATGTGAATGACGTCGTTGCCTATGCTGAACACGCCGAACAGGTCCTCGGCCAGGAGATCGTCTATCTCGAGTATTCCGGCACTCTCGGCGATCCAAGTGTTGTCGCTGCCGTACGTGATGTGCTCTCGTCAGCGCAGCTCTTCTATGGGGGTGGAATTCACGATTATGACTCGGCGTACAAGATGGCGAGTGTCGCTGACACGGTCATTGTCGGCGATTTGCTCCATGACACCGGTATCGAGGCAGTTGAGGACACCGTTCGCGGAGCAAAAGACGCGCAGCACACTTCATAATCGTATAGGGCCTCGGTATCAGGTACGCCGTCACTTATGAGGGTGCTTGCTCGGGGAAACAGTCTGGACATAGTCGGAGATCCGTCTCGCTTGGGGCGACGTCCTTCTCTTCTGCGGCCCGAATGGTACCCTCGCTTAGATCGCAGTCGGGGTCGGGCGCGTGCGCTGTCTCTGCGAGTGCGAGAATCGTCATGAGAGAGGGGTAGGACTCCGATTAGAAAGGCGTTCGGGGCATCAGTCATCGCCACGACTTACGGTGCAGAACGATTGATGTAGGTGGTCGAAATTTCGACGGTAGAGGGGGTGTGTTCCTCTAGAACGAGGGTTGGGGCAGTGAAGCAACATACTGCGTAAGAAAGACGACGTAGCAGTGGCCAGTGTGCGTGAGTGATTAGCTGGTTGAGTGCGGAAAACAGTGTCCAAAACTGGTGCTACTCTTAACAGCGATCGCTATACGGCAGGCGTGTGAACTCTTCTACGACACCCTCATCGTCGATGCTAATCGAGAACCACACGTCAATTGTGGCGTGCATGGGGCATCTCTTGGGATGGTTACCAGAGGTGACCCAGCCCTCATGGGAGTGAGTTGCTACTGAACTCTCGAGGACTTTGCGACACGACCAAAAGTATTGCAACTACGAGTCTGGCAATTCGTAATCCACAAGGTCCGGATGGACGCTACCTGAGGCTATAGGCGTCGATAACGGTCGAAAACGCATCTTCATCCTACTCGCGTCAGTCCGCCGCAACGACAATCGCGTCTCGGTGGCTGTCAATTGCCTCAAGGACGGCTTTCCGGTCGTCGTCGTCGACGTTGAACTCGGCCAGTGCGTCGTCGAGGTGGGTCGCGATGGCATCGAAGTCGTCGTGTCCAATACCCATGCCGTCGTGAACCGATTCCATCTCCCCGCCCGTGTACTCGACCGGCCCGCCAGTGACCGAACTAATAAACTGGGTCTGGTGGACGCGCTGTTTCTGCATGTCCACGTCCTCGAAGTAGTGTGCGACCTGCTCGTCGGCCATGACGCGGTTGTAGAATTCGTCGACGACGGCGCCGATCGCGTCTTCTCCGCCGAGTTGATCGTACAGTGTGTCTGTCATCGCGTATGGGTTACCACGTGACCCGAATAAATCCCGCCCCGAATATGTTAGTCGAAAATCATGTATGGGTATGACACGCATGGAGCTAGATCCCCCGACTACAGCCGGCCAAGAGGACGACTAATGACCGACCGACGGCGACAGTCACCAAATCCAAGACGACAGAAATTGTTGCTAACCAGAGTTGGAAGCTATCGATCGTACGAGTACCATCGAGAAGCCTGTCTCAACCAGATTCGTTTTGCCTACCGTCGCAATAAGAAGTCACCAGCCCTGAAAGACACGCCACTCCTTGCACAACAGAAATGGGAAGAATTGGCCGACGATCCACCATGAGCATGTCGAGACATTGCAGACAATCACGGCTGGTTCGACGGTGACCTCGACGCTGCAATCACGGAAGCGATCGAGGAAGGCTATATTGAAGAGCAGGATGGCGAACTTGCGGCGACTGAGCGGGTGCACGAACTGATTCCCGGCCGGCACTATACGATGGATTAGCAGAATAGCTCACTCCACTAGAATTCTGTGCTTCTGGTCGTCGATCCGGAGTCAGTCCAATCCCAGACTGACTTTGAGAGCGTCGTCAATCTCGTCCATCTTTTCGTCGCTCACCTGGCCGAGCGTTCGTTCGATCCGGGCGTCGATATCGACCGTCCGAATCTGATTGAGCAACACGGCCGAATCTTTTGTGACGTCCTCGATGTCCGCGGAGAGTGTGACAACAAACGGATAGTCCGACAGTGTCGAAGTCATGGGCGCGATGATTGTCGTCGGTGAATACTCATTCCCGCGGTCGTTCTGGATGATGACCGCCGGTCGCGTCTTCTTCATTTCTGCGCCCGCGGTCGGATCGAGGCCGACCAGGACGATGTCGCCACGGCGGACCGAGACGTCGCGCCCGCTCATAGGCGATCGTCGGCCTCACGCGAGGCGTTCTGCCACTCGTCGTTAATGCGACGCGCGTCGTCGGCGTGGTCGCGATAGGCGTCCGCGAGCGTGTCGTCGTCGACGTCGGATGCTTTTCGAATTACGATCTGGCCGTCGTCGCGTTCGACGACCACTTCGTCGCCGCCGTGGATGTCCTCCTGCTCGCGGATCCACTTGGGGATCGTGACTTGGCCGCGGTCGCCGACCCGCCGCTTGTTCTGTGGCATGATACTAATTCATACGAGATTCATATTTGTAAAGGTGTCGTACTCCTCCCTCCCTTGTCGCGATCGCGACGAAGAGGGGAACGCCAAACCACAGCACTCCGACGCGAATTTGAGTGTCTGAGCCGTTACTCCGCGTTGACCGTTCGCATGGAGCGGTGTGAAATTGGACGTATACACTCTCCTTGAGTCACATTTGAATATGGGCGACTAGTTGCTTGATCCAAACGATCGGTTCGTATAGAAAGCGCAATGCGGAGAACGCGGTCACCGTCGGTGAATGTCGATGGCTAGCGTCACCGTTCTGAGGATAATCCCAAGCGGGCACTGTCTAGTTTAGCTCCTCCTCGACAGGCGCTCGGTGGTTGAGCGCTTGATGTGGTCGTTGGTGGTTGTAGTAGTGCATAAACTGTTCAAGCCACTGCTGGACGCTCGGCTGACTGCCCACCCAGGACGTATGGAAGCGGTCGATCCGTTGCTTGAGGGTATGAAACCACTTTTCGATCAGGTTTCGGTCTGTGTAGTCGAGCTGACCGCTCAACCCAATTCGAAAGAGGGCAGTCCGATAGCCGTAGCCATCGACGAGAAACAGAGCGTCCGAAAGATCATGTTTCTCGGCTAATCCAGCCAAAAACGTTGTCGCTTGATCGGTGCCATGCTGATCAAACACGGCGATATCGAGTAGCAGCTTTGTTTCGGTGTCGATTGCAGCGTACACCCACGACCACTCGCCGTTGATTTTGACAGCGGTTTCGTCGACCGCGACCCGCGTCGGCGAAGCCGACGGCGGGTCGGCAACACTGTCAGCGACGCGATGTACCCAATGAAAAATCGCTTGGTGTGACTGTTCTATGCCGAAGAGTGCAAGTATTTCTCTTGTCTCTCTGAGTGAACAACCGATTGCATGGAGACGGACGGCGAACGCCCTGACGGGCGTCGCCGTCCGCTCGTTCTCCCAAGATTCTTCTAAATCCGCGTCTAAGCTATCGCTGAGGAGTTCTTCGAGCGCCATGGACACTCGCAACAAGAACTCCTCATCTTCTCAAACTGGCTCAACTAGACAGTGCCTGATGGTGGTCCGGACCTGTCGTAGATTATCGTCTTCCAAGGCCGTTGGTTTATCATAATACTGCTGCCAATTGCGGCACTATCGACGCTGATCGAGGATGCTTGATGCTGCGACGCTGACTTGGTACGTGGTTAGATACATCTCACGAGCGTTCGTCAATTCACACATCTGCTATAACAGGGTTATAGCACGAACTGTGGCTCCGTCATTTTGGATGCTATTTTTATAATTAACAATCCAATTATTCTTCATCGAGCTGGACAGCCAGCACGGGCGTTTCCACTGTTCGGATTACCTTTTCAGCAACGCTCCCAAGGAGCTGCCGGTTAAGACCGGACCGGCCATGGGTGCCGATGACGATGAGATCAATCTCGTGCTCGGTCGCATATGATTGAATCTCTTCGTGGGGTTGCCCAAATTCGACGAGTTCGGTTGTGGTTGGCACGCCGGCATCTGCCGCTTGTGTCGCAACTTCCTCAACAAGCGTCTGCCCTTGCTCACCAAGTTGTTCTTGAATTACCTCCGTGGTCATACCGTCTGCGGCTGGTGCGGCAGTAAGATCGACTGCTGACTGGCCGACAACATGGAGCACATGCAGTTCTGCATCGTATGTTGTTGCGTGTGTAATTGCCTGTTCAACTGCAGTTTTTGTCCCCTCACTGCCGTCGGTCGGAACGAGGATTCGGTCATACATCGTGACTCGTTTTCGCAACCACGCGGAAAATATCTACTGGGCGATGCATAGCGAATGCAAAACCAGCAGTAGTGCCGAACAGTAATCACCCAAAACATCTCTCACCGAGAAGACCAGCCCACATTAGAGTGCGGTTGGCTGAGCACCTAACGAACGGGTACGCTTGAATCGAATGAATGGATTGACGCAATAGAGTACACCCTGAGGTGCGACTTCAACTATTCTGTCGGATAATCGCAGCAAGCTTGCCACATTGCTCGTCTCCATCAATTACACGTGATTCTTGATAACGTGGACGCTATGCCTGTCGTTGCTACCGAACGCCAACAAGAGGGTAATTGATCTAGCTCTACTTTGCCTCAGCCATGGGTGAGTCGGAGGGGCCTTCGCAACCTGCCGACACAATGCGCGAGCGGGTTGACCAGAGTCGGGTGAAGCTCTGGCTCTTCATGGAGGCGAACCGCTGGATTTTGCGGCTAGTGTCTTGGTTGTCGTGTTCGCTACGCTGGTCGTCCCCTTCTATAACGAATCGGTCACGCTGTTGGTTTCACTTTTAGTATTAGGTTGTATTAGCAGCCACAGATTTTATTGTTCACGCCCTGTTTCTTCTCTATATGGCAAACTGGGCAAAATGGTTAGAAGGCGTCAGTGTAACATGGATAATCATCCTTGGTGTCTTCCTGTTTTTCTTCCCAGAGCCGATCTCGTCGGTCGTTGGAGCTATCCTCCTCGGAATCGGGGTTGTCGCCTTTTTCGTCGGATGGTGGGAAGATCGACAAGCGGATTCAACGACGTGAGCTGCCTCTGGAGATATAACTTTCTTGTGTAGTCAATAGAACCTGAATTTGGTGGAATACCAAGTTTGGAGCGCCGTCTCTCGTTCTCTGTTCGTGTGTATTGTGCATCTTGCGCTTCCGACAGCCGCGTGTTCAGCGTCTGTTTATCAGATTTTGGATGGACGACAGTCGCCACTACGATCCCGAAATCGAACGGCAAGGACACTCCTTACTTGTAGAGCTAGATGTAATTCGAAAGCCCCCAACGAACTTGACTCCCGAGCAGATTCCCAACTAGCTGAGAGGCAAGGACGAGAACGTTGCGTTGGATTGCGTACTCGGCGTCCTATTGGAGCCCGCCTGGTTTCCTGGTGCGCTATCGTTGGATGTGGAGTGATTGCAGTTGTTGCGATGATACGACTATGAGTTGTATGTGAACTAGTCCTCTGCCTTTTTGATGAACAATTATCCAGGTATTGGGCATGGATCGAGATATTTATTCGATTCCGAGTCAATGTCTCTATAGTCCCTGCCAGTGCCCGGTTACTCTCTCAGGGTACGGCAGGAGGTGAGAAACACATGTGGCAAGAGTACGTCTTCCTCGCGGGAAGTATCGTCATCATGATATCTCTCATCCCGACGCTTCGGGACGAAGAGGCGAGCGTCCCCCTTCGCACGAGCCTTCCATCGGTCGTCGTGCTGTTCGCCCAAACCCTGGCGTTTCTGTCGATGGGACTGATGTTCTCCGCAGCAGGGACCGGCATGGGATTTGGGCTGTGGTCGCTCATCGCGAAATACAAGTCCTAACCCCACGTACGGTGATACAGTCAGCCCGACGACGCTGAGGCATCATTTTCAGTGATCGTAGTCGAAAGCGGACACTGTTGTAGTCTGAAGATCTGACTGAGTTAGTATACTATACTAACTCCGGGCTGGCCTTTATCGATACTCGTTCGCTAGCGTGAGGTATGACTGAGAATGCGGCTCTCATCGCCAGGTATGCTGTCACTTATGAGGGCGCTTGTTCGGGGAAACAGTCTGGGGACAGTCGGAGATCCGTCTCGCTTGGGGCGGCGTCCTTCTCTTCTCCGGCTCGAATAGTACCTTCGCTTAGATCGCAGTCAGGGTCGGGCGCGTGCGCTGTCTCTGCGAGTGCAAGAATCGTCATGAGAGGGAGATCGGACTCCGATTAGAAAGGCGTTTGGGGCATCAGTCGTCGGACGGAGAACGTGCAGGCTAGATGAGGGTGGTCGTCACCCGGAACTGAATTCGCCGAGTCCAGATTGCTCATGGTCGAGTGGCTCGATCACCGACGGATCGTTGTTAGCTGGGTTGTTGACTCGCGTCGAGATCTCGTACGCTTTCAAATCGTCGTCGGGATACGGCTGACATAACGCTTTGCGCTCATCTGGCGCAGCAGTGAGCCACTGTTCTTCAGCATCCGTCGGGAGCACAACCGGCATCCGATCATGAATTGGCTCCATCACCTCATTCGGATCGGTCGTCAGGATAGTCACACACGAAATCTGCTCTCCGTCACCTTCCCAGCCTTCCTAGAGGCCCGCCATCGCGAACGCAGAGGAGTCTTCTCGATAGACACGATATGGTTGCTTCGGCCCGCTGTTCTGTTTCTGCCACTCGTAGAACCCCGACGACAGGACGAGACACGGTCGGGATTCCCAGGCGTCGGCAAAGACACGTTTCTCGCTGGCGGTTTCCGAACGCACGTTGATGATGCCTTCTTCGGGCTCGTCAGCCCAGAACGGAACCAATCCCCAGTGGTACTGGTCGATCTCGTCGGTCGCCTCATTCGTGATGACTTCTAACGGCTCGCCGGGTGCGATATTGTAGCGTGGCGTGTAGCCGCCATCAGCGACGATGTTCGCGTCGAAGCGGTCCTTAAGATTCTGTTGCTGGATAAAGAGCGCAGTGCGTCCACACATATTCTCTGTACGCGCTCCGGCAGCATCAAGGTATAGTGGGAGACTCTGATTCCGGTGAATCGGAAGAATCGGAAACGGCCCTCTTCCGTTTATATAACTGGACATTGAGAGCGATAACTAGACGATGATTCGCGATGCTCGCGTACTCCAACCCCAGTTCATCCCCGACGAGATCGAGCATCGTAACCCCGAAGTAAACCGTCTTTCCGATTCGCTTCGGCCGATCATGGACAGCCAACCGGGTGAAACCTCCCTCTTGTTAGGTCCGTCTGGGGCGGGCAAGACCTGTATCGCGAAGTACACGGTTGAGCGATTGCGTGAGAACGTCCTGGACATTAACACTCAATACGTCAATTGCTGGCAGGATTACACGCGCTTCCAGGTGCTCTACCGCATCCTCGATTGTATCGACCGCACTGTCGATATCCACCGTCGTTCGACGCCGAAAGACGAATTGCTTGACCGTCTTCGAGCGTACGACGGCCCCCAGTTTGTCGTTATCCTCGACGAAGTCGACCAACTTGAGGATAAGAGCGTCCTTGTCCGGTGGGAACGCCCGGTCATCGTTCTCGTCGTACAGCAACTTCGCGTCGTAACCAAGACGCCGGAGTCGGTCGAAGCCGAGGAACGGCGCGAAGTGACCCATCCGACGCAGGTCGTCCTTAGTGATACGGTCGCCCTTCGGCGGGCCACGGTCTGGCAGCGGTTTAAGATGGGGCGTTTTTGCGCCGAAGACGCGATGAATCCCCCACATGCCGGTCCAGAGATCGTCGACGATGCCCGACCCGTAGAGATGGTCCCGGACAGGAAGCCCATATGGATTGTCCATCCGCTCGAAGTCGCTCTGATTCTGTTCGTGCTGCGGGTCGAGGAAGAACGTGTGCTGTTCGGAGGTGCCGATGATGTTCGAGACGGTGTCCTCAGGAGCCAGCCCCGCCGTCTCGAAGAACCGACCATGCAATTCGAAGTTGTGCTGTTCCTCCCAGACGCCCTGAATTAACCGGATTCGGACCGGGTCGTTCGAGTACGCTTCAAGCAGCGGAGTCGCGGGATCGCCGTGGACGGCGGAACTGAACGAATACGCCGGGTCCGGATCGCCGCGCTTGTAGGTCGGCGCGTTCCGGAGGTTGATTGCCATTGTCCCGGCATTCTCGTTATGTTCCTGCTCGTTATTGATGAACTCCCCGTCGCGGTTGACGAGTTGGGCGAAGTCCTGGTACTGGAGGCAGAACTCCCGGAAGTCGTCCTTTCCTTCCGGCCGTTTGATGATCGCCTGTGAGCCACTCTTAATGGGTTTGCCCGAGTACGGATCGAGGTACTCAGAGCCCTGCGGTTCGACGATCAGCGCACAGAACTCGCCGTGCATCGCATCGTCGATACCGAAGATATGGTCGTGGAAGAATATCGGCCCCTCCTCGTCGGCGTACCACCGGTAGGTGCGCTGTTGGCCTGGCTCTGTGTCTTGGTCATAGTTGAAACCCATTGCGAGCGAGTCTGAGCCTAGGAGATCGAAGCTGACGAAGTGGGGGTGCACGGACACCGGACGGTCCGTCTCGTTTTTGACGTTCACCTTGACACAGTCGCCGACGTTCGCGCGGATGAACAGGGGTTCGGGGTTGAGGTCGCCGTTACGCACCGCTTCGGCATCCTCCTCGAGGACGTAGATGAGTCCTTCTGGGTCGTGGTCGCCGTCGTCGTTGTAGACGATGTCGGTGGGAAGGACGACGATGTTGTACTCCTTCACCGGGGCGTCCTTGCCAGCGGGCGGCCCGCCGAACTCGGTGTTGTCGATGAACGGGTCGCACGGATCGGCGTACGGCGCTCCCGGTTCGATGTCGCCGAGCGCCTGCTTCTCCTTCTGGGTTGGCTGACGGCCGGTTTCCGGCGGGTTGGGTCCTGTCGCCTGGGGGGAGTCTGGTGGTGGACTCCCGGCTTCTGCGGGAATGAAATCCGGGTAGCCGGGGATTGGCGATTCGTCTGGTAGAATCCCTTCTTGGAACGGTAGCTCGTCGGGAACGGGATCGTCGGAAATTGTCGTACTCGGCAGGGGTTTGAGACCGCATTGTTCTTTGTCGAAGATGCGGAACCCAGCCCACATTCCTTCGCCGTAGTGCGGGAAGAGGTGGCAGTGGAAGATGTTATCGCCAGCCGTCCCGTGCGCACCGCCGGCACCGACTTCGAACGCCTCCTCGAAGGTCATTTCCGGCCGAACCGTCTCAATAGGTCCGGACGTTTCCGACCCCCGCGCCTCGCCGTGTCCGGCGACGAAGTAGACGGGGTACGTCGCCCCGAGTCCGATTGTCTGTGAGTCAATCGTGTCCGAGTCCGTTCGACCTGGGATCTTCTTCCAGCGGTGAGCGTGCAGGTGGTGGACGTGGTTCTCCTCGGTCGAGGCCCCGACCGCGATGAACTTCATAGGGTCCCCTTTGTAAACAGGATAAATGTTATCGCCGCCGCCGGGGTCGCCGTTCACCCATGAGTTATAGAAGAACTCCTCCAACGTATCGACGTCGAGATCGGGGACCTCCGGCAAGTCCGGATTGACTCGTTGCCCAGTCGGATCGGCCCGATAGTTGATTGCATGAACTGTCTGGGGGGTATCCGATTCTGGAAACGTCAGGTCCGGAGCCATTCCCTCTGGCGTGTGGTAGTGTGCGACGATCTCGCGATAGCTAGTCCCCATGAACTCCGGATCGTGGATGTCGGCCTGAATCCCGCTCCGCAGCTCCTTGCCCGTGAAGGGGTCGGTCCACGTCGCCCCTTTGGGCTCAACGACCATCGTCCCGAAGAGTCCCTTGCTGAGGAGGTTCACTTCTTGCGGCGGTTCATCGGCACTATCCATTGCGGGATTCGCGAGATCGTAGAAGCAATGGCCACCCTGATGGCTCGCGAACCAGCGATAGGTGATGGAGTCGCCGGGTGCGACCGTCGTGTCCGGATTGAAGCCGACGTTGGCCCCATCCGATTCTTTGACATCGTAGGGGAGACTCGTCTGGTGAATCGATGCCCGCCGATCCAGATCGTTGACGAACTCGATCTCGACGATGTCTCCCTCGTTCGCGCGGATCACAAGCGGGCGCAAGACCGACGTCGGGACGTCCCCATGGGGGTCATCCTGACGTTCGTCCTCACCATGTGTGATATCGAAGTCAACGTCGACCTCGTCGGTGTCCGCGCACTCGTTTCGCTTACACTTCCGCTTCTCTTTCTCCTTCTTCCGTTTCTTTTTCTTCTCCTTCCTCTTCCGCTTCCCTTTCTTCTTTTTCTTCCCTCTCTTGATGCTCGAGTAGAAGTCGAAGCGTTCTTCATCACAATCAGCTGCCTCAAAGGCCTCGTCCGGGAACGTTCCAGATGCCTTACGGGCGGCCTCGAGATCTTCCTCAAGGACGTACATCACGCCCTCGGGCTGGTGGAGACCGAACCGGTTGTATGGAATGTCCACGCAAATCGCATGCACCGTGAATTTTCGCACCTGACCACCCTTTTTAGGTTCGTCTGGAACACTATCAGTTACTTCTTCTGAGGGGGTCGAATCGGATAGGTTCGGATTACCGAGTGCCGCTCCCGTAGCGAGCGCACCGCTTCCCGCCATAAACGAGCGACGTGACGTTCTTATATCGTCTTCAGTCAGTTCGGCATTTTGGTTGCCTTTCTCTGGACTTGATTTCTTGTCTGTCATCGACAACCCAGGTTAACCCGTCTATACATCTTTGTTATCTGGCGCTTGAACTAACCGTAGACACTTCCTGAATACCGTTAGATGCATCCTACTACTGTAGCGTCGGATCTACATGGAAAACTAGCGGAGAAAATTAATTGGAAAATCGACCAATTGAGTGGGAATAAATGAGGTGATTCTCCCATATGCGGTTACTGAACATCGTAGCTATTCGATCCTAGCGTATCCTCGTATTCATACCATCAAAGAAAGAATAAATACTCCATCTAAAATCGGCTATACAAATTCCAAACAAAAATTAGAACAGTATTAAGTGTCCACCAGTTGCTGGACGGCCGTGATTGGCGGTGGGGCTGCTATGAATTGGGGTGCGAGAGTGTTTGGGTGTGGTGATAACGAGGTATGGTCGCTGGGGTTCAAACGAATGGTTGGACGGAAACGGGAGGAGAACGTACGGCGAAGTCGTTAGCTGTTGGAGAGTGGCAGTAACCGGCGCGTGGATACAGTAAGGACGATTGTAATTCCCCCGAGTAAGAGGCTTATCCCTTCGAGTCCTAATAGTGCACTTACGAGACCAAGCCAGAGAATGAGACCGAAGACTGCTGCGAAGAGGAGACGCGTCCAGAATGTGGCGATCCGGTGTTCGTTGTCGGCATCTATTTTTGGCTCATTCAGTGTACTATTATTTCCCTTCTTTGAGGAAATCTGTTCGCTCGTAGGGTCTGTTCCCCTCATACAAACGTACTATATTGCCACCTCCTTTGTTACGAGTTCACAATTAGCATAGATGAACGGTGTAGGGAAAGCCTACGCTCCTTTGCTAGCCGCACTGAGACGGACGACTTCTTCATGCATGGCTTCGAGCATGCTAGTAGGAAATCGACATAGAGGGTATCTGCTTGTCAGTCTAGGACAGTAACTGAGATGGACAGAGCCCTACAATTCTCTGGGTGCAGGAGAGAAGAGCACGAGTGATTTCGGAGTACACTTGTATTTATCACAAATAGCACGTGGAATGGAACTTTCCGGGAAACAAGTGCTAGTAACCGGTGGTGCAGGACTGGTTGGATCACAGATGGCTGCTGATGATCTATCAAACGGCGTTCGCTCGTCTGTTCCTGATGAAGCAACGTTTATTTCTCTCTATTCTTGTAGGTGAGATCCACTATCTGAATGTTTGATAACATGTCGTCATGACGCGAAATACTAATGTTTGGACGGGGCCGTAGAAACGTTCTCATCGGTATCGTTTCCGTGCTCTGTTCGGCTTGATTCTTCTATTTGCTCTTCTTGACTGATTTCTTCCAGGGCTTCTTCGAACTCACTTTCAGTAACAATGTCCTTGAATTCAGCCATACTATCATATAGAATGGCCTAGGTTAAAGCTCTATCTAGTTATATATGTCTGACGCCTCGCTAGGGAAGCCTCGCTGCCCACCGCGGATGAATAGCACGCACTGTCTCTCCTCAACCGGCGAGACAAGCCTGAAGTTCGCGATCATGCGTGAGTACCGACCAAGAGGCCTCCTCTGTCTATCACAGAATAGGTATATTAGATATATTATTGGTTTGTCTGTACAATCCGTCAAAACCCTCTTGGACTATTTGTACTTCTTGACTGACCTCAAGACAGATGGCACGTCGGGCTATCTAGCTGCTGAATTACATTTCGAACGCCATTATGGAAGTATTCGAGATATCACGGACTCTCCTATTCTCTCTCGAAAGGTAGTCCGGAAAGGACCACCTTAACAAACTATGACAGGATGTCACGTCGATTGGCAAGGAACGTAGGGTAGGTAGCACCACGCTCCCTGAATGGATGCGCCATCCTGATTGGGATGCCGGGATAGTCACCGGAAAGGAGACACCCGACAAGTAGCTCTCACTCACTCGACCAAAAAATAAGTTCGGGTACACGAGCGTGTACCGCCTCGAAGACCTGCCGAGATACTCGACCTGCGTTATCTGGCGAGGCCTCGCAGGCTACTGCGCCTGTGACCGTCTCCACAGCTGAAAGAGGCATTCTCTCCCCTCCCCTTCCTAGGAAATTTCATAGCTCCTTCCATGGCAATTTCAATCGTTGAGGGGCAGACCATCGCTTCATTCCGCATTCGACAAACCCCCACCGCCAGCATCACCGGTCGGGGGTGTTTCAAGTTACGGAAGTGCGAGGAGAACGCCCCGCCGTTTACGGCGGGGATGAATCCTCACCCCCACCACAGACCACGTTCGATGTGCAGGACGGCTGTTTTAAGTCACCCAATCCCGTACTATTAGTCGACCGAGGCGGCCTGCCCGCCCACTTACTCGGACAATATCGGGATTCCCTGATTCCACTCAGAAAGCACCCTCTTTCTGTGGTGGGACTTCGGGGTGCAGTCAGCAAAAGTACCTCCGAATCCCCTGCCGGGAGAGGAGTAACGGCTGGTTGGCACAGCCAGTAGCCGTCCAACGCGGTGGCTACAAACCGTAAACATCCCACCCCAGCGGTGCGGTGCCGTGGGAATCCTCGCCCTTCGGGGCGGGGAGGATGTCAATCCCTACTGTTGTCCTGTCGTTCAACAATATACGTCAGCTACGAGTCATTACGTTATGATGGGGAGGTAAGACAACTCGTAGTTGACCACCACGTCGTTCGCTTCGGTTTGGGTGGTGCAACCAGCGTCGAACGCCTCCTGAAGGGCCTGCTGGTAGGCGTCCCTTGTCTCACGGAGTTTCCGCCGTTTATGCGCGTTCGGGTCTACCAGTTTCAGTTCCAACGTCTTGGTGAGTTCGGTCATGTGTCGCCCTCCTCGTGACGCTGGATGTAGTCCTGTACCGTTTCCTGGAAACGTGGTCCGCCGTCCCTGCGTAGTAGCCCCGTGCCCATCCAATTTTCTCGCCGTCGTGGCCGGCGTAGCGGTGGTTGTACTTCCGCGAGGAAATGCCCTTGAACCAGTTGGCAAGAAGGGACGGAGCGTGCTTCGGTGGGCTACTAACGAACAGGTGGATGTGGTCGGGCTGAACGGTGAGGTCGATTATCTCTAAGCCCTTGTCGTCGGCGATTTCGTGGAGGATGTCTCGCACACGGTCGGCGACCTCGCCTTTGAGTACCGAGTTGCGGTCCTTCGGCACCCACACTATGTGGTAGTTGAGGGGGTAGGTCGCGTGCCGTGTGGTCTTCATCCGTGCTGCACATTATGGAGAGCCAGCGTCTTAATACCTTCAGTGAAGCGTGGGAAATCCAATAATGGCGGGACTCGTGGATTGACACACTATGCCTATCGCTTGACCTCCGCCTGAAGACGGAGGTATGCGCTATCGGTCTGTGTCATTCGGACACCACCCTGAGTGCGTCTGGGAGCCGTCGATAGATGCCTGTCACCGCCTGCATGCGAGTCGTCTTCCACCGGGCCGTGTGATACGCGACCGGTTTCGGGCCGAACTTTGATTTATAGCGACAGAGTCGTGGGAGGTTCGCGCCCACGAGGTCGTAGCGCGATAGGCCACGGGACTGGGCATCCTGGATGATATGCCAGTCCAACAGATCATTGATAGGGCAATCAACGTCCTGCTTCGCGCCACCTTGCCAACGATAGATCGTGTTCCCGTGTTCGAGCGTGACGATTCCGCCAGTAATTTCGCTGTTGTGTTCACAAACGTACGTCCTGACACATCCATCAGGAAGGCGTTCGTACAGTTCGGTCACGAACGCTGGATCGAGTCGATACTCCTTTCCCTGTTCTTCGTGACGCCGTTGAATCTGCGTGATGATCGCATCAATACCTTCGACACCTGTCTCCCGAATCGTACAGTCGTCGTCACGGTTCCGGACGTTGCTTCTAGCATCGCGGCTAAACTGCATGAGAAGGTCGTCCGCAGTAAGGTCGAGGACATACGTATACGATGGCGATACGTTGAACCCGTTCCACGAAAAAGGCCGGAGGTCGGTGTACTCGTTGACGGTTCGAACGTCGACGCAATCTGGGTCGATTTCCTCCTCGATCCACGAAAGACAGCCGTCGATGAATTTTCGATGCCGTCGTTCCGCCTTCCGTTGTTTGAGCTTCGAGAAGTTGAGCAGGGCAGGTCCGAGGTAGTACACTTCGAGATGGGGGGGCGGCGAGTAGACCATCCGAAAGGGGCCGGTTGTTGTCTCAAAAACCGGGAAGATCCCGACCGGTTCCTGTCCCTTGTAGCCGACGAGGAATCGTACCTCGGCGTCGGCGGTTTGTGCAAGGTGCGTAATTGCTTCACGTCGATGGAACGGTGTTGTGTGTTCCGAATCGTCCACGAATGAGTTCCATTGTTCGAGCGTGTTATCGTCCGCTTCTTGTACGTCTATTGCCATTTAGTTCACTCCAAGTATCCAAGTGCTGTCAGCCGGTTCACTATCGATTCGTCGTTAGACTCGTTCGGCTCATTCACCATGTCGGTCGGTTCATCACCCGTGTCCTGGCGTCGGGTCGAGTACGCCCGTTCGCCGACCGATTCGACGCAGGAGAAAACGTTGCCGTCCATCTCGACGCTCTTCGGGATATCGAACAGCGAGAGAATGGTCGGTGTCACGTCGAAGATGTGGGCGTCCGAGAGTGAGCCGTCGACGCCGGTGCCGGCCAATGCGACCACGCCGTTACGTTTGTGGTTCCACGGTTGGCCGGGGTCGGCGAACATCTGTCCGGCGAGTTCGGCCGAGAGGAAGTGGTCGAAGTCGGTTGGAACCGTGACGATGTCGACTGCTTCCTCGGCGTCGGGCCCGTCGAAGTACTTCTCGCGACGTGCGACCTTCTCAAACACTGGTTTTCCGTCTGGCGTCTCGACCTCACGAAGGAGGTCGATGATGTCCGACCGAACGTCCTCGTATCGCTCTGGCGGGACGACACCCTCTGGATCCCGACCTTCGAGATTGATGCGGACGCCACACTCTATTCTAGCGCGCATGTACGCCTGCGAGGCTGGGAAATCGACCTGTCTATTGCTCGCCCGGACGATGCTTCCAGGGACGTGCGCTGCCACGAAATCGCGGAGTCCGACTGCCGCGAGCAGGGTACCTGCCCGATGCGTCGTGAGACCAAATCGTGCGGCGACGGCGGTCAAGCGTCGTAACAGGTCGGTATCTTCGGATGAGTTCTCACTTTCCGTCGAATCGTCGCCCTTTCGCAGCTGCGACTCGCGAACGGGAACCCATGACGGCATTCCGCTACCGCCCTGCGAAACCACCGTGTAACCGTGCTCTGCAAGAAACTCGTTGACGTAGAACCCAGAACTATTCATCTCGCCGATTCCGTGATCGCTGACGACGAGGACGGTGTCCGGATTGGTCTTGTCGAGGATTCGGCCGATCTGTTCATCCACTGCCTCGTACACCGCTCGAACTATCTCCCAATCGCCCGGGAATTCATGGAAGATGGTATCGGTCTGCTGGAACTGCACGAATCCGAAGTCGGGGTCAAATCGATCCACGAGATAGCAGAATGCGTCCCCTCGCATTTGAATGACGTCACCATACTCAGTGACAGCCTCCGTCGCGTTTGCCGCGGTTGTGTCAGGATAGATGCGATACTCGCCGATGGTGTCTTGAAGGTCGGTGAGGAGCCCGGACGGATGACAGCGCGGGGATTCGGGGGCCATGTAGCCCGGAATGAGCGCTCCATTGAATTCGCGCGGCGGGTGTGTGACGGGAACGTTGACCACGACGCTTGTAATTCCCTGTCGAGAGAGGTGCTCCCAGAGGGTGTCGGCGTGAACGTTCGTTCCGTTGACTACGCTCCAGTCGTAGCCCTTGTAGTCCAGAAAACTGAACACACCGTGTTTACCGGGATTGACCCCTGTGTACAGAGAGGGCCACGCACTAGGTGTCCACGGCGGAATCTGCGACTCCAGTGCTCCAGTGACGCCGCTGTCGAAAATCGACTGAATGTGTGGCAACCCCACATCCTCGAATAGCGATTCGAGGATGGGCAGACAGGCACCATCGAGACCGATCACCAGTGTCTGAATTCCATCTGAATCGGCTGACGTGGACTGTTCATTGCAGTCGCCTTGCGGATGTCGTCTATCGCGTTTGCTTCTCATGTTTCTCTCCACACCTTCGCTCACTATGCATCACCTTCGTTGAAAATCGATGCTAGCTGTACTGGATACTCAGTAGTGATTGCGTCATGATCGCCCGAGAAAGCGGTCAGATCAAATTTATTGGCGCCTGGTTTACTACTATCAGCCAGCTCAGTTTCACGAAATTGTTCTGTGACAGGCATTTCAAGCAGGGTCAGAAGCGTGTAGAGCTCGACGGTGTTATCCGCGCCGTCTAGATGATCACGGTAACATCGCCTCACACCGTCCCAGTCGAGGGACGGGAGGGCCTCGACGAGATCCCGGTTTCTGACGAGTGTGTCCCGGACGAACTCGTTCTCTCTGATGAATGCTTCCTCGTTAGACCATGGTCCGTGTGTGAACCACGGTTTCGGGGGCTGGTTTTGATCGAAGAACTTGCGTCGAAGCGCGTTGAGATGTTTGCCTACGTATTCAAGCGGAAAGGAGTATTTGATCGGGACGCCCGATTCCGAATGAGGAATGGACGCGAGACCCAGGTCGAGTCGTTCGATGGCTCGGTGAATGATATTGCGTCGGAGTTGATATTTGACCGGCATCGTCAGGTGAAGATCGATGAGACGATTGTCGAGAAACGGCGTTCGGTACGGACAAAGTTGCCGGAGGCTGTTTGTGTAGATGAGTTCGGTGTCGTTCGACAACGGATAGTAATCGCCACAGAGGACGAGTTCTCGAAGCGAAGGGTATTCAACCCCGTGATGGTTGATGGTCTCGTCTCCCACTGTGATGTTCTCACGAAGAACGGCTTCGAGGTCTACGTCGGCATTAAGATACGCCGGCGTCTCCACGGCCAGTTTGTCAATGTAGTCATCGACCGTCTCAATGGACGACTCGAGTGGGAGTGTCACTTTCCCGAGCGGACCGAGCGATACCGTCGGTGACGGAAGTGTATTACCCTTGAACAGCGTGTCTGAGTACAATCCGGACAGCAGAACGTCCACGGACGACGTGATTTTGTCCGCGAATCCCGTTGGATATCCCTGTGTGTACCACCCGTCGAAGTTCGAGAGCGAGGGATTTCGGTCGAGGGTTCGCCGTCGATACGCGTCGTCTCGACGCAGGGAGACGAATTCGTTTCCGGCGGCGGTGGCGACTCGGCGGGCGACACTTGCCTCCCGGTTCGACCAGTCGTTCATGTGGAAGCCAACGAGCGATTGATCCATGGCGGCCATAATCAGCCGGGAGTCACTCCCACCGCTCAACAGGAGCCCGTACTCAAGATCCTCGTGCGTCCACTCGTCAATGACACACTGAAACAGGTCGACGAATCGGTCGACAAAATACCCGAACGGTTTATCTATCGGCGTATACGTTGGCTGCCAGTACGAGCGAGACTGACTAGTCATGGTGTCAAGGTCGATGGTCATGACCGTCGCAGGCCGGAGTTTCTCTATGCCGTCCAATGGTGTCGTCACCCCGAATGACCGCTTGAATGCGAGGTACTCGGCGAGATACTCGTCGTCGAACTCTCCTTCGACGCCTGGATATTCCGGAACTGCCTGAATATCAGTCGAACACAGCACGGTTTCAGAACTGGTAGTGTGAAAGAGCGGGACCGACCCGAGTCGGTCGGTTATCAGGAAGACGGTTTGCTCGTCTTGATCGTAGATGATTCCGGCGAACTGTCCGTTCACTCCCTCGACGAAGTCGATGCCATACGACTCGTAGAGGTTTGCACAGAACGTTGGAGCGTCGAGGTTTGCCTGTCGAGAGCGGTACGAGCCGTTACGTTCGAATCCGTATACATCACCCTGAATCCAGACCAACGTGTCGCGGGTGGTCCGCACTGGTTGTTTCTCGGCTAGTGGTGGGTGGACTGCGGTTGTGACCCTGACGTGATCATCTGCGAACGAATCGATTCGCTCCCCAGGTCCGTTTTGTACACTTGGAAGCTCACTTAAGCCATTCTTTCCTGCTCCAAAGGCCCCAAACAATCCTACCATATGCTCTGGCCTCCAGAAGCACCGATGTCGATTCCAGTTGCCGTTATTTGTTTCCTAACCTTTCTACGAATTACTGTATCCTGTTTGCAATTGGTTTCTCTCATAGCAAGAAGAATACAATATAGATTTACTTCGTTATGATGTGATTGAATAGCAATTTTAACGAGTAACAAATGGTTACTCAAGCGATCACGCTCTTCAGTAGTCTAGGGCAGACGTGCAGAAATATTCACAAGAGTGAGGTAGGGTAAACGTGCGTGTGAATGGTGGGATGGTGAACGGCGAGAGTCACCAGCCGATTGCTGGCGACTGATTGCCGGGAGTCCACATCAAAGCCCTACCCTCAACGAGCGAACCCCGTATGGGGTGAGCGAAGTCGGGGTAGGGTAGTTTACGTAAATTCAGGCGAGAAAGCCTCGCCCTTGAGGGCGGGGAGGATGTCAATTCATCACCTGGTACAGAAGCGCTATAAGATTTGTTGGGCAACCAATGATTTATTATAACCTTCTAAATTAGATTATAATATGAGAAAGAAATCCCAGTCAATGCCACTCATTCTCCGTATCAGTGCAGGCCTTGGACTGCTCCTTCTCGCCATTTCTTCGCTGACGCTCGCCATAACAATACTGACGACACCCCCAGGGACACGTCCCCCCTCCCAGGCCCTCCAAGCCGGCAATGCAGCAGCTATCCCAGCTCTTCTACTCCTCCTCGCCCTCTTCGTTTTCAAGTATCCGCCACAGACATTGACCTCCTCCCGCGCCTAAAGACGCGGGAATCCCACCACGGGATGTCAGGCCGAGCGTGGCCCTATGGTTTCAAGACGCATACGTTCCAAGCGTCTCCTGCTGGGTAGCATCGGCTTGGCTGTCTTGTGGGGTGGTCAAACGCCCCCCATCCTCAGCCGAGTCATTGTCGTTCGGGTGTTCTCTGGAAGGACTCTCTCCACTGAGGTAGCGGTCCGCTATGTTTATCACGCCGTTCACGTCCGCTTGGTACTCGCCCATCCAGCAAGCGTCGTTCGTACACTTGAACGTCGCCTGTCGCGGGCGGTATCCTACCTCACCGCAAGCGTGGCACTCCTTCGACGTGTTGCGCGGGTTCACCGTCTCGACCGGGATACCCTTTTCGACGGCCTTGTAGCGTATCTGCGCGTGGAGTTTGGCGAACCCCCAGCCGTGGAGACGCCGGTTCATGAAGTCGCCGTAGTCCATCGACTCCCGTATGTACGTCAGGTCTTCCAGAACAAGAACAGGATTCTCGACGGACTCAGCGTACTCCACGACTTCGCGGGTGACGGTGTGGAACACGTCGTCTATCTGGTTCCACACGTCGTTTCCGAAGGACTCCGCGATACGCTCGCTTCCGCGCGTCTGGAGTCGGTGCTTGGCGGTGAAGTAGGTCTTGCGGAGCCGACGGACGGTCCTGCCCTCGTCGGCCCACAGTTCAGGCGCGGTCGGAGAACCGTAGTCGTCGCGGTGACACACCGTGATGAGTGACGCTTCCCCGATGTCCACTCCGATAGGCGTCCGTTCTTCGGCGGACACCTCGGAGCGTTCCTCCACGTCGCGGGTGGCGGTGACGTGGAGATACCACGTCCCGTCCCGCTCGAACAGCCGACTCTCGCCCATCGTGGCGTCTCCCGCGTTCAACGCTTCCAGCCAGTCCCGTTGCTCGGGGTTCGGTTGTGCTGGCATCCAGAGGTGGTAGTCCTCGTGGTGCGGGATTTTGACGTACCACTCGATAGCGTTCTCGGGCTTGTGGTCGAGCCGTAGCCCCTCGTTGGTGAAGCGGACAGGATGGTCGTCGTGAAGTTCGCCCACGTTGTGGGTCGTCGTCAACTGCGGGACGTACTTCTTGAGCGCGTTCTTTGCGTACCCGCTCAGGTCGTAGTTGACCACCATGTCGTTCGCTTCGGTCTGCGTGGTACATCGGGCGTCGAAGGCGTCTTGGAGGGCGTTCTGGTACGCTTCTCGCGTCTCTCGGAGTTTCTTCCGCTTGTGGGCGTTCGGGTCCACAAGTTTGAGTTCCAGAGTCTTCGTGAGTTCGGTCACGAATCGCCCTCCTTGTGTTCTTGAATGTAGTTCTCGACTGTCTCATTCGAAACGTGCCCGGCGGTCCCTGCGTAGTACCCTCGCTCCCATCCGATTTTCTCGCCATCGTGGTCGGCGTATCTGTGGTTGTACTTGCGCGAGGAGATCCCCTTGAACCAGTTGGCGAGCAATGCCGGTTCGTTCTTGGGCGGGCTACTGACGAACAGGTGAACGTGGTCGGGCTGTACGGTGAGGTCGAGTATTTCGACGCCTTTGTCGTCGGCGATTTCGTGGAGGATGGACCGGACACGACTGGCGACCTCGTCGACGAGTACCGACTGTCGGTCCTTCGGCACCCACACTATGTGGTAGTTGAGGTTGTAGGTCGCGTGCCGTGTGGTCTTCATCCGTGTTGCACACTATGGCTCGTCGGCGTCTTAATATTACCGATAGAACGGTGGGAAATCCAGCCGTGGCGTCGTTGGTGGGAGTGTAGGCTATTGTCCGCTTGACCCCTGCCTAAAGACAGGGGTATGCGCTCGTATCTTTATCATGGAGACCGATTCCAATATCGAACTTGGTATTCCGGAGGAAGAGCAATGATCTACAGGCAGAGCAGGGCGAGTGCCTCGGGGCGTAACCCCGAGGCAGCTCACGGAGACGGTGTGCAAGTGTCTTCGAGATTGAACCCTATCACTCTTCAACGACGATATAATCTCTCACTGCTTTTACTTGCTCAATAGGGAGACGGACAACGTCTTCACCGTCGTTACGAAAGTCATCAATATTCCTGTTAGGTTGCTCAATTGGATCGATGACGAGCTGTTTGAGTTCACCAGTCGCAAGGTTTGCTGTGATAGTTCGTAAATAGCCTATTGCTGCTCCATTGGTGTCTGCAACTCTTTTTCCTTCGAGATTTTGCGCGTAGATATCGGGCATATATTTAAACTAAACTAACGGTACTAATAATGTACGGGTATGTATCGCCATATAAACGATATTTGATTAATTCAGCTTGCGTCGAAGCTTTTGACTATTATATTGACTACTTAGTAAATATAATTACAATATTGATCTAAGTTATTTGTTCTAGAGAAGAATCGTGGCTATCGGGAAGCAGTAACCGTTTATGATTAGTACCAATACAAATAAACCATAACAATAATAATCTCATCTTGAATAATTCAACTATGAACCGCCGTTCCCTCCTTTGTGGATCACTGCCATTCGTTACGCTACTTGCTGGCTGCACCTCTGATCTCAGTACGGACAAAAATAACACCACAACTCCCTCCACAAGCGCTACAACAAATTCATCCGGCTCCTCGTCAACCTCAATGGCGAACACAACTGCGACGGAAACACGTGGAAACCCAAACGAGCCAACGTCGTCATCTGCTACGTCTACTACTGAAACCCAGGACGCAACAACCACGCCACAAACCACTTCCACAACCGAATCAACAACGTCAACGACTCAGCGAACGACAACCACACAACAGACCACTGAGGAGATTCCAAGCTCTGCACCAAACCATCCCTCAGTAGACGGTCTCTTCAATGAGCCGACACAGGGGCCGAAACCATTCACGGCGAAAGCAACGATGATCGCGTTTGAGGACCCGTCCTGTCCTAGCTGCGTTAAATTCGAGACGAACACATACCCAAAACTCAAGAAGAATCTTATCGACTCCGGGAAGCTATCTTTTGTGTACCGATCGTTCCCTATCGTCGACCCATGGGGTGTGAAGGCAACGTATGCTCTTGACGCAGTCTATGCCCGCAGCGAGTCGGGATTCTGGGACCTAAAAAAATACTATTTCGATAACCAAGACCAGTTTAGCAGCCAAAATGTACTGGCGAAAACAAAGAAGTTCGTGAACGAGGACCTCGGGATGAATGGCCAGACAATCGTTGCTGAAGCCCAATCAAAGAAACATAAACAACAAGTTCGCGAGGACATGCTCGCAGGAAAGAGGTCTAATATACGAGGAACACCGTCCTTTCATCTCTTCCGGTCTGGAAAGCACCTCACGAAAGTAACCGGCAGCCAGAGCTACCGAGTCTTCAAAAATGCATTTGGTCTGTAATCGGTCTCATTGAAACCCTCAAACGGTGATGGGTTCCTATGGGTGTGCTGAATACAGGGTGTACGGGTATTCCTTGCGGTCCAAGTGAGAAGAGTTGAGGGTCGGCCGGGCAATTCACCGGAAGCGTCGTGACTTCCTGTCTGAACTCTCGAACTACTACGCTCAGGAGTACGACCTCGTAGTGGTCGAAGACCTGAACGTCACGGGGATGCTCGAAAACCCATCGAACAGCCGTAACACGGCGTCAGGGGCATGGCGGATGTTCCTCTCGTTGCTCCAAAACAAGTGTGAACGTGAAGAGACGCACTTCGTGGCGGTCACCCCGAGAGGGACGACCAAGGAGTGCACGTCTTGTGGCGTTTCGACTGCCAAGCCATTGTGGGTGTGCGAACACTCCTATCCTGCCTGCGGGGTTTGAGGCGGACAGGGACGCCAGTGTGGCGCGGAACATCCTTTCTCGCGGCCTCGACGATGTAGGAGTGGGACACTCCGAATGAACGCCTGCGAAGACTGCGCTCGGTGTAGATATGTCTGTATCTGTAAACCGCGTCGTTGCAACAGGAAGCCCTCCTCTCAAGGAATGAGCCGCGTTAGCGGCGAGTGAGTAGGGGAGGGAAGTTCACTGGTTATAGGAAGACCAGAGCCAGGTATTGGAGAGTGCGAGCAGAAGGGCGAGACCCGTGTACAGTATCGGTGAACTGTGCCGTAGCACCGAGAGGGCAACTAACGCTATCGCCAGTATCGTTCCTGCAATGGTGAGGCCAAACACGACTGCGATGCTGAGGCGGTGATGGGCTTTATTCCGGAACGTTTGATCGCGTAGCACTATTGCTGTCCCAGCAGTCATGGCCAGGAGTCCAACTCCAAGATAGAGACCGGTTTGGCCCCCTGATGCCGGAACCAGTGCGATGAGGACGAGCCCAGCAATGATGACAGCTCCGCCGAGTACCCGCCGTATTTGCTTCAATAGTCCAAGCCGGGGGAGTCTAGCTTCGACCCGTTCGAGTGGTGTCGCAGAGATAGCTTCAACACTCACCCAGCCAACAGCGAGCATTAATGCTGATAACAGATAGATGAATTCGTTGAGCGTTACCCATCCTGGAAGAACCCAGGTGGCAATCTGGAACGTTTTGCGGTAGGCCTCCTTGAATTCAGAAACAACTGGGCTCTCTGCCGAGTTTTTCGCTGGCAGAACTCCTTCAAAACGATGGCTTTGGTTCGCCATCGTCGGTCCAGCAGGCTCGTCGCCATGCTGGAGTCGTTCAACGTCGTACGTGCTCCGCTCTACATGAAACTCCCAAACGATTTTCCGGTCAGGAGTTACCTCGACGACGCGGTCGTTGAGTGTATCTGTGATGAGCGTATTGCCGTTTGGCAGGCGATCTGCGTCACGGGGCCAGTGAAGGTCGCCACGGTATCCCCAGACACGTTCCCACTCGCCGTTCTTTCGCTGATATTCCACAATGCGTTGATTTTCACTGTCTGCGACGAGGACCGTTAGCGGGTTTTTCGATAGCAGCACCGGGTTGTGCTGCGCTCGCATGATATTGTAGTTATCTTCCTCGCCAAGCGTCCATTCGACCTCCTTTGTACTCCGGTTGATACTCATCACTCGGTCGAAGTTGCGTGGACTTGCTAAGAACGCCGAGCCGTTGTTGATGGAGTCAACATCGTTTAGGTGTGTCCAGTCACCAGGCCCTCCGCCTGCCGATTTCGGGTAGTGTTTTCGGTAGTCAAATTCCCAGGCGGTAGAATTGTTGCTTGAGTTGTAGATATAGATCCGGTGATTTTTCTTATCGGCGATAGCGAATCGATCTCCTCCAAGATAATCAATATCGTGCGTATCGCGAGGGACTTTGAACTTCCTGTGGACCTCTCCAGTCCTCCAGTTCATCAGCACTGCAATGCGCTGAAACGTACTTCCATTCACTCGTTCGCCAGCAACGAAAAGGATGCGATCGTTGCCGATCGGATCAATATCCATGTACCGCCGGTACTTATCATGTCGCCAAATGACCTGTTTACTATCTGTATGGACTGCAACGAGAACGCCCGCATGTTCATAGACGTGTACGGACCCCCCTTGAGCAGAAATGAAGGTCACATTCTGCGCTGTATTCCGTAGCTCTCCGTTCACATTCGTACTTTGATCCTCGAACGATAAGGCAGCCATACTCAACGGTGTTAACATCAAAATAAGTGTTAAAATAACTGCGAGGCGAGCGATATTCCGTCTCGAAGGGCTTGGATAATACGACCGAACCATACTCATACAATGAAAACCCATATTTTATATCTTCTGTATTTGTAGCTAAATAACTTGAATATCACTCGTACATGACGAAAGAGATATGCTGCCTGTAGCATAGTAGCTGTAGCAAATCTAGAAGACTGCCACAAAATTCCTAAAAGGACGGTAGTTCCACGCTTAAAGAAACAGATTATGGCTGTAATTTTGTACTTTCTATCGATTATGTGGAGGATGACTTGAGGGCAAAGAAGTTGGAGTGTTGTAGATATTGATAGCTAAACATGGAGCCAGCTGGATATGTGGAGAGGTACAGTCTTCCGTCTGTTACGACAGGAGTTCCTGCAGCTGGTGGTGTTTCTGACGAGGTTTCGAGATCACTACTATCAAGGAAATAAGCCCATTTTTGGTCACCTGTCGATAGGTCAAGAGCGTAGATTATTGCTTGTCTGCTTTTCGGATTTGACGGATTGATATACCTCCCGCCGAGATAGATTGTATCGTTAGCCACCGTTAGATTACTAAAGGCATCTCCGTTCAATTCTGTTGTCCAGCGACGAGTTCCCGTAGCCGCATCTAGTGCCGTAACAGCGTTGCCATCGTCTAAGTCGTAGAAAAGGACGTATCCGTTAGCGACTGCAAATCGCCTATCGAGCGTTGTTTTATAGTAGATATTGTGTTTCCAGAAGACTGTACCGTCGTTTGGTGACCGGGCTTCGACAGTAATGGTATCATCATCTCCCTCGATATAGTCTGTTCTGAGATAATACACTCGATCTCTGTCTACGATATGGTTGCCGAATGTTGAGCTGTCGTCAGTGACACGCCATTTCACCGAGCCATCGGCAGCGTTCAGCGCAGTTCCGTCACTGAAGAATAGCGTTCCATTTGCGTAGCTTAACGCACCCTCGCTACCGTCTGCCAGCTTCCCAACACCATCTGTTTTCCAGACCGTATTACCGGTTGTCCGATCAAGTGCATACGCCCCGTTCTCGTTTGACGTGTATATCCGATCGTCCGTAACAATTGGCGAGGCCCATCGGAGCAAATCTGTGCGACTCCACACTATGTCGCCATTCTCTACATCCAATGCATAGAACCCACCATTTTCATGGCGAGAAGTTTCAGTAACGCTTGTGGCGATGTAAAGGAGTTGATCGTCCACCGTCGGCGTTTTCGGTGATGGTAGCTCGGTTTGTTCCCACTTTTGGTTGCCTGTTTCTATATCGTATGCGCCGACGGTTCCTTTTGTTTCGCTAGAATCGTTGTATGTTGTAATAGCAAGATACACCGTTTCATTTGCAACGATTGGCTCTCTGGATAATAGCCCCCCATCGAGATCCATTTTCCAGTCAGTCGTCGCAAACGGCGTTGGACCATTCTCGTTTATTGCGCCCGTTCGCCGTGGGTTAGATCGAGCTGTCGTCCATTCATTGGGTTGACCCAGCCCCTCGTCACCTGGCTCCTGAGCAACGGCAGTAGCGCTTTCGAGGGTTGTCGCCCCCATTGCAACCCCCATTGATTTCAAAAATGTCCGTCTATTATCACGATAGCTTTCCGGTTGGTGCTGATCGTCCATTGATTTATATACAACCCATTAACCATCATTTATCTATTGGTTCCAGCAATTGCATTCTCCACGGAAAACCTTTTATTGTATGATCGTAACGTATTTACCAAATATGCCGAGAACAAAAACCATTGAAAACAAACTTATAGATACCAATAGGGATAAAGATAGGGAGAAGGAGAGTAGGACAGATTCGAATCGTACGGGCGCAAAAACAGCCCTCAAGACCCCTCAACACGCACGAAATCATCTTCTACGGTTATTCTCTAACGATATCAGTAAATATGGCTGCGATTGGACACTAATAATGCGAACTCGCAACAATACTGACCGATTTCAGGTGTGCATTTAAATGCCGACATATAATATCGTCGAAGAAGGTGCGGATAACACCGGAAGTACAGCCATTGATCCCACCCTCGATCAGCTTGCCGGTGAGAACACTACCATCATATTCCCACCAGGAACGTACAAGCTCAACGAACTCGTTGTTCTCTCCGGAGTCGACAATCTCACACTGACGGCGCCAAACGGCGCACGTCTCGTTCCCGGCCAATCAGGAGACAACATCCGATGGATCGACGTCTACTCAAATGGATTCGTCTTGGACGGGTTCGAACTCGACATGCGAAACACGCCGGTGCCGCCGTTCGTCCGGATGAACTACGAGGCAGGCGACTGGGAACTCAAACGCCTCATAACACGCGGGAAAGTCCGGGCGGCCACGGACTCAAATGTTGGATCCCTGGATTCAAGCGATGCTCGAACATACTTCCGGTTATCGTCGGCCGACGGTACTCGTGGCCTCTTGCAGGACTGTTACTTCCACGAAGGCGCATGCGAACCAGATGAAGCGAGTAATCGCCGAGCCATCCTGGTTGAATCAGGCAAAGGTGAACTCGTATTCAATCGCTGTTGGTTCGAGCTCTGGGCCGAAAACACAGTATACGCCAAAAAACCCGAAGGGCCAATCAAACTCTACAATTGTTTTCTCCGCAATACACAAGTTGGCTTACGACTCGGGGGTAACTCCGAGGTCCGGAACTGTGTCTCAATCAAAGACGACAAGCACCCGATGCAAGCATGGTCGGAAGGTCGACTTCAGCGCGGCGTGAACGCGGAAGCTGTTGCTCCAACGGACTCAGACGACGGTATCAACAGCTATGCAGGCACACTCACAATTGCTGATAGCGATTTCTATCACCGTTATATGTCCGGGAGCTGTGGTGGGACGATTACTGCACCGACGCCCTGCGAACGCATCGACGTCCGGAATATTCGAGCAACCTTTAAATCCGAAAAATGGCATGACGCCCTATACACGTCAAACGGAGAGAACAACGCTGGCGAGCCATTAAACCTCAAATATCTCCAGCTGAAGAACATCCAGATAGAAAACGACCACCCATCGGACTACCTCTATGCCGTCTCAATAGGACAAGTACCTGATGAATGGGGGACCGTCTCAGGCGTTCTCGGCGGAGACAGTTCACAGACGGACTCGGACTATGTCCGAAACCGTGTGACCACCAACGGTAACCCAACCCCACCGAACACAACACCACCACTCCCCAGTCCGCCACCACTCGGCGAAGTCCCGATGCAGTCGGCGCAACTCATCCGCATCGATAACACCGGCAACGAGTCAGCGACAACCTACCAGATTACTGTCGGCACATCCGTTCTCCCAGCCGGAGACGGTGGTGCTACCGTCGCAATGGACTGGGGACCAGACGACTCGCCAGTCCGCCAACCCAATACAGAAGAAGCGACAGGAACAGTTCCACCAGGCGAGATCCATGCCTACTACGTCTCCGGTGGTATCGTCTCGACGACAGCAGACGGTCCTGCAACATGGAGTGTCGATGGAAACCCATTCCAACCGGGCGATCCACTCGCAACGAGCACACTCTCCAGCGACCAACCTGGCAGTGATGCATGGCACCAAGTTGATCCAAGTAGCCAGTCAAACGGAGTCGTTATCGCAAAGCCACTTTCACACAATGGATCCCATCCGGCGCATGTTCGCCTCCAGAATACCATGGAGAGCGGATTCAAGTATCAGCTTGAAGAGTGGGCATACCTCGACGGATGGCATACCACCGAGACATTCCACATGCTGGCCATGCAACCAGCTGAGTACCAGATACAGCTACGTGATGGGACGTCCTATCAGATGAAAGCAGGAACTATCTCTGTATCTGATAGCCCTAGTACACATTCGTTCGGGGAATCCTTCGACACAGGTCAACCGGTTGTCCTCGCACAAGCCCAAACGTACAATAGCTCTGATCCAATTGTCACTCGAGTCTCGGATGTCTCAAGCGATTCGTTCGACGTGCGTATTCAAGAAGAAGAAGCAGCTGATGGTGCCCATCAGACAGAGACAGTCGGCTATACCGCACTCCAGCAGGGAACGGGATATCTCGATGGCAAACCGTTTGAGGTTCAGCGAACGGAGCAGATATTCACCGATGAATGGACGCAGATCTCCTTCCAACAGCAATACGACTCCCCACAATTCATCGCCGGTATGCAAACGTTCAATGGCATCAATCCGGCAGCCATTCGTTACCGAAATCTTTCAAGTTCTGGCGTTGAGGTGAAAATGGAAGAGGAGCAAAGCGCTGATAGTGAGACAGATCATTGGGCCTCAGAAGCGATTGGGTACGCCGTCTTCGAAGGGGCTACACTCTCAACAAATACTCTCTCTAACGATCAGCCGTCTAAGGATCGGTGGTATCACGTTGATTCACGTATGCAATCGTCCCGCGTCGTTGCTGCAAAGCCGCTTTCACATAACGGATCCCAACCGGCTCACGTTCGCCTCCGAGACGTCACCAATAATGGATTCGACTATCAGCTAGAAGAGTGGGCATATCTCGACGGGTCGCATACCACTGAAACGTTCCACACACTAGCTGTGGAATCAACTGGACATGAGATGCTGCTCAACAATGGGACGTCCTATCGGATGAAAGCGGGAACCGTGTCGGCTTCTGATGACGTCACCACTAGTTCACTTGGGAAATTCTTCGAGACGGAAAGACCGGTTGTCCTTGCACAAGCGCAAACATACAACGGTTTTACCCCGATCGTCACACGCGTATCAGACGTCTCAAGCAATTCGTTCGACGTGCGGGTTCAAGAAGAGGAAGCTATCGGGCCTCACGCAACAGAGACGATCGGTTATATCGCGCTTCAGCAAGGAACGGGACAGCTCAATAACAAACCGTTTGAGGTTCAGCGAACAGAGGAGATATTCGATAGTCAATGGACGCAGATCTCCTTCCAACAGCAATACGATTCCCCACAATTCATCGCCGGTATGCAAACGTTCAATGGCGCTGATACGGCAGCGCTTCGCTACCGGAATCTTTCGAGTTCCGGCGTTGAGGTGAAGATTGAGGAGGAGCAAAGTGCTGACAGTGAAACAACATACTGGGCCTCTGAAGCGGTTGGATATGCTGTTTTTGAGGTTAGGTGATTCTGGCTAGGTAGGTTATCCTAAGCGCGCTTGACCGCCACGAACCCGCTGTTCTCCTCAGAGATGTTGGATTTCGTGGAGGTTGCGATGATTGCGTTGTCGAAATTATGGGGGCGGAGGCGAGAATTGGAGCTATTTGTTCTTGTGTCGTTCTAGCAGAAACAATAATATAACCTATAGTAGTGTGGAAAGATTTATCACAAGAATACCCCTATTAACAGTAATGACTACTAATAGTCGGCGGACCTTTCTCAAGTCGATTGGGCTAACAGTTGGTGCAGCAAGTGCCAGCGGCGGCATCGCCATCGCACAGCAGTATCAGAATGCAGATAACGAAATGGCGACCCCAACGGATTGGGCTATGTACCGTGGTGGGGTTGGCCGAACAGGAGCCTCCGCACAGAGCGGTCCGAGTTCGCAGGCAACAACTGAATGGTCGATGGATCTCAATGGGGGAATGTATGCCACAGAGCCAATTATCGCCGATGGAACGCTCTATCTTGCAGTAACAACGGCGAACTCGCCAAGTAATAATAAAGGATACATCGCTGCCTACGATCCAGCATCGGGCACCAAGAAGTGGCAGCAGTCAGGCTTTGCTCGACCAAGCACACCCGCGCTAGGCGGAGAGGGTCTCTATGTCGCGACGAGCACATCATCTGATGATGACAGCAAGGGAAGCTTCCATGCACTTGATCCAGCGACTGGCGAGACAAAATGGAGCCGCCAGGAATATCATTCTGGAACCCCGCCGGTCGTCGCAGCTGGACGTGTTTATACAGATGGTCCCGGAGCATCCGCGCTCGACGCTGCGAGCGGTAAAACCGTCTGGAAACAAGACAACGTCACTGGTATCGCATCGTTTGCTAATGACACTCTCTTCTACAGTAGCGGGATAGCGTTAAATGCCGCTGATGGATCCAAACAGTGGAGCGTCGATACTGATACCGTTCGCCTCCATGCAGTTAGCGACGGGCAGGTCTATGGTGTTGGAAAGACCGACCAAGGGCTGAACATCCAGGCGCGATCAGCGAATAACGGAACGGTGCAATGGACATCGGAGATCGCAGACGTGCAGTACACTAGCCACCTCACAATCGCTAATGGACGAGTGTTCTTCCGGACTGGCACATATCGCAGTTCGGAAATAATGGCACTTGATTCGGCGACAGGTGACGTAGCGTGGACATACGAATCGTCGGACGCGGACATAGGGAGTGACGTGACCGTCGCCGACGGTGTGCTTTACGCTGGCGGTCGAACAAAACCCGGACGTGGGGCGGGAGAAGCAATTATTGTCGCACTTGATGCTTCGTCAGGCGAGCGCAAATGGCAGCACACATTAGGTAGCTGGGAGTTTAAGGAGTACGGCCCCGCCGTCTTTACGCCCGTCATTGCGAACAACAAAATCTTCGCTGCAACGTACCCAATGGGTTCGACTATTGATAACTATTATACCGACCATGGCAATTTCCATGTGATCGGTGACAAGAACGGGTCGAACGGTGACGGGTCAGGAACCACCACTACCACCACAAACGGAGACAACCCCAATGATGGTGGAGAACAGACCAAGACGACAAGTACAAGCCACCAGTCCACAACAGCCACGACCACTACCGATCAACCGTCGACAACATCAACAACGACCGACCAACCCCGTTCGACGACAGCAACCAACAACACCCAACCCACTACAACACCACAGACAACAAGCGCTCACTCAACAACCAGGCCAACACAGACCACTACAACCTCAACATCAGGGCAGCCAGGGTTTGAATTCCTTGCAGCGCTCGGCGGACTTGCTGGCGTCGGGTCCTATCTCGCTGCACAGATACACGATCGTGATGAGTGAACTGTCCATCCTACTCACTCACCACTGACACCGCCTAGTTCGTGAGGCAGAGCACTGTTCGAGCAAAGCACTATACAGGGCTCAAGCCAACTACCCTATCCTACTCGCTTGAAGCCTGTGTTCGCCCACATTCTTTGCTACGTTGTAATCTGCGTTCACTGTCACCATACATTTCTCACTCTTGAAGAAATTGGGTTCCGTGCTGTTGCCATCGCCGTATGTCCGTACTCACAGCGTGAGGGGATACCCCCGCCGTCCTTGGTTACTTTCACCGTACGGCGTAGCCGTACTCCCATAGCGGTCGAACGCGGTAGTAAGATACTCACAACAATGCGTCCGGTGTTCAAACGCGACACAAAGCGTGCACCGGTCGCGTGGCCCGAGTGTCCATCCGGGAGGAGTGGGACACTCCGACCCGTCTGTCACGGGAAATCGCCTGCGGAGTCTGGAACCGCTGTGAATAGTTTTTGCACGTTCTAACACAGAAACAGGAAGCTCCGTCCTCAATAAGCGAGGGCCGGGGAGGCCCGAGCGCGGTCGAGCGGAGTAGGTCACTTATCGTCGTTGAGCTTGAATTGGTCGTGTTCGCTTGCCGTGTTGAGAACGACGCTTGTATTGCTCTCGTTAATATCTTCATCGGTGAGAAGCGTCTTGATCTGTTGATTCATGCCGTCAGTATCGGTAAATCTCCCGATTGCAATGATGTCATAGTCACCAGTAACCTCATAGACGCTAATCATCTGAGTTTGTCCTTGAAGCCGGTCGGTAATGTCTGGGAGTGCAGTCCCTTCTACTTTCAGCTGGATAACCGCAGTCACGTCATAGCCCAGCGCATCGTAATCCACTCGCGGAGTAAACCCCTGAACAACGCCAGCCTCTTCTAATTCCGAAAGGTGGTTTGAGACTGTCGTTACCGATACGTCAAGCTCTTCGGCTAGACTTCGAAGACTAGCTCGTCCATTGCCTAAAAGACTATTCACAAGTTCCACGTCTATATTTTCATATGTCATCATATTCTGCAACACAACCCTTCTTTGTAAATTTAACGAATATGAAGATGATTACCAAATATTAAAATACAATACGGTATAGTGACTTATCTGAGGATCCTATAAAATATATCAGAGTAGATATAGTTCTCGTCATTTAGTAGGATATTGGAGGTCTGCTGCTCTACTCATATCTTTATCCGGACGATACAATTGCCGAAGTCCTCTCCGAGGAATCGAACTTAGGTAATGCCAATTGAGACAATCTCTCTCATTCATTAATCCAAACTATTATGCACACAGTGTACAAGAAATATAGTATGGCTAACTACAAACGGCCTGCACTCACCCCCGACACTCACCAACAATTAGACATCTATCGTGCAAAACACGGTTATGATACCTTCAACGAAGCCATAGAAGCACTCCTCAATGAAGCCAACTCCGAAGAGGTCGACAAATGAGCAGCCGATTCGAAACACTCTCAACCACCCACAACCTCACTGCCCACCAACTCCGCGACATCTACTGCACCATTGCACTTACCCTACTCGCCGTCCTCAGCATCGAAACCATCCCCCTCCCCATCTCCATGTATATTGCGCCTGCAACCAGCCTCGCCGCACTCGCACTCCTCCCCGCTATCTACTGGCTGCATGGCACACCAAAACGGTCGCCACTTCTCTACGCCATCACCATCTTCGCCGGCTACGCAATCATTCAGAGCACACTCACGCTCACCTACGACACTCTCAGCCACGGTACTGGATTGGTACGCGCACGCCTTCTTGCATCCCAACTCGTCGCGCTCGCCGCAGGCGCCAGCACGTACTACGTCCTTCGCGTCGTCCTTCCCACGCTCTCAACGCAGGAACGCGCACGCACCATCACTACCGGCGCACTCCTTTCACTCATCCCGGCGATGCTATCTGTCGCCTACATCGCCACCAACATCGAAGCATTCGCTGTTCTCCCGCGCCTCGTCAACTCTTTCGCTCCGACCGGCTTTGATGGTGCATGGCGCGCAAACGGCTTTGCGAGCGAACCCGCACACTTCGCATACCTTCTCGTTACTATCTTCATCCCGATTACGCTCATCGGCGGCTGGAACGCCTACCTGAGCCACCAGGGTCATCTGCCGTGGGTTGCAGCCAGTCTTGTGTCAATCGTCGCGCTCGCCGGAACGTTGTCGACAACCGGCATCATCATGTTCGTCGCATTCATCGGCACCTATCTCATCCTCAGCAAACGATGGCTGCTCTCACTGGGCGCGATCGCAGCGACACTTGCTACAATCGCCATTTTCGTCGTTTTCTACCCGCATATGTATGTCTCCGTGATGATCAAATACCTCATCTCGGGTGGCTGGGAGCACTCCATACTCACACGCTACTATAGCACTATCGGGCCGCTTCTAGCATCTATCTCATCACTGCATGGCTTCGTCGGCTATGGGTTCGGGAGCACTGGTCTGTACGCTGGCGAACTCCTCCCGCCCGCCGCACTTGAGGGAATGCAACACGCATCTAAGGGCGGGGCTGGCATTCACCTGAAAACGCTTATCGGCCGCATCGTCGCCGGAATTGGGATTCCCGGACTCCTACTGTACGCCATGCTCTATGTTGCGTCCTATGTCCAGCTCGCACGTCTCCACGACTATGCGTTCGCCCCTTGGAGTTGGAGTGTGAAGTATCGTGTGATAGCGACCGCGCTTGTTATCGCAGCATTCGGGCAGGGGATTGGCGCGGCATCATGGGCGATTCCGGTGGTGTGGCTGTGGTTCGCGTGGATTGACGCCGATAGTGTCCATCATACTCCGTCCGTTAGGCGGTGATGTTCGCGGACCGAACCGAGTTCGAGCCAATCGACGCCGAGAACGTATTATTCTGCAAGTAATCCCCGAGATAGATATTATATTCGCAGCCAATCGCCACTGAGATCTTCCCCGCAACACACCGATTATTCGTAATCCGGGAATTCAACACGTTCACCTCCAGCCGAATGCAGGCACTGTCCGGACTCCCAATATGATTATTCACCACCGCATGACCCGTTTTATCATTCCCGAGACGGACGCCATGCACGCCCGCCCCAATAACCGTGTTCCCTTACACCTTCGTCGCTGACCTTGCTGCATTCATCCTGTCCGTGCCAGCATTCCGAATCGGGGTTCTATGAATCTCCGCATGATTCCCACCGTCCTCAGTATCGACGCCAGTAGTACCGGTATCGCGGATGATGTTCGACGATACTTTCCCGTCAGCAATCAACACCTCATGATTGTTCCCGCCAAGAATCATGCTTGATGTCACAGTGACCTCCTGCGAGTTCGGGACGTTGTAGCGAACTCCGTCGAATCCATCCCATCCAATGTAGCCGCACTTCCCCGTCGATATTCGCGTTCAAATCCCGTTCGACGCGGACAGATTCACGCCAAGGAGATCATTAACGACGTCATCCTGCGTGATCCCACCACTCAATTCCTTTATTTGGTAGGTGTTCCCGCGATTTGACAGCGTCGTTGTGTTCACGCTCGTCTCTACCTTGACAACCTTTAGCAACTCGCCCAGACTCGGCGGAGTCGGCGTTGTGCCCAAACGAACGATAGTAGCTTTGACAGAACCCTGTCAGAGGCGAGAAAGATCTCAGTCGGTAAACAAACAGCAGCTTTTACTTGTAAGCCTTTGATGTTAAGATGATGAGTGTCCCTCCCATAAACCTTTATGGCAGAGTTTGGATAGCTGGGGGAGTCGGTCTCGTTGCTCTCATGGCAATCCTGGCTATCTTCCAACCGATGCTCGCGTATCTCGTCGCACTCGTAGTTGCATACACTGTCCTCATTCTGACGAACAAGCGGCTAGATTTCTTCACTCCAAGCTACCTGTTCGCAGCAGTGTACGGTCTCTTTCTTACCATTGGCAGTGCATGGTACTCCTTTCGTGGCGATCCGGCACTGTTTTCTTCTATTGTACTAGGGTTCGCCGCGTTCGTCGCTGGCGTCTACACAGTCGACAAAACCATTGACTTCCACACTACTGTTGAACTACAGCGCTTCCTCGACCGTCCCTGGAAGCATAGCTGGACGGATCCAGCCCCACGTCTCGCATTCATCGGTCTTGTCGCCACAACACTTCTCGGTAGCTCCCTCTACTACTTCACATACGGCATCCCGATTCTCAGTCAGATCGGCGAAGCATCCCGTCTTTCTTCACTCTCAGGTCAGGACTATTATATTCATTTTATCATGGTACCGTTACCGTTCTTGGCCACCATCGCATGGCTAAAGGCGCGACTGAGCGACAACCGACTCTACTTCGCTAGCGCTATCGTCATCCTCGGCATTACAGGCGCCGTGATGGCACTGACTGGTTTCCGTGCGTTGATTGGTCATCTTCTTATTCTCTTAGTCATCAGTGATCAGTTCATCACCCGACGGATCAACTTTCCCATCATTGGCGCTGCTGCCGTTGCCTTCCTCTCGCTATTCCTCCTGATTACCACTGTCCGGCACCAGTCGGTCGATGGCACTCCGCTTGCAATTGCAGGTCAGCACATCCGTCACCGCATCTTCCTCGTCAACAGTGAGAATCTCCGCTTCGTCCTCGGTCACTTCCCGGCCGAACATAGCTATCTGCTCGGCCAGGGGTATATAATGGATCTCCAGTCGATGCTTCCAGGGCCTCAGAAAGCATTCTCTGGCTGGATAACACAGCAGAGGTGGCCAGGGCTCAAAATACCTATTGGAATGACACCAACGATAATTGGCGAGAGCTACGCCAATTTCGGCTACATGGGCGTGATCGCCGTCCCGTTTTTAGTCGGTGCGACGATTCGAGCGATATTTGTCCGACTAGTCCGGAGTCGCAAGCGTATTGGGACGGTCGCATTTGTGGCTATGCTCGCATTGTTTTTCGCAAAGGCGGTCCTCCGCGGCATGGGTCCAATTCTCTTCGTGAAGATTCTCCCACTTGCACTCGTATATGTCATCTTGGAGGTACTGGCGTTCATCCAGCCGATACGCTATCTCCAAGCGAATTCTGTTGGCCTACGATAACGGACGGAATTTGTCCTATTATTTCTCTGCCGAGGATTAGGCCAAAACGAGAGTTCACGCTGAATCCTACCCGTAAACAGGTGGGTAGCTCAAGCATCATCGTGGAGTCCAATGGCGGTGGTGCGGCTGGGATTACGGCCGAGTACGAACATCGGCCACATGTTGATTAATGATGTTGAAATACATAATGATAGAAATGTAGTGGCGGATAACAAGACTATCAGGTTAATTGAGGACGTATGGGATAAATGGTGGGCTGTTGTCTGCAAGAATGCCGTCGGATATCTCTTGAGGGAGTCTATTTTCAGGTACATCCGTGGCTATGATGAATAATTTAGGGACGGCAAACAGGACGTTCTGTTGTTTGCAAGATAATATGATGTTTGGCTAATAGCTAGGAGTTATACTGGCCTCGCTTCTGGGGGTGTGTGGTGCGTCCAAATGATTGCGGCGGTGATTGCTGCGGCGAGCGGAATAAATAGCCGGAGCACAATGCCTTGGGTCGCCCATGTGAGGTTAGTCGGCCATAACAGTACAGTCCCGATGAGGAGGAGGGGATAGCTACCGCGCGCGATATAGCTCTGGGCAGTCCGCAGATGAGTGAGTGCGCCGAGCGCCAGGCCGAAGAGGCCGCTGCCACCCAGCACGCCGAGGACGCCCCAGTTCAGATAGAGTTCGCCGAGCAGCATTCCGCTCATGGTTGTGTGACTTCGGTTCTTCCCGATCATGATGACTTCAAGCTGGTCGCCATATCGGAGGGGCATTCCTGGCCACTGAATCATCGGCGCGCGAAGCAGTGTCTCGCCGAAGGCATAGGGATGCTGGCTGGGGACTTGAATGACGGTGCCAGCGAAGACTTCCAGGCGGACAGTCTGGATCAGTCCGCGCATGAGTAGCCAGAGTTTCCCATCGCCGAGAATGGCTGCCTCGAAGAATCCGCTAATGGCGACGAGGACGCCAACGGCACTAACTCCAGCGATGAGTTGGCGCTGCGTGACGTAGTTTGCGAAGTAGACATATGCAAAGATAATGACGATGGGAATGAGAATCACCATTCGTGCGCGCGTGAGAACGGCAGCGGTGAGTACAGTTCCGCACACGCTAGCGAGGATAGTCGTGTCTCTGGATGTCAGTTGGTGTCGAGACATCCCCGGCCAGTAGGAGACGAGCGTGGTGATAAGGCCGCCGAAGAGGCCGAGTAATCCGAGCATTCGCCAGCGCCCCGTCTCCGGGACGGTTGTGAAGGCAGTGCGTGGTGTGACGGTCAGCATCTCGATCGGGCCGCCATTCACTAGCACATAATAGGTGTAGGAGAGCCCACCGATGGCGAACCCAGTGATGCCGAGCAGGCGGAGGCGCTGCGGGGGGACGTCACTGCGTCCGGGGACGGTGACGGTGTTTGAGAGGCGTAGTCGGACGCGCGTTGTGGCGGCGTGCCGATAGCCGTAGACGGTGAGGAGGTAGCCGAGTAGGACGAGTGAGAGCGCGGCGAATAAACCGTCTGTTGTTGTGACTCCCCGGAAGTAATAGCGGCCGGTGGCGAGGAGGAAGGCTGCGGGGAAGATGGCGAAGTAGGCGAGGATGCCGTTAACGATGACGAGTGGGTGGAGGATGTCCTGGGGGGCGTGCTGGAGCGTAGTTTTGGCGACGGCGGCAGTGAGGAGGGCGAGGACAATGGCGGTCCAGGTCCAACTCATTTGTCGCTCCCGTTGGCATTTTCGAGGAGTGCTTTGATGGCGTCGTTGAACGTGTCATAGCCGTTTTTCGCGCGGTATATATCTAGTTGTTGGTGTGTCGTTGGTTTGAGCGCGGGTCGTTTGTATTCGGGCACATTAGCACATTTGTACATCCTGTACATAGTACTTTGGAGTATACGAAGAAAATATTGAATATTAACTATCTTTGCTTCTTTGACAGTGTTTCGAGCACCTACTACATCGCTCTCGTCGGAAATAGCTCAGAATTTAATTCTTATTTTTTAACCCTGTTTCCCTCATTTTTGCTCTCTTTCACGCTTCATTGCTGGTCAGAATCTAGTACCTGCGTTTAGCTAAAAAGCAGTCACGTCTATTCATCGAATGAGATACCGAGCAACTTCACGCATAGGCCCGAAACTCAATGGGATCCGTTCTTCGAACGAATTGAGCAAAGATATCTCCTCATCTTCAATGCCTCCGTACCTGAGAACCACAATCATATAGAGAATTATAAAAATGGCTTCTGCCACTATGAACGTTGACAATGTGAGGGTGAACACGGTTGTGGTAATCCAAGAGATGCAGAGCCAGAGAACTCCTGCTGCAAGGCCTGGACCGATCTGTTCACGTCGGAATGGATGGACACCGGTTTCCCGGTAGAGAAACACGAGAAAGAGCCCATTCATTAGAAAATAGCTACCGGTCGTTGCGACTGCAGCACCGAGATACGAGTATTGGGGGATGAGGATTAGATTGAGGACAATGTTTAGGCCTGCCACCAAGATGTTGTCATACATCACGAGACGTTGCTTCCCTATCGCAGTCAGCATATCACCGCTTGGTCCTGCAATGATATGTGCGAAAAAGCCGATCGTCAGAATGGACAATGTTAGAGCTCCGTTAGAATACTCCGGTCCGAATGTGTATCGGATTATGAGCCCAGGATATGTGACGAACACTAGGAAAAGGGGGAGAGACACAACAAAAATCCATTTTGCTACAACCTCGTACGTGCGAGCCATTTCGTCCGTCTTCCCGTTCGAGTGTAGCTCTGAAATGGTCGGCATGAAAATGAACCCGAATGCGCTCAGTGTGATAGTGAGGAGTTGTGCGAGAGGGTAGGCGACGTTGTACACACCGACATCGCCAGTTGAGGCCATGGCTCCAAGCATGAAGGTATCGAAATTAGAGAGGAGCATGTACATTGTTGCGGTAATCATGAGTGGCGCTGAGAACGTCAGCAGATCACGATGCATTGGAATCGCATCCAAGGCATTGAATAGTGGTGTACGCCGGGCGAGATAGTGTATCGAGAGGGCAGTCGCGACTGCATATGCACCAGCGTACGCTGCCGCTATCCCAATTGAGCCAAGCCCGGCGATTACTGCGACAGCAATGAGCCCAAAGCGAGTTACTGGAACAGCTAGATTCTGGATATAGACGCGAGGGAATGCGTCTTGCATTCCGCGAATACTGCCGACCGTCAGTCGGACGACAGCGACAAGCGGTATAGTCAATCCGAATATCCGAAGTACATTCACTAGATCGGGGTCGTGAAAGACGTCAGTTGCAAGCGTTTTTGCGAAAACGGCGATTGTTACTCCGGCGAAGAGGGCGACTGGAACGACGATCTGGAATGCTGACGTCATTACGCCGCGACGACGGGCAGGGTCATCGAACCGAGGAAGATATCTTCCAACACCGGTGTCGGTCCCAATGATGACGATGGTCGTTACCGCTGTCATCATCATCGCTCCCAGTGAGACTGCACCGTAACTTACTTTCCCCAATTCTCTTGCAATCACTAATCGGCCAAGGAATCCGAGGCCTAGTCGGCAAGCAAGGCCGATAAACAGGATACCACTTGACGCTAACAGTGAACCAAAAATAGAGTCAGAGTCAACATTCATGCGTATTTATGATTATTCCAACGCTATCGCGAAGTTCGTTAATGGATTTTACTAGAAAATAGGTGGAGGGCATGTCTATCATCTAACGCTCGGGACGATGAAGCCCATATTAATAGACGTTACCACTCTCGGCCCAAAATGTAATTATTTGTGAAAATGGCTGTGCCGACCGAAACAATTCTACAGTTGGACCGAGATACCAAAACTAACTGGAGCGACCCCGACTATATGAACATACCCTATCAGGAAAACATACAGCGAGTACTCGACGATCCCTCGTCGCTTCATGACCAGTTGCTTGCAGCAGGCATGAAGATTCATCGACGGTTGGGCTCCTACTATGTATCCGGTGAACCACTTACCATAATGGACGCAGAGTGGGATAATCTTCTCATCCTTGACGCGTGTCGGTACGATATGTTTGAATCCCACCATAGCTTCCCAGGAACCCTCAAGAAAGTACGGTCGGCAGGAAGCCAAAGTAGAGAGTTCCTGGAGTACAACTTCTCTAACAAAGAATATCATGATACGGTCTATGTTACAGCGAATCCATTTGCTGCGACACTAGACGACGGTACCTTCCATGCTGTTATAGACTTATTTGACGAGGCCTGGGACGAAGAGTTGCTAACTGTCCGTCCTGAGTCCGTCGTCGACGCTACTCTTCAAGCAAATGAAGAATACCCAAATAAGCGGATTATCAGCCACTTTATGCAGCCTCACTATCCTTTTATCGGAGAACAGGGCCAACAGATAGACACTGGCGGAGTAACCGGGAACACAGTCCGGACTGAAGGAAAGACAAGAGCTGACGCCACCTCGATCTGGTCCCGGCTTGAGACTAGAGACAACTCCCTAAGTGAATCAGCTGTCTGGGACGCCTACGTGGAGAACTTCAAACTCGTAGAAACACACGCAAAAACACTATTCAAGGAGCTCGACGGGAAATCCGTTGTAACATCTGATCACGGGAATCTCTTCGGCAAGCGACTATGGCCAATCCCCCTAAAGAAGTACGGACATCCACCAGGTCTGCGGTTTGACGAACTCGTCCAGGTCCCCTGGCATGAACCTCCATTCGACGAACGTCGTCAGATCGAAAGTAATCCCCCAGAAGAATCATCTTCGGTCGCAGACGACGTTGTAGAAGAGCGACTCAAAAACTTGGGTTACGCGTAACCCAGATCCTCTAGCCGATCTTTTATTTCGTCGGGAACGTCGTTGTCTTGGCTGACTTCCCGAGTTTTCAATTGGTCGATGAGCGTCTGCATCCGCTCTTCCGCATCGGATACTTCTTCCGTGCCGGTCGTTCTGAAGCCGTTCTGAGTCTCGTATCCGTAGAAGTCAACGGGGGCAACGTATCCATGTAGTTTCTGGTCATACGCGGGAATTTGGTCCTCATACCCGTTTTCTGCCAGTTTCTCTTCACTCCAAGAGGTCAGACCTTGATATTCAGCAAGGAACTCTTCATCGTCTACCTCTTCGAGGAGACTGCGTCCACGGGAGTCACCCTCAAGACCGGCGATGTCCTGAATCGTCGCGTGCACGTCGAGGATACTAACGGACGCTTCAGACACACCGCTCAGTCCGTCGCCGGAAATGGTGAGCGGTACGTGAATCAACTCCGGATAGACGCCGTACTCGTGTCCCCATGCATCATGTTCTCCGAGTGATTCACCATGGTCCGAGAGGGTGATAACGTAGTCAAAGTCCTCTTGGAGACGGCCGAATATCTTCTTGTAGATGTCTGAGAGGTATCTCGCGCAATCGTCGTAGGCCTGTTTTGTCTGCTCAGGGTCCATGCCGCTGACGCTGATATCTCCGACGGAATCAGTGAGGTCGGGTTCGCTGACCGAGGCGTACTCAGGTGGTACCCTGTATGGCTCGTGAGCTTCCATGACGTTGATGAAGAGGAACTCCTGGTCCCCGAAGTCCGTCTCTTGTACGTGCTCCAGTGCCTCGGCAGCACCGCCATATTCGGTGGGATTGCCTCCTTCTCGGATGAGTTGGAACCCTTTGACTAACGACGGGATAGTTGCAGTATCGTCGCGGTAGCACTCATACAGAGCATTCAGGTACTTCTCCACGCCTTCTTTGTCGGTTTCACGATTGAATTTCCGCCATTCGAAGATTCGATCGTCATTCAGATGCTCCATCTTATCTGGCGCACCGAACTCGGTGAACCCTCTATCGAAATCAAAATGCCCGGAAGCGTTCGTGTTAGCGCTGAAAGCCCGTGTTGTATAGCCTGCCCTCTGCAATTGTTCCGCTAACACCGGCTCATCACAGTCGAGGTACATATTCTTCGAATGTACCCCTACCTCGCTTGCGTATTTGCCGGTGAACAGCGAGGCATGAGCTGGAATCGTCCAGTTCGCAGTTGAATAGGCGTGTTCGAAGCGTTGGCCCGGCAGCCAATCAAAGTGCTTGTCAAAGTAATCCTTTCGCAACGTATCGAGGACGACGAGTGCGATATTGCTCATTTTTATAGCTCCTTACTTACGCGCTGTCTATAGCGGTCTGTAATAGTACTTCTCGCTCTCTTCCGCTCTGTATTATTCTTGTCATCCTATTTTTCAAAACCATGGACATAATTTTCCGTTATTGCATGATTGTTCATTAGAACGGAGGGCTTTCTATTAGAGTGCTAACTCGGACGGAAGCATAATGCTTGTGCATCTAAAACAGACTACTGTCGCCCTCACAAGAGAGTGATACACAATATGGCTAAGATCGCAGTCGTCCATCCTGATTTCGCCGTCAAAGGAGGCGCAGAATCTGTCTCTCTCAACGTCCTCGAAGCACTGCAAGACGACCATGACGTTACTCTCTTCACCACAGCAACCCCGGATTTCGAGGAACTGAATCAGTACTATAATACGGAGATCAAACAGCTGACGGTCTCAGTCCCAACGACGAATCGTTTATTGAATACAGTTACGGAGGACAAAATTGGCCTCTTCAAATATGCAGTTCTCAATCGTTGCGTGCAAGATGCCGTAGAGTCATTTGATTTGGTGATCGGAACATACAACGAATTCGGCACAGCGAATCAATTTCTACTCTACATCCATCATCCACTGTACGCTGAACCCGAGTACGCGCTTGACGCACGGACACAAAGCACGGCACGGAGTCTCTACAAACAGCTTTGCCAGCGAGTTGCCAGTGTGACACCGAAACAGCTTCAGTCAGGACGAATATTAACGAATTCAGATTGGATAGGAGAGCTTGTCGCCGATGAATACGATGTCCAGCCAACGACCGTCTATCCACCTGTGAACGCCGAAGCGTTCGCTACTCCTCCTCTTTCAGACCAGGAGCCAGGATTTGTTTCGATTGGTCGGTTTGCTCCTGACAAGAAAATTCTCCGTAATATCGAAATCGTCGTTCGCCTTCGTGAACTGGGGCATGCTGTCCATTTACACCTTATTGGACCAGATCATATGTCTGAATACCAGCAGAAGGTAGAGGAGGTAGCCAGCAAATACGATTACATCCATATCGAAAACGAACTTAGTCACGATGAGCTGACGCAGATGGTTAGTAGCCATCGGTACGGTCTGCATGGCAAACCTAACGAACACTTTGGAATGGTGGTTGCTGAGATGGTCGCAGGCAACACTCTCCCATTCATCCCCGACAGTGGCGGGCAACCCGAAATAGTGAACAGGCGCTCAGAACTCCTTTACACGTCAGTCTCAGATGCTGTCGAGAAAATTGACGCCGTTCTCTCTGATCCGGAGCTCGAACAAAAGCTGAGAGACTCCCTACCGCCTATTGGTGATCGCTTCGGCCGAACCAGATTCCGTGAGGAAGTCCAAGAGATCGTAAGTCAGGAAGTGACTAAGTGAACTACCCTACCCTACCGCTCGCCTGACGGCTCGCGCTTGCGGGTAGGGCTTCCTGCTTCAACGACGCGCTTTGCAGATACGGACGTATCCACAGGGAGCGCAGCCTCCACAGGCGTTGATTCGGAGTGTCCCACTCCTACCTGCTTGATGCCCCGAGAAAGAATGTTCCACGCCGCATTCGCGTCCCTATCCGCCGTGGAACCGCACGACGGACAAGAGTGTTCGCGGACCCACAACGGCTTCTCGGTCGAGACACCGCATGCCGCGCATTCCTTCGTCGTTCCCGCCGGTTCGACGGCGACGAAGTGCGTCCCGTTCCGCTCACACTTGTATTCGAGTAGCGAGAGGAACGTTCGCCACGCGGCGGACGCCGTGTTTCGACTGTTCGATGGGGATTCGAGCATCCCCTTCACGTTCAAGTCCTCGACCGCTACGAGGTCGTATTCCCGAGCGTAGTACGCCGAGAGCTTGTGAAGGAAATCCCGACGCTTTCGCTTCAGGTCGGCGTGACAGTTCGCCACTCGCCGACGCTGACGTTCGTAGTTGTTTGACCCGTATCTCTTCCGTGAGAGCTTGCGTTGCTCGCGTTCAAGCCGCTCGCGTTCGTCGGAGAGGTCGAGCGACCCGACGGCGTGACCGTCGGTATCGTGGGCGTACTTGAGAATCCCGACGTCGATGCCGACGCACCGCTCGGGATTCTCGGGTTTCGTCGGCGGCTCACGGTCGAGTTCGACGCCGAAGGTAGCGTACCACTCACCGGTCGGCTCCTTCTTGAGCGTGACCTGCTTGAGTTTCGCGTCGTTGGGTATCTCGCGGTGGAGCCGTATCGGTATGTCGCCGAGTTTTGAGAGGCACAGTAGCGTCCGACCGCCCTTCTTGTCGAGCTTGAAGCCGGATTGACTGTACGTGAAACTACGGAACTCCCGTGGCGGTTTCCACTTGAGTATCCCGACGCCGTACCCCTTCTGCTTGAGCGCGGAGAGGCCCTTGAGATTGTCGAACAGCCGTTCTACGACGGTCTGAAGGACCTTTGAGTACACGTCGGTGAGGTCGTTCCACCACTTCTTGAGGTCAGGTAGCTCCGACCGAAGCGAGGTCATGGACGGAAGTTCGCCGTGTTCCTGGCGGTACTCGCCGAGTCGGTGGCGAAAGTGGTTGTACGTTTGCCGACAAATATCGCGGTGGCGGTCCAACTCCTCGCGGTGGGCGTCGGACGGCTTGAGTCGATACTTGTAGGAGTAGTACATCAGGACTCTCGTTGCTCTTCGACGTATTGTTTCAGAACGTCGAGCGATACCTGCCCCGTCGAGAGGAGGCAGTAGGAACTGTTCCAAAACGAATCGCCCCACAGTTCGTTCTTCAGTTCATCCTCGTACTCGTTGCGGATGCGACGGGCGGTCGAACTCTTCACGGTGTTGATGAATTTCACGAGGTCTGTGGTCGGCTTCGCTCGGAACAGGACGTGTATGTGGTCGTCCTCGCCGTCGAGATTGACGAGTTCGACGCCGTAGTTGTCCGCGAACCCTTCGATGACGCCTCGAATGAAGTTGGTTCGTTCTTCGGTTAGCACTCCTCGCCGATACTTTGTCGTGAGTATCAGGTGATAGTGGAGCGAGTAGACCGAATGCGAACCTGAATCGAGGTCGTACTGCATTGGGTTCAGTAGTTAGTACGATACCCTAACGCAAAAAGCTGCCGACTGCGTGGGCCTGTGGGGTGGCTACCGAACACGTTTGAGAACTGTGCGGCGCTGTATCCCCTCCCTACTCCGTTCGCTCCGCTCACTACGTGGAGGAAAGGGGCTTAGCGCCACGATTAGCTAATCTAGATATTGATTTTTGGCTAAATATGGATTATAGTCGATATAAATTGGACAATATCGTTATGGAATAAGTTATAATCCCCAAACGGAAGATTCAAACGTGAAAATTGGACTCGACGCACGAACGGCTGTTGGAGATGTATCTGGCGTCGGCAATTATCTTGTGAGTATCATTGAAGCAGGTGCGTTCTCAGAGCACACTCTGTACGCATATTATGACGCACGTGCTGATGGACACCCATCGAACATAACTGTTCCAGACGATACGACACTTATCTGGCGGCCAATCTCTTCTCCACAACTCGTTGACCGAGCGTTTGGTCCGGCAAGCCCAGCCTGGTGGGTGAACGTCACACTATACCGTGCGCTTCAACAGGACGACATTGATGCGTTCTTTGGGCCCAATTTTGTCCAACCAATCCCATTCGACGGTCCGAGCGTTGTTGTCGTCCATGACGTCATTCACCGCGAGTATCCTGACGCACATCCGACTGCATACCGTGGATATCTCCATGTCTCACTTATGGGGGCACTCTGGAAAGCTGACCGGGTCATCACCGTCTCTGAACACTCCAAACAGGACATACTGAAATATTATGATATCCCGCCGCAGAACATTATAGTGGCTCCTGGCGCGGCAAACGATCGATATCAACCTCGGGATCTCACTCAACAAACCCGGGAGCGCTTACGTGAAGAGTTTGACCTTCCAGAACGGTTCTTACTATATGTCGGTAATATTGAGCCAAGAAAGAATCTCACGGGACTTCTAGACGCAATGGAGTCTATGACAGACGATGAACGGCCACCTCTCGTCATCGTCGGCAAAAAGCACCTCGTAGACGAAGAGTTCGCAGAAAAATATCAGCAATGCGGATTCAAAGACGATATTATATTTACTGGATACGTTCCTGAAGAAGATCTCCCGTTGTTGTACAACATGGCATCTGTTTTCATTTTCCCCTCACTCTATGAAGGATTTGGACTGCCAGTTCTAGAAGCACTCCAATCTGGAACGCCTGTCATTACCTCCAGCTGCTCCTCCCTCCCAGAGGTTGCCGGTGATGCCGCAATCACGGTTGAACCGCAAGACTATGACGCAATTACGGATGCGATTCGCCATCTTTGGTCTGATCATGAAATGCGAGCTGACTCTCGCCAGCGTGGACTTCAGCGAGCACAACAGTTCTCCTGGGAGCAAACTGCCGCACAGATCTCAAAGGCTTACAACCAGTGCTCTCCGAACAAGCAAAGTTGAGCTATTCACGGCTTTAGCCGTGGGATTCAGCGTGGACTCCCGTTCTACCCGTTTGCAACGGCAGGAGAGTAGTCTCCGTTAACGTTCACTGTTTTGCGGCTCTGTGGTTATCCGCCCTCTATTTCCCTGCCTCTACACTAAAATTTTTAAGATTGAATGTTCTGGAGTTGTATGTCGGGTGCTGGCGTGACATTGGCTTCCACCCGACATTGTTACCGAGGGCGTGGACGTGATTGGGAACGTGGCTCACCCATGTTCCTTTGTATCTCGTGATTCTGAGATCGTTCTAAGACTAGCTTCGCAATCGTCCTTCCCCCTGCTTTCATCTGCCACGAAAGATTTTTTAGTGCGAATGGTCTATAATTAATTGTCGGGTGCAGGCGACTAGGGAAAGTGACGCACTCGGCATATCAGTCAGGATGGTTCCCTCCTTTAAAGCGTGGATTATTCCACGCTTTCTCACAAGGAACAACCAACCCGGAATAAATAACAAATACATTTTAATTAATACTGCCAATGACAGCAGAATCTGTGCCATAAGGCACTCTTTGGTGATCAACCGCCAGAGGTCCGTATACAAGAATTCTGTCCGAAATTGTCACCGATTAGTCACAATGTTGGGAGTTTCGTGCGCTAATGTCCGGACAGGAGGAGAGAAATTAGAGTTATTCTTATATCTCCTCTATGCCAAGATTTTAGGGGCAGAATATCCTATAATATATCGCCGGGTGCTAGCCTGGCAAGGGCTGACCGCGACGCTACAGACGGAGACCACTTAGCTGTTCACAGGGTGTGAGACTAGCCCACTCATTCCTTCGCAGGAAGAGTCAATTGGTGCAGGATAGCCCTTACTTTGTCGTAACCTGCTCAGCGAGGCTCTCGACATCTTGGAGTCCGTCCGCTAATAAAAGTAATCGGAGACGCGGACGACCGACTTCGATCGGCACCTTCTCTGTGTCGATTAGGCCTCGGTCTTCAAGCTGTGTTTTTGTCCGAGAAAAGGTTGCTTTGCTCGCAAGTCCAGTGTCTTCACCCCATTTACTGATGTCGTAGAGTAGCTCGTTGTTGTTTGCGCCAACCAACAGCGCGACTGTGACCTCGTCTAGCTCGTCATCCTCACCAGGAACAGTATCAACTGATTCCAGCATCATCATAAAGTCATCTTTGACGTCCGCTCCAAACTGTTCGTTGAGCGTTTCCGTTACGCGTGAAAGCGGTGGCGTTCGCAAGCTAAACGTATCACCAGCTTCCCACTCCTCCAGGAATGTTGCCCGGACAGTGTCGACAAAATCAGAATCCGTTGACGTGAGCCCCGTTAGTTCTCCATCGAGGGTTAGTACTGTAATTATTTGGCTATCACTGACGAACAACGAATTCCGTGCGATGTCCGTCGTCGTCCGAAGTGACAGTGTTTCTTGCTGAACTAAGTCTGCGATCTGGCTGGCCAGGATGAAATCTTCGACTGCCGATTTTAATACGTCTGAATCTGCAAGCACCTGGAGATCCGGAAGTTCGCCTTCAAACGTAGAGGCTGTCAACATAGTTGTTCGAAAAACCGCCGGTGCGGGGTTCACTATGAGGATTGTTTCGGCATCCTCAAACAATGATTGGAGCGTTTCATCGAATTCCTGATCGAGCACAGCAGTTTCTGACGACATACCCACTATTACCAGTAGGAAGGCCTTTGTTCTGCTCGTACTGTAAATCGAAATAGAGGGCTACACTAGAGGAAAGAGGAGCGTAACACAAAAAAGAAAACCTGTAGCAGTTATAATGTAGAAGTATATATCTACGAAGAATACTTCTGTGCATCCACTTTCGTGTTTTATACAGGCTAATAGTGTGGAATGTGGATGAAAACCAACGGCATGCGACCGACAATGTCAACTACCACATGGCGTGGTTGCCGAAGTACCGTACCTTGGTACTCGTCAACGAGGTCGTAGACCGTGTACAAACCAAATTGTACATTGACTTCAGTTGTAAGTCCGGTTGATACCGTGCCGACGGAGCAGGTGCCGCACAGCGTTGAGCTGCCAGTTGATGCGCCTATCGAGGGTGGTGTTGTATGATGTGGTTTCCACAAGTGATCCTGGAATCCGCATATCTGCTGATACCTTGTGGATGAGGAGTGGCCGGTCACCATCAAGAGTGATCCCTCGCTTGAAGTTGTAGTATTCAGGGAACGAGTCGGGGATGTGGTAGTTGTTTAGATAATCCGCAGTCCGAGATGCATCCTCTTTGGACCCCTCAGAGAGAGTTGGATAGATCGCCTGTCCCACACCGCTAGGGCCTTCGTCCTCCCAGAGAATGCCCTTCGAGGTGTGGAGCGCCAAGACTGTATCTGGATTGTGGCGGTCAATACTCTCCCAGATAGCGCGTGCGAGCGGCGTTGTCGGTTTCTCGCCGGAGGGGAACTGCCGGTTGAGGTTCCCACTGTGATTCATGTATGTCCCCTGTTCGATTGCCACAGGATTGGCTCGCGGTAACACGACGAGCGTTCCTTGGTCGATGGACCATCCTGTAACGCCATCTGCTGCAAGATACCCGCTCTCCTCGTTGCCGTGGAATCCGCCGGTGACGTACGCAGTCGGTCCCGTCTTCCCCGATTCAATAACGTACACGTCGGTCTCGTCTTCAGTTCCGTCACGGAGTGTGTATGACCAGCGTGACTCCGCTGTGGCAACCCCCATACTCGCTCCAATCGTCGAAGTCGATGCAAGTGCGCCTACAGATTTCGATAAGAATCTTCGGCGGGAGCTGGTCGGTTTGTCCGTCGTTTCTTCGCCACTTTTTCTATTTATCTTATCCGACATCGGAACATTTGACAACCGAGAATATTATACTCTTTTCGTTAGTTCTAGCATTAGATCACGAGATTACCGTGCTTGAACTACCGTAGGATGAGATTACTCTATTGATGCTACTGCTTGTCATTCAGTTAACACCGCGTACAAACCTAATCTGAAGGCCAGCATTGCAGTCACGGCCCTCGTTTGGAAACCCTCTCCTATGCAGTCTTTACGGTTGAACACTTGACTAATGCGTGATACATACTTGCTGCATCATTATTCGGTTAGTACCTACCCTATGCTTGCAACTGTAGCGTATGGCTCTGACGTACTGTCGATCGGGCTATCGGACAGGAGTTTCAAAACACATAGTGATCGTGAGCAGTGCTTCAACAGTAGCCCCACCCCGATAGCGGACCGTTTGACTCCGCTGGTCATACTCGATGACACCATGTTCAGCTAGTTTTGGCAGATGAATCTGGCAGAGGGTGAGCTGTACACGCTGTTGCGAGGAGTCCTTATTGATTTCCCCATGAACGTGGGCTGCAAGTTCAGTAAGCTCGGCAACGTCTGTGTCTTGGGTAGTGAAATATTGCAAGACAGCCCGTCGCTGGGCATCAGCGAGTAATTCGAACACGGTATCGAGTGAGTGGCGTGAGGTCGGTGCATAGTCGTTGTCGGATGGTGCAGTCATTGGTTGATGGATCCTCGTGTGAGTGGTGATACTAGAGACCACCTCCCTGCATCGCTTTCATGTCACGCGACTCTCTGTCTGTCGATGCCACTTCATGGCTATATCCTTCCTGCAGCCTATTAATATTTTATATAGATACATTATAATAATCTGCCTCACTCAATCATTTCGTCGTTCGCTCGCTACAGAGAAGTCTCATAAAAAAGGATAAAACATTTCCTCTTTGTAGTAGCTCTCTATCTGTTTCCGCCTTCACATGGCTAGGGTAGAATTCGCCAGCGTGTCTCGTAGCAATCTCCCCGACTATTCGTCAAGTGGGATTGCCTGGATGTCACCGTCGCTCGTTACGGTGACGCGATAGCCACTGTATGTGAACACCACCTGTCCGGTAGTCCGTGGTGTTCCATCGAATTGGGGGGCAAAGAGTCTCTTGAGGGCATCTGGATCGATAACATCATGGAGCGGCTCAAGTTTGGTTGGATCAACGTTTTTCTGAGCTACGACGTGCGTGATGATTGCTATTTCCAAAGGGACGTCCTGGCTGTCGTTGGAGAGCTCAGAGTTCATTAGTTGGCATTGTGGATTCTTGGTATTAGTCATTGTTTCCGCTCACCTCTGCAAATTTGATTAGCCTGTTATTGGTCTGCATCCCCAGTTCCGTGAGGATACTCTCACAACCATCGCCATCATTTTAAGTCATATGAATGTAGTCTATCACATCCGAATGAAGGTGTTATATGGAATCCTCGTATCTGGCAGCAAGAGTCAGAAAGACCGCAATGTGGTGTTTCTCTCTATAGCGAACTGTCTCACTCCGCTGGTCGTACTCAATGACATTATAATCGGCAAGATATGGGAGATGCTGATGAACTAATCTCGTTCGCACCTGTTGTGGAGTGTCAAAGTCACCAATTGCCTCACAGAGGTATGCGACCAGTTCGTCAAGCGTTGCAGTCTTCGTAGAGCCAATTTCTAAGTAATAGAGGACGTGGCGTCGGTGGGCATCAACTAGAAGACGACAAATCTCATCAACGGAGTGTTTCGGTACCTCCTCGTTTGCTGACGGTGAATGTGGTGTCATGTGTTATTGGATCAGTGACCGGTAGTGCCCCGATCTTGCTGCGATAGGCGGTCATCCAGTATTGTGCCTCATCTATTGCTATTCGTTACCAACCCACTAATCATTATTGGCTGCACTCATATGTATATTTAAATATATTTATAATAGATTACCACATTAACTAACTTATATATTTTATCTACGTATTTATGAACCTTTATTATAGAGCATTAATAAAATAGTTTTTTAGAAGTGCCTCTATCCTACCCCATAGAGCAGAGAGAGAACAGCACGACCACCTGGAGACACCATACCATGACCGACAACCCCACAAACTCAGAATCACTAACTGATCAGGTCATAGCCGCAGTCGCCGACGCCGCCGACTGCTCGCAGCGAGAACTCCCTCCGCTCTCTGAGGCCATCAACCCCGATGCGTTAGATTGTCTCTTCGCACCGACCTATAGCGGAGAGACACGAACAGACGGCCGAGTTACATTCGAATATGCCGGCTATGAGGTGGACATCCATAGTTCAGGAGACGTGTCTACGAACCTAGTTAAGAAAGCTGACGGATAAGAGTGAACTACCCCGCCCTACCCCCTCGATGAGGACAGGACTTCCTGCTTCCACGATGCGCTGTGCAGGAACCGGAGTGGTTCTCGTAGGGAGCGCAGTCTCCACAAGCGTTCGTTCGGAGTGAACTACTCCTACATCTTGAAGACCACGAGAAAGAATATTCCACGCTGCGTTCGCATCTCTGTCTGCTTCGAAGCCGCACGCGGGACAAGAATGATCTCGCACCCCACAACGGTTTGTTCGTCTCGACGCCACACTGGGTACACTCTTTGGTCGTGCCTTCGGGTTCGACCGCCACGAAGTACGTCTCCTCACGTTCGCATTTGTATTTGAGCATCTGCCAGAAGGTATGCCATGTAGCTGACGTCGTGTTCCAACTGTTCTTCGGTGAGTCCAACATTCCCTTCACGTTGAGGTCTTCGACGGCCACGAGGTCGTACTCCAGAGCGTAGTACCCGACAACCGATGGAGAAAGTCACGCCGCTTTCGCTTGATTTGCTGATGACATTCGGCCACCTTCCGGTGTTATTTCTCTTAGTTGTTCGAGTCGGGTTCCTTCCGCGAGAGCTTCCGTTGCTCGTGTTCCAGTCGTTCGCATTCGTCGGAGAGGATGAGCGACCCGACGGCAAAGCTGTCCGTGTCGGGGGGACGTGAGAATCCCCACGTCGATGCCGACATACTTCTCTGGATGCCCAGGCGTTGCTAGTGTGTTGCAGTTGCGTTCGATGCCGAAGATGGCAAACCACTCGTCGGTCGGCTCTTTTTTAAGCGTGACTTCTGTGATGGTGGTTTGGGCCGAGAAGCGTCACTGCAACGTTCTTTCTCCATTGAGGAAAGTTGGTCCGGGAAGAACCAACCACACCCAGACTGATTGTTGAGAGTTCTACCAGCGTCGCTCTAAGGAACACGGAGAGTGGATCCACCCTCCGTTCCGGCTCTCGTCTGTCGAGTCGACGACAACGTCGAAGCACGGAGCAGAGAGACAGTCCAGGATGACCTCTCTGCTCCGTGCGAGCCCTCCAAGGCTCTCTGGCGGCCGGGCGTGAGCCCCATAGTCAAAGGCAACACCCGGCAGTTACAATAATCTCATTCGTAATTAAAAGTCTTCCCGCCATGGTAAACTATGAGTTGTTTCGAACATCGGTGTTGGAGAGCTCCATCTCGGTAATGCGGACTTCCTCGCCGACGTAGTAAATCTCGCCATGATTGTGGAGCACTTCAAGCACATTCTCGACCCCTGCCTTGGAGAGTTCTTCTTCATCGGCTAGCACTGTCCGTGCTTCCCGAGTCGACAATCCGTTATGGTCGCTGTTGCTCGCAGCCACCGTCCGTCGAAGCGTGTTGAGCGCAGATCGAGCATAGGTTGGCAAGCGGCGACGATCCATATTTTAGATCTGTTTTAGAATTGTCTACATAATAATGTAGCGCTAGCTGCGGAATTGACCTCACATTTATGCTCAGGACATCAACGACCGGGAACGGTCGATTCTTCCGATATCTATCCTTAACGAACGTATTTACATCCACTACGGCGAAATAGAATTTACAATTACCGTCGAAACATTCTGTCTGGAGTGAGTGTCTTCACAACCAGTTTGTATAGTTTGTCCCCCAAAACTCGAAAAGACGTACAATCCCGTTGAGCGCTCAAAGCTGGACAGTCCTAGGCACCAGAAGCTTTCATAAGTATCTCCCTCCGTCTTGAAGCGGCGGTCAAGCTGTGATATAGCGTACCTTCGCGCGTATCGTACCCGACCGGAGTTTTCGCTGGCAATTTCAGGTCGGGCTACTCGGGCTTGAGCCCCGCCCCACCGATACGGAGTACGGCTTCGCCTTCGGGTAGATTCGGCGCATCTACAAGTCGGACGATCCGTCTGTCGCCTTTCGCCTTGCGGAGATACACTCGAACGGTACTGCTGTGCCCGAGGATGTGACCGCCGATTGGTCGGGTGGGATCACCGAAAAATGAGTCTGGATCTGCAGTTACTTGATTCGTCACGACGATTGCCGCATTGTGCAAATTTGCAATCCGCATAAGATCGTGGAGATGTTTGTTTAGTTTCTGCTGGCGTTCGGCGAGTTCTCCTCGCCCGAGATATTCGGCCCGGAAGTGTGCAATTAGCGAGTCGACACATACCAATACAATCGGCCATTCCGTATCGGCATGCTTGTTGGCGAGTTCGTGGGCTTTCTCTGCAAGCAGGATCTGGTGAGTGCTATTGAATGCCTTCGCGACATGGATCTTGTCGAGGACGTCCTCAACGAGTGTCTCGATCGTGTCTTCGTCAGTTGGATCGCCCTCAATGTTCCGCTGGGCGAGAAGTGCAGCGAGTACCTCATCGGGTAGCCCCCGGACCATTTCATCGATGCGACTGGGACGGAATGTGTCTTCGGAATCAATAAAGATTGCTTGCCCATCGAGTCCACCGTGCGTTTCGGGTAGTTGTACGTTTATGCACAACTGATGGGTGATTTGGGATTTCCCGGAGCCGAACTCGCCGTAGAATTCGGTAATTGATTGTGTTTCGATGCCGCCGCCGAGCAAGTCATCGACTTCATCAATGAGCAAGCTGACTTTCCCGATCTGTTTGCGACGTTCCAGCACGGCTGTTCCCGTTTCGAAGTCGCCGATATCCGCGGCGTCGCGCGCGGCCTGAATGATGTCGGCGGCTGTACTCTCGCCGATATCAGCGGTATTGCTAAGCTCGCCAGGACTTGCGACGGCCAGCGCCTCGTACGAGTCAAAACCAGCAGCAGTAAGCTTTTCGACGATGGCTGGCCCAACCCGTGGTAGGCTTCTGAGTTCTACCCCACCCATATGTATGCCTACTATCCCCTAGGATATAAACGCCCGTTAACAGGATAGTGAAAGTGACTACGACTGTAGTTTTGCACAGTTCAACCGTTGTCTGAAGCCCTACCCGCAAGCGCGAGCCGTCAGGCGAGCGGTAGGATGGGGTAGTTCACCTTCTATCTTTCTTCGAGGAGAGAATCCCGCCGTTTACGGCGGGCGTGAATCCGACAACTCCCTCCACAAGCCACGTTCTGACGTTAACACGGATATTTAAGTAGGTGCGTGGTATAGCATGACGTACACCGAGGCGGTTTCACCGCCCCTCTAAATGCACAATATCGGGACTCCGAGACCCTCGATGTTCGAGACACCCTCTCGAACCGCTGTGGTGTCTCGGTGAAGATAACTCCGAGTCCCATGCCGGGATAGGAGTAACGGCGGTGTGGCCCCGCCATCGGCCTGTCATGCCGACGGGTCGTCAACCAGCAAATATCCCAAACCAGCGTTGCGGTGCGGACGTGGGAAGCCTCGCCGTTCACGGCGAGGAGGAGGTCACCCCCGCATGGTTTCGCTTGCTTCGAATTATTATACAATATTCGATATAATCAATCGAATTGTTTAATGGAGTAGAGCACGAGTACCTGGGACACGACCCGATGGTACCTGATCTCCTTACCACCAGCATCGTCGTACTAGCAACAGGGATTGGAGTCTTCTTTACGTATTTCGGCTATTCGTTTGTGACCCGGCTTACGTCGCTCTTCGGTGGGCTAGGCGGTGCTCTGGTTGGCAGTTTCGCCGCACGGCTTTTCATTTCATCTACGTTCGGTACTGCATCTCCTTTTGAGCTGATTCTTGTTTCGTTGGCTGGGGCTTTCTTTGGCGGTATCATAGGGAGTTACGTCGCTCGCTCTCTGCAGCAGGTTGCCACCATCGCAACGTGCTTCGTCATTTTTTCGTCCCTTCTCTACTGGGTGCTGGCTCACCCCGACCAATTGGGGGCAATTCCCAGTCGGTCGCTCCTCCCACATTCAGTTTCACCAGCCGTCATTGCAATGCTTTTCGGGGGGGTCGTGAGTATCTTCATCTGGAAGTTTTACTTTTTGTTTCTGGTCAGTGCGACAAGTCTTGTTGGAGCGAGTCTCCTCCAGCAGTTTGCTCTCCATTGGAGCACATTGCTTCCAATTTTCCAGAGTGAAACTTGGACGACGCTTGGGACGAACGTCCTCCTCTGGCTTCTGCTAATTGGATCCGGCATTGTCGTTCAGTACCGACGATACCGGGGTATCAGCCCACAACGGTATCTTCGCCACGCGATCTCCTACCGACTGCGCTGATAAGCAAGTAGCAGAGTCAGCGAGTTTACTTCTGGTTTTTCAGCCACTCATCGAGAAGGTCGCGTATTGCTGCATCGCTGTTATCTCGGTGCTGTGTAAAAGCAAGGTGGTCAATCTGCTCGAGTTCCTCATCCGTGAGTTCGATCGTGACCGCCTCCATCTCAATATCTGCGTAGTCCATAGGAATGTCGTCAATCAACCAGACGGAAATATCTATGTCAGACGTGTGACTGCCAACTTGAGTAAACCATCAAGTGAGCACATATTAACCAAGAGACAGAGATGGAACACAGTCACCGCTACCACGCCTACCCGACACCAGAGCTAGCGGAGTGACTGGAACACCATCTCGACGTTCATCGCCAACTCTATAACCACGTCCGCTGGGACTACGAGCTACCAGCACAAGATAACGACGTGGCTCGTCAAAGAGTACGATGCCGTGTTCATGGAAGATCTCAACGTGGCAGGAATGCTTCGAGCAGATGGAAGCACTCGGAACAAGCAAGATGTGGCGTGGCGACAGTTCATCACGCTCCTCGAATACGAGGCCGACCTGCCCGGCACACACGTCAAGCAAGTCGAAGCCAAAGGGACGACCAAAGAGTGTGCGTCGTGTGGTGTGGATGCGGCGAAGCCAATCTGGGTGCGTGAACACTCATGTCCGGCGTGTAGGTTCGAGACCGCTAGAGACGCGAATGCGTCGATGAACGTCCTTAAGAGAGGATTTTCTGAATTAGGGCTAGGATGGCCCGAAGAGGCGCCCGTGGAGCCTGTGACCGCTACGGACACGCCTGACTTTCAGCGCATGTCTGCAAGTCACGTCATCGAAACGGGAAGCCTCGGGGTCAAGCCCCGAGGCGATTCACCTGTGCTACTGGTGTCTCCTAGTACGCTAGCCTACCCGTTTTGTTTTCAGTCACTCCATTATCTCGGGTCTACCGTATCTTCCCCGGGAAAGCCACCGGAAGATAGGGACCACATTTCATCCAGTCTGCGGTGCCGCGAGCCCGGTTAAAAGGCATAACCGTGCCAGTACAGATTGCAGGGTTCGACCACTTCGGAGAAAGCCACGTTGAGAAATCGCGTGGCGATGACCCGCTTACAAAGACGAGTGCATGTGGCGGTGCCACAGGACGCTCCGACCGAGGGACGAAGCCCGTCCCGTCGACGTCAGGAGAGTAGGCCCTGAAACCGTACCGTTGACATCCTCCCCGCCCTGAAGGGCGAGGATTCCCGACCGCGTTTGGGATATTGTGGTTTACGACATAGCCTGTTCTCGCGGTGCGAAGCAGCCGCTCTCTCGGTCGAACAGGTACGTCGAAGGCTGTGCCAACCAGCCGTTACTCCTATCTCCCCCATCACAGGCGAGACTCGGAGATACTTTCTGTCGAATGTTCTCGGCACCATTCACATCAGCGTTCGCCACCGTTCCACACTCATCGCACACGTACAACCCCCGCTCCACACGGTTCGCGTCACGCTTCCGACCGCAACACGAACACGACTTCGACGTATCACGCTCAGACACTTCCTCAACCGTGATGCCTTCCATCTCGGCCTTGTATTCGAGTAGGTCGGTGAAGCGGTCGAACGCCCACGAATGCAAGTCCAAGTTACCGTGCTTACCCCAGTTCTTCGACTCCCCGTTCTCCTCGTCCTCGCGGATACCGGAGAGGTCACCCACCGCGATGGTTCCAACTCCCTCGTCAACACATCGTCGGACGATGTGCTTGGAGAGCGTATGGAAGTAGTGGGCGCGACGAGCCGATTTCTTCTGGTTCAACCGTGTGGCTTGCTCGGAGTCGGAGTCATCACACCGAGCAATGCGCTTGCTGAAGTAGTAGTCGTCCTGCTTCAGACAATTCAACGGGTAGAGTTCGCTGTGACCGTCCTCGTAGGCGAGCGCGGCGAAGTTGTTGATACCGAGGTCAACACCCACTGTCTTTTCGCCGGGTGCCTCTGACACTTCGATTTCGTCTTTGCAGACGAAGTGTAGTTCCCAATCGTCGCCCGTCCAGACGGCCCGTACTTGTTGGACGTTCTCCACGGTGGAGAGGTCAACATCGGGATGAGTTTCGTACTCACAGAGGATGAAGTCCGACCAGTAGTCTTTCAGGTTCGAGCCTTTGCTGAGCCGGACTCGGTTGTACTGGGTATCGAGTTTGAAGCCTTTGTTCTTGAACGTGACCGTGCTTCGGGGGTGTTCGTCACCGTGCTTACGGTAGCTGGGAGGGTTCGCCCGTGTGTCTCCGTTGCGTCGTTTGCCGTACCAGCCGTTGAACGCCTCAGCGAGTTCTTGCAGGACTCGCTGACTTGACTGAGAATGGAGGTCATCGTAGCGTTCGTGGGACTTGAGGTAGGCGGTGAGTTCGTCGTGTTCTGGGATGTAGTCGATTTCACCCCAGACGCGACTGATTGTCCACCTTCCGACGTTCCAGAGTTTACTGGCGGCGAACCCGAGGGCGTCGAGGTCGTCTTGCACCTGTTGCTGGTTCCGTATGGAAGCAGTGTAGGTGCGTGTGACGACCTGTTTCGCCATACGTAACCTATGTAGAGATAGTTACTTGAAGGTATGGATTCGAGCGTAGAATATCCTGCCGTGCCATCGAGCGGTGGTTGGTGTAGGGTAGTGTCGGATTCATCCCCGCCCTAAAGGGCGGGGCTTTCTCCTTGCATCTCCGTAATAGGCCGAGTTCCCACACTGTGGGAACCCTCGCCGTAAACAGTGAGCGAGGACATCACTGGAGGGCATTGCCATTTGTGACAGTTTAGCTGAATTGAGGCGCTAAGCCCCCGTCCTCAACGAGCAACACAGGCCGAAGGCCGAGTAGCGCAGTAGGGTGGGGATACAGCGCCGTCATCATTTGGTCATACATGATACTACTGTTGGTCCACAGGCTCACGCAATCGCCACGTTTTTGTGCATAGAGTATATACTATGCATACGGTGAAACGGACCACAATCACGCTCCGAGAGGACCAACACGAGTGGATTCAGGAACACCACCTGAATCTCTCATCGTTCATCCGTGAGCGGCTTGACGAGTACATCGAGGAACACGAGTAGCGAATGTTCTACGCCTACAAATATCGCCTTGAGCCGTCCGATGCCCACCAAGAGGAATTGGACCGCCACCGCGATATTTGTCGGCAACTGTACAATCACACCCGCTACCGCCTCAACGAGTACCGCAATGAACACGGCGAGTTGCCGTCCATGACTACGCTACGGTCGGAGCTACCCGACCTCAAACAGTGGTGGGACGGCCTCTCGGACGTGTACTCAAAGGTACTCCAAGCCGTTGTGGAGCGGCTGTTCGACAACCTGAGTAGCCTTTCCGCACTCAAGGAAAACGGCTACTCCGTCGGCGCGTTGAAGTGGAAGCCGCCACGGGAGTTCCGCAGTTTCACGTACAATCAGTCTGGCTTCAAGCTCGACAAGAAGGGCGGTCAGCCTGTCCTGTCACTCTCGAAACTCGCGGACATCCCGATTCGGCTTCACCGCGCCATCCCCGACGACGCCAACCTCAAGCAGGTCACGCTCAAGAAAGAACCAACGGGCGAGTGGTTCGCCACGTTCGGTGTCGAAATGGACCGTGAACCACCAGAACCGCCCGAGAATCCCGAGCGGTGCGTCGGTATCGACGTTGGCATACTCACGTACGCCCACGACACCGACGGTCACGCCGTCGAATCACTCGACCTCTCTGACGAGCATGAGCGCTTGGAGCGCGAGCAACGGAAGCTCTCGCGGAAGCAACACGGGTCGAACAACTGGGAGAAGCAACGGCGTCAAGTCGCGGAGTGTCACGCCGACCTCCGACGCAAGCGCCGTGACTTTCTCCACAAACTCTCGCGGTACTACGCCCGAGAGTACGACCTCGTGGCCGTCGAAGACTTGAACGTCGCGGGGATGATGGAAAGTCCGTCGAACAGCCGCAACACCGCGTCGGCGGCGTGGCGCACGTTCCTGTCGATGCTTGAGTGCAAGTGCGAACGCGAAGGAACGCACTTCGTGGCGGTCACCCCGAGAGGGACGACCAAAGAGTGCGCGTCGTGTGGCGTCGAGACGGACAAACCGCTGTGGGTCCGTGAACACTCCTGTCCTGCCTGCGGGTTTGAGGCGGACAGGGACGCGAACGCGGCGTGGAACATCCTTTCTCGCGGTCTGCAAGACGTAGGAGTGGGACACTCCGAATCACCGCCTGTGGAGACTGCGCTCCCGACGGGAACCACTTCGGTTCCTGCAAAGCGCGTCATCGAAGCAGGAAGCCCCGACCTCAAGGAACGAGCCGCGTCAGCGGCGAGTGAGTAGGTCGGGGTAGTTCACTTGACCGGAAAATTCACTAGTGATGCTAGACGACTTCTTCCAATGAGTAAGCCTACATCAGCCCCCGTCCTTGAATTTGAGTTCACGATCACTGATGCGGAGTATCCCTTTATCGCCGCTTCTAAGGCCGAAAAATGTCAATTTGATCTTCTGGAAATGATTCCACGTTCGGAGGGAGAGTATGCAGAGTTCTTCACCGTGAAGGGAGCTGATCCTCACCGAATTCTTGAGCTTGCAGCGACACATGAAACAGTCACTGCCCAGCTTCTACGAGAAGCTGACCAGGAAGGACTATTCGAATTCAATGTATCTGATAACTGCCCTGCTGTGGCATTGGCCGAACTTGGCGCTCTCCCACGAACAGTCCGAAGTGTCAATGGAGAGGGCCATATCGTTGCTGAGTTTCCTTCCCTATCTAACGATGACCCAGCAGTAATTGTGGATACCTTTCTTACTCAATATCCGGAAGCAGAGCTCATCACCAAACGAAACAAAGATCATTCTACCCCCTTGTTCAATGACTGGGCGTTCAAACAGATTCTTCACGAACAACTCACTGATCGACAGCAGATGGTTCTTCAGACCGCATTCGAAGCGGGGTATTACGAGTGGCCACGTGAATGTACAGGCCAAGAGGTTGCCGAAGAACTTGGCATTTCGTCAGCCACCTTTTCACAACATATTCATGCTGCTGAACGAAAAGTCCTGTCCACACTGTTTGAATAGCTACCGTGACTCAACGTGTCATTGTTCTTCGTCACTATCAGGTAGGACAATAGCAATGCATCCGTCGCCAGAGACAGTCACGTCACAGCCTTCAAATTCAAAACTCACTACTATATTTTCATTTGAACGAAGATTGGATTGATCTTTCGACGAAAAGAGCGAATCAAGAGCGTCGGGATTGATAGTCTGGTAAAGTGGACGCAACTCTTGAGGTGGAACGCCTATCTCCGCTGCAACTGTCTGAACTACAGCAGTCGACGGTGACCTTCCTGTTCCCTTTCTCCATTGCATTGTATATGTCTTATTTGCTTGGCCATTGCCTGTCTTTCTCGTAGTGTTGTTTTGCCGTCTCACAAGTAGTCTACTCACCTGGAGCTGCGGTTTTTGAATATGGGAGAGTGACGGTCTTAGTATTAGTACCTACACCTCAAGGCAGTACCGCGGTTGAGAGCATTCAATTCAATTATTCTAAATTTTATTCGGAGGATATTTGGAAGACACTAGCTCCGAATTTCTCAGTGAAGAGGAGTAACTGTCAGTTGGCACGGCCAACAGTGCGCCTACTTGATATAATAAGGGGGGTTCCCCCGCAAGAATAGATTAGTTGCGAACCTTGATATCCAATGCTTGGGGGTCAAACGTCTTCAATCGCAAGGGAATGCAATCTCAGTGGGGTTAGCGCTACTTATGGACCCTCTACCAACACCCCTGTAGCTGTGTGGAAGCGGTTTGAGCCGGTGATGGAATGGCCTGCCGATAATGAGGGTGACCAGCGTAGTTTTGACATCCTCCCACCCCGTCAGAGGTGGGCTTCCGCTCGTTCTGTGTCAGTCCGAGATTGCTTCCTGTTCGAGGTATTGTTGTTCCCAGTTGTTTCGCCCTTCGACTTCTTTCCGGCCACGCTGGGTCAGCGTATAGTAGTTCGTCCGGCGGTCCACCTGGCCTTTCTCGACGAGGCTTTTCTCGACGAGTGTATCCAGGTTTGGATACAGTCGCCCGTGGTGGATTTCTGTCCCATAGTAGTCCTCGAGTTCGTCTTTGATTGCGAGTCCGTGTGGGTCGTCTAACCCATTGACGACGTACAGCAAGTCTCGTTGGAAGCCAGTCAGGTCATGCATTGTTATCCAATCCGGGATTACCCCCCGCTCTATTAACTTCCTTATGGCAGGCAACACCCTCATACGTTTGCGAAAATTAAGCTGAGTAATATTTGGTATAAAAGCGCCGAATTTCTGACCCTGCTCCCCTCTATACTAGGGTGGTATTAACAGCCTACTTTCACATAACAAACAATAATAGGTGTCGGAATGATATTATCTTGGGAAGGAGTTCAATAATGAACACTGACCGACGAACAGTACGGAAACTGCTCCGGCAGCGTAGGGCATGATATCGTCGTTATGAGTGACATGCAGACCGGTCTCTACGTGTTCAGAAAGACGCCCGCCCCACTCGACGTAACTGACTCACAACCACGGTGATCAAACGATGACACGAAACTCAACAACACGGTCAACACGACGTACTGTTCTGAAGATGACTGGCGGTCTCATAGCATCTGGCATTGTCGGCACTGCAGGCGCACATCCCTCTCCAGGTGGTGACAGCGAAAACCACGCCGAAGGGATGCGTCTGTTTAGCGAACAGGCCGTCAACGGTACGACAGAAGTAGTTACGCAGAACAACTACGTCTATGCCGCTACTGGATCTGGGATGGCAGTTGTCGACGGACGTCATCCAGGCCGGCCCGAACTCGTTGCTACCCTCACTGCAAACGACCCGGCAGGAGGTATCCTCGACGTTAAAGTTGACGGCAATCTCGCCAGTTTAGCGAGCAACGGCGGCCCAGGAGTTACGCTAGTGGATATTAGCACGCCGACTGATCCACAGGAGGTGACGTTCTATCGCACCGGTCACTCTGTCCACAACAACTTCCTGGCGGATGGGTATGCTTACTTGACGATCAATGAATCCGACGAGGCTCCCTTTAGTGAAGCCCGAACCGATATCATTGATGTTAGCGACCCAACGAGTCCAGAGAAGATTGGTGAATTCCGACTTTCGGACCACTTCCCCGCATTCGCAGCGGCCGGGATCAATCCCTGTCACGACATCTATGTTCAGGGCGACTTCCTGTACCAGGCGTTCTGGGATGCGGGCGTCGTCATCACAGACATTAGCGACCCAACGGACCCAACACTAGTAACACAGTTCGGCGATGCACCCGGAGCCGACACACCACTACCAAGCTCCTCTCGAGATGAACGGTATCTCACTCTGCCCGGAAACGCCCATTATGTCCAGCCCTCACCGGACGGCCAGTACGTGTACGTCGGAGCAGAGACATTCCCAGGCGGCTATGTTGAAAACCCGGACAATGATGACTACGGCGGTATCAGCGTGTTCGACGTTTCAGACTACGATGCACCCAAACAGGTGGCACGTATCGATCCCCCCGAGATCGATGTTTTCCGGACATCACACAACTTCGACGTGACCAACAACCAGTTGCACGCATCATGGTACAACGGCGGCGTCACACTCCACGATATTACGGACCCTGCTAATCCAACTGAACTAGGCCATTACGCCGCTGAAGGATCGTCGTTCTGGACAGCTGTCCGAAGTCGCGGGTTCACAGTGGCTGGCGATATCGGTGGTGGCGTTGTATTCCTCCATCCCGATGAGGGAACGGCACAGCCGCCAGCGTTCGATGGTGATGAAAGACCAACTGAACCAGAAATAGAACATCAATAAATTATCGAGTCGGAGTCAGTTGAGATCTTCGATATGACCGACTTCGATACCCCGAACGAGGGTGCACAGATCGATCCATCCCAGCGACATGGTAACTAGTATCTATACATTCAAAGCGATTCCCTCTACGACCTAGAGGCCGTGGAACCCCCAAAGGGAGTATGAATTTTGTGACCCACATCAGTGGTCGCCGTTCGGTTATGACCCCGGACGTGCTTTCTACTGCAGACAAGATTCTGGACCACCTGGATAGCGACAGTCCACTCGCTGCCGATCAGCTCTCGGTCGTACTTACCTCGGATCTGAGTAACTCTTCAACCGCTAAGGCCACTGATCGCACGACTCTAGTAGGACGGACGTTTGTAGCGATTGAGAAAGTGTAGATGGGTACACGAGCATGACACGTCGGGGGTGCCGTTCTTTCGGCCGATTTTTCTCATGTGAGAATAGGGGGAAAGTATATAATAGTCGCGTGGTAAGCCAACATGTGGCAAGCAAGACGGCCACAGGCCTGCTCGGACGACCACTGCTGGCCTCCCACGGCAGACCACCGGCTTTTCGACGGTGGGAACCACGGTCGCAACGAGCTTGCCCGCGCCGATGCCCGGGATAACCGGAACAAGCGGCAGTGTTGCGGGCGACCACGACCCAGCGAGACTCGAAACGTCCCCCTCCGTCTGCCCGCCGACTGCGTGCTGATTGAAACACTGTTCCATCATCGGGGTGACGTGGACGAGTTGAGAGCGGGCCACCGTACACGCTCGGGGCGTGGAACAGGCCGAACTCGTCTGCCTGAAACCCCTCGGTCGCAAGACTGGGGGTAAGTAGGTCCCCCCTTATGCCGTTCTTTTGATGACCTCGTAGACGATAGTACTGAACCCTTCAACCCGACGAACGGATAGCCGGTGTTGAGTGGTAGACCCAGGAGGTTTCTCTGATTCGTGATAGGGTACTGGTCGCGTCAGTTTCCCAGCGATATCCGTGTCGCTCTTGTCGTGGTCGTCAACCTGTATTGACATCCTCCCGCGCCTGAAGACGCGGGAATCCCACCGAAGTTGGGATATTAAAGTTCTTGGTTAGCGACGTACTCTCGCGGGGCGAAACCGCCCTCGCTATGGTCGAACAGGCGAACCACTGGCTGTGCCAACCAGCCGTTATCCCTATCGGCCTACGGCTGACTCGGGAATACCTTTTGCCGAATGTTCTCCGCACCATTCGAGTCCGCGTTCGCCACCGTGTCACACTCCTCGCAGACGTACAACCCGCGTTCAACGCGCTGGTTGTCGTCCGTATGGTCGCACGCCGAACACGACTTGGACGTATCGCGCTCCGACACCAACTCCACCGAGATACCCTTGGCTTCCGCCTTGTAGTCCAGCATCTTCGTGAAGCGGTCGAACGCCCACCCGTGCAAGTCGAGATTACCGTGGTCGCCCCAGTCGCGGGGGTCGCCGTTCTCGGTGGCGTCTCGGACGCCACCGAGGTCGCCCACAACAAGCGTTCCGACTCCACGGGAGACGCACTGCTCGACAATCTCTTTCGAGAGGGTGTGCAAAAAGTGCGTTCGGCGTTCGGTCCGCTTGCGGTCGAGACGGGTGGCCTCTCGGGAGGCTGAATCGTCGCACTTCGCACGTTGCTTGGCGAAGTAGTATTCATCCTCCTTGAGCGCACCTCCGGGGTACAGCACCGATTTGTCTCCGAAGGAGACGGCGGCGAAGTTGCATATCCCGAGGTCAACGCCTGCCGTTTCGTCGCCCGGCGGGTCTGGGTTGATGACGGTGCGGCAGACGAATTGAAGCCACCACTCGCCATCTTTGTGGACGGCGCGGACTTGCTGTATGTCCCACTCGGAGAGGTCCATGTCCGGGCGAGTTTGGTACTCGCAGAGGATGAAATTCGAGCGGTGTTCTTTGAGGTTGCGGCCTTTTGAGAGGCGGACGCGCTGGTTTGATTCGTCGTGCTTGAAACCAGCTGCTTTGAATGACACGGTAGAGCGTGGGTGTGCGTCTCCGTTCTTTCGATACTCCGGCGGGTTGGCCTTGTCGTCGCCGTTGCGACGTTTGGCATACCAGCCGTTGAACGCTTCAGCGAGTTCTTCGAGAACTCGTTGACTGGACTGAGAATGAAGGTCCGTATAGCGTTCATGGCCCTTGAGTTCGGCTTTGAGTTCGCCGTCGTTGGGTATCTCGCCGGAGCCGTCCCACTGCTCTTGCACGTAGTAGCGACCGACGTTCCAGAGTTTTGACGCGGCCCATCCGAGTTGGTCGAGGTTGTCACGAACCTATTGGTGGTTCGGGATGCTGGCCTCGAATGTTCGGACAGTTCGCGTTGTCATCTGGCTTCATAACTGATTATGCACCCCGAACACGAAATAAGTGTAGAATTCGGTGGACAAGGTGATCGAGTGGTGTTCTCCTATTTTTTATCCTGATTGCCAGAATAGTTCAAGACTACTGGATATTCCTCCATATCAAGCACCGCATAACAATAGTGAAAGCGGTCTTTGGACTAACTGCGGTTCGCAGACAGACTGCGAGCAGCACTAGACTACCGTAGTTGTGTGGGCTCCAGAACGGACTTCGCCCCTCCGTTCGTTGTTCCGAACCCTCTCCCCTTGTTCCCCGACATTGTAAGGCAGATACCCTTCTTCGAAGAGCACTGCAACGAGTGAAGGAGCCGACAACGTCTCTCCATAACTAGAGCTCAGTCTAGGGACGGTATGGTGACGCTGCCTGGTAGTAGCCTCGAGCGAACAAAGTAGAGACGGGTGATAGCGAGTCTATGCAGGAGTGGAACTTTGCCTATCGGAGGACTGTAATATGAAAGAGAGAGGAGCTTCGCTCCGCGGATAACCCGTTTCCAATGGCCAGCACCGAGATCTCACAGGAGCAGATATTTGAGGTGCTCCAGAGCCCGCGGCGGCGATATGCACTCTATTATCTTCTACGAGAAGGAGATGCCGTTGACCTGTCTACCCTAGCGACCCACGTAGCGGCGTGTGAACACAACACTCCACCGGACGAGTTGACGACTAAGCAACGAAGGCGGGTCTATATCTCGCTCTATCAGACACATATTCCGAAACTCGAAGAGGTTGGACTTCTTGACTACAATCGTGAAGCCGGTACGATACATCCCTCGCATCGTGTTTGCCATCTCGAGAAGTATCTCGGTGATGTCTCTCGCCTGACAATCGCGTGGAATCAGTACTATCTCACGTTTTCGATACTGAGCCTCCTCCTTCTCGGAAGTATGCTGGTTGGAATTTTCCCACTTACAATCTTCTCGCGCCATACACCTATGATAATCCTGACTATGTACAGCCTCTTGGCTGTTAGTCAGTATCTCTGCTATCGGCGACGTACTCCGTGGGAGTCACTGCCTGACCTACGGCATACCGAAAAATAGCGACTCCCTAGTAATCAGCAAGGGTGAGACTTCGTCGCTTATCTTCTGTGAAAGCGGCAAATCAGAAGAGAGCTTTTGTGGACGGGCGAACCAAAACTGTTCAGGCACGACCCCATTTCGAAGCTCTCGTAACGTTGATTCGCCGCTTCGAACCATGGGCATGGCGTGGCTCACCGGCACAACGGTGAGCACCTTCACTTCGCTCACTGTTCCCATAGTTATGTTCCCTTTGAACGACGAGCAAATGAAATTGCCCTTCTTTACAGCTTTTGTTGGCGAGAAACCCCCGGGGGCTGAAACCGTGGGTAGCTGACGTGCGATTGTGCTCAGACAGGAGAGATTGCAATGATAGCCTGCTGAAACAGCGATTATGAACGGCTAAGCGCGCTTAAAGGCGTTTCTTCTGATTCTATTGGTGGTTATTATGATGCTTTTATATTACAAGGATTAGAATAATTTAGAAAATTATACATTAATAGGGGTTAGATGTAACCATGTATGTTAAAAAACGCAACCCAAGCACGTCTCGCACAGAATCCCCGACTGATCGGCATCCTGTTCACCATCGGACTCGCTCTATCGCAGGCCGCAAACGCAGACTCAGCAGAAGGAGCCGTCCCAGGCCCATAAAATTCAGAAAAATGAGGTAAGTGGTTCATCGCCCCAGTACAATTCGGTCCCTATTTTTAGAGGCAACAATCCAGAGTCCACCATGTCCATAAGTTCCGACTTAGAAAGAGAAAAGACACTGAGTGAACCGGAGGCAAGATAGTGAAGGGAGGTGGATTCCACCTTCGGATGCATCATCGTCCCAATCCCATGATTCGACACTGGAAACGCAAACGGCTCCAGAAGATACTCGTCTCTCTCAGGCCGGACTTGATACAACATTGGAGTGCCATTTTCACTCTGACAGAGCGTGAGCCCACCGTCGCCAAGCGTAATGTATTCAATTGCAACCAACACTTTGTCTTTCGCGATAGCAAGTGCGGATCGAAGCGAAAATCCTGCATTTAGTAGCCGTGCAAGTGCACAACCGACTCTCGTCGCTGACGTATTGATGACCTCTGAAAGCGTGACAACACCACCCCTGCTCCCCTTTTCAACAAGAAGTTTGCCCTGTTTATAGGAGTGACACGCATTAAGAACGAACGCATCAACATTCACTGAGTCAAGCGATTCAGCGTGAAGATATCCATCGACACACTGGAATCCGTCTTCATCAACGTGGCCGATATAGTGGAGAAAGTCGGCCGATGATTCGAATAGCATAGCAAGTTCGTCAATCGTTGTTTCCTCGTGTACTGACACGTCATACGTGACGAAATCATGCAAGCCGTAGAACTCACTCACGACATTCTCTTCAGCCATCTCAGGGTCATTACAGACAACGTGGACAGTCAACACTGACTCGTCCGGTGGCGACACGTCGTTACGGCGGTGCAGCGAGTCAAGTGTAACTTTGTTCGCGCCAACCGGATAGCCATTGCCGACCCACGCGTGTTCGACTGTCTCAACGGGGTCCAATTGAAACAGTTCATCGTCCTCACCCCAATCCCATCCACCCACATCACGCGTGAAATCGGTCGTACTTCGCGTGAAATCGCCCATCGCAGCCGCACGTGTCCGTGTGAACTCTTCAATTGCCTCCGGCATCGGTGTGACTGACGTGGTCGTCGAATTCTGTGGCGTCCGCAACAGCGAGAGATCGTCGGCAAGATACGGCAACGCAGGAAGCGTCTCAACGGACGGCAAGACATCGGTCGTCAGATGCCAGTCCAATATGTGTGATTCCAGTGTCTCGAACGGCACTGAGAGATATGCTGGAATCTGCTCATCGAGTGGCCGGTTGTACAGATCGGCAAAATCAAGGGCGAGAGACGGTTCGACCTGGGTTCGCTCGTACAACTCAACCGGATAGTAGCCTTCAGTGCGAGTGAGGCAATCAAGGAAGAACACCTGTTGCAGTGTGCGATTGACCGTCGCAGCATAGCCACCCGGCCCGTCAAGGGCATGTTCGAACTCACCTGCGACCAGTCGCGGGTCACTCCCGGCGACGACATTTGCACCGAGATAATATGCCAACGACGCCACTGGCATGAGCGACTCCCATTCAGGTGGAATCACGAGATCGATGCCGGTTTCAGGAGTCTCAATCCCATCTGGCACAGCGAACGTTTCGCCGCGCTCGACCAGTGGTGGATGGCCACGCAAGGTGGGAAACGACCGCTCACAGGAGGTCGTTTTCAACGCCGACCCGAATAGCGAGACGGCAGCTATCGCATCGTCGATGTCGCCGGTGACTGTAATCGTTCCAGCGGGACTATCATGGAATGACCGTGCGCCGACGCGAACGGGACAGGAGTCCTCGAACGTCACCGTGAGCGATGATTCGCTCGGATGGAATGTAAGCGCGCTATCAACGGCAATATAGAGTTTCATCGGCATACTCATCGGTTCGAGCAGATACTCGTCCGATGGTACAGACGACACATCAGTCGTCTCTACGTTAGTGACCATCGCGCCGTCCTGCGTTCGAACGAAGAGTGGGACACGCTTGGGAATCTCGATTGCCGTTGTATCGAACGCAACAGCAGTATCGACGGGAAAATAGAAGTCATTAGCCGGAGCTGACTCTAATGTGATAGAATTGGGGGTGGAAAGTTCAAATCGAGCATTCTCGATCGGGTCGTAGATGGTAAGACCAGAATCCCCATCGAGTGTAGTGAATTCCATCATATCTGTATTGTGTTTTAGTAGACTTATGTACCGTGGTGCAGAAAATTAAATCCCTCGCGTCGTGATATACGTACAACACTTGTTATCGTTGCTACTGTCTGCTGACGGCTCCCGCTATTATCTGAAGAAAATCGTCAGTAGATATCGCTCTTATAGGATAGTTTTACTGATGGAATTCATATCCTAACTGGCGAAGCAAGCTCTAGAATCTACAAGACGGTTCTCGAGAAGTACTTCACCAAGTCACAGACTACTAAACAGGAAACGACAGCGGCGACACAGACGAAGACACCAGAAACCACCACGACGACAACAACGACTACAGAACAGTGACCTCCTCCACGCCGTAAATGGCGTGGCATCCTACCATGGGATATCGGCCATCGGCCTTCGAGGTTGCAACCCGCACTCTCACAGGAACCGGCGACACACCGGGGGAATCTCTCGATTTCACTCCCGTGTTAGGGCTGTGGTCTGGTCACTGAGACCCCATCTCCGACCGAGTCATTGGCACACGTGTATTCTCTGGTATGACTCTCTCCATCGGAGTGGCGCCTTAAAACAGGCAGTACGGACGCTTAAACGTACCGGAAACGGATATCCGGCCCAGCAACCGACGGCGGTGTGTCGCCCGGCCTACCGTTCGACCCACGCCTAAAGACGCGGATATGCACTAAAAACTACTATCACCCACAATCTATACCGTCGATTCCCGGTACTTCACATCATGGAGATCACAGTGATTCTTCTCGTTTCATTGATCATAGCAAGAAGAACATCACAACTCTACCCATGCCGTCGTCTGTCCGAGTTCGGGAACGTGCCAGCGCTGTTCTGGGGGTAGACGTCGTCGTTTCCGTAGCTCGATACGCGCGTCGAATAGCGATGTGAGGTCTTCAACAAGTGGTGCGTCGTCCGGAATGCGGATGTGGTAGTGGGCCATACCCCGGACATCATGGACGGCTGTAGTGAGCATCCGGAGTGTACGTTCGGTTGCCGCGCGGTCGTTCTGGAGAAGCGGGTACAGGGAGTCAATGCCGACGCGCAGCGCTGCGGGAGCAAGATCATCTGTCCTTTCGACATAGAAGCTGATTGCAGCCTGTATTTCTTCACCAAGCTGGTGAACGTTGTACTTGTCGAGGTGATCAAGAGCGAACGTCGCATTCGTCGCAGCATCGGGAATCGATCGTTCGCCGTGACGCTGGTCAATGAACCATGTCCCAGGATCAGTAACCGAGACGCCATCTGGAAGCCGGGACGCAGGATTCGTCTCCGTTCGATCGGTAAGCGCGAGGATTCGGGCTCGATCTCGTTTTTGTCCGAACAGCCGCTGGGATGCACGTGCTGAGACGTCGTCAGAGACAGTGCCGGTGATAAGAAGGTTGCTGCCGCGCTGTTTTAGTTTTTGGAGCCAATAGTGAAAGCGCGCTCCATCGTCAGGTCCCGGACTGCGAGGATCTGCGCTCATACGCTATTTTACTATAGTAGCCCAAATAAATATTTGGGGTTTAAACTTCTAAAAACCAGCTGTGGATTTGAAAACTATTGAATATGGGCCTGCACGAGAACGAATCTTAGTGTCGTCTTCCGGCTACACACCCAACGAAGAGAGCTAAAGCTGTGGATAAGATAGACGGGTGCCTAAGAATTTATATATAATTCTAACAACCAATCTTAATTAAATCTTGAGAGTGTTTCTAGACGACCACTAAGAATTATCATACTATTCTTATACAAAATTCTCTTATAGAAGTGAGTATATAACAGCTACGCTACCATAATGGGCGGGTTATCACATGCCAATATCTATAATATATTAATAACTCTATACTATAAGGTATTAAATATAAAATAGAATCAATAGGCTACGCAAATTATATGGCTGTTAAGAGCTTAGGATGAGTGATCTACGGCGAGGAGCAGGCCAAGTGCCTCGAGATCAAGGCCTGAGGCGAGTTATTCCTCTGTTTCGTAGGATTCTCCAACAGCTGAAGGCATTCGGGTGTAACCAGCGACTGTAAGCACTACAAGTACAGCTACATATGGGAATAGACTCGTAATACTGCCAGGCAGTGAAATGCCGACTGTCTGAAGCTGGATTTGCAGCATATCCATGGCTCCAAATAGGAGAGATGCAAGGAAAGCTCCTAATGGGTTGTAATTACCAAAAAGGTATGCTACAATTGCAATCCATCCTCGACCGTTGACAATTGTAGTGCCTGTACCGGTGAAACCACTTCCAATACCAATCGACAGCGCTGCCCCGGCCAGTCCCGCCATCGCACCGGAGAATATGACTGTGGCGTATCGGACGCGATTTACGTCGATACCCGCAGTGTCCAGTGCCTCTGGGTTTTCTCCCGCCGCCTGAACCCAATAACCGTACCGTGTTCGATAGAGGACAACCCAAGCAGCGACAGTAATCAACACGGTCAGTAATACTAATGGTGATGAATCAAAAAGTAGAGGGCCAAGTACTGGAATTCCAGAGAGAACTGGGACTGTGATGTTGGCGATATTCGGAAGCGTTGGACTGGAGACTCCTCCCCAAAGCACCGTCGCCAAGAACGGCCCGAATCCGAGTCCAATGAACCACACGGCCAACCCGGCGACAATTTGATCTGCTTTATACCGAATAGTCAGAACAGCAAACACTACCGTCAACAACGAACAGACAACCACCGCAGTAAGAATACCAAGCCAGAGGGCACCCTGGCTGATCGATTCCCCACCTGAGAAAATCCAGCCAGCGGCGGCAGCCGTGAACGCCCCAAAGATCATGAACCCTTCAAGGCCAATATTGAACACGCCACTCTTCTCAGCGTATAGCCCACCGATAGCTGCCAGTGCGATGGGCATTGCAGCCTGTAATGCACGCTGAACTGCTCCGACAGTCAAGAGCTTGGCTCCTGGAATGTTAAACACGGTCCCGATCATCCCGATTAGCAATGTAAGGATAATCGCAATCGCGGCGACAGTAAACCAGTTCCGGTTCGCATCGCGAGTGATATTCATTCGTCATCACCTCCTAGGCCGGCTCGCAGTCCAGCCATTCGGAATAACTCCGGTGCGGCGACAAACAGGACGACGAGACCGATCACGCCATCCACCAACTCCGATGGTACATTAAGAGTGAATCCAATATACTGGCCGCCAGCGTCGAGCCCCCCGAACAGCAGCCCTGCTGGCACGACGCCGAGTGGATTGTTCGCTGCAAGCAGGCTTACTGCGATGGCGTCAAAGCCAAATCGAGGAAACGTACTTGGGTCTGTATAGTAGCCGAGGATCATGATGACGAAGAGTCCACCTGTGAGACCGGCAATCATCCCTGAGAACGTCATTGTTGTTACTATCGTTCGCTTGGTACTAACGCCAGAATAGGCGGCAGCACGCTCCTGATGACCGCTCGTGACCAAGTCGTAGCCGAACCTAGTTCGGACCATAACGATATAAACGCCTACAACCGTCACGAGCGCCACAGCGAGGCCAATGATTGAGAACGTACCACTGTTAAATACTATTGATGGAAGTGTGACAGACTCGGGGAACGGTGCAGTGTTTGGTGCAGAAACATTTTCTGGGCGGAGGTACGCATCCACTATAAAGTAGATGACACCTGTCGCAATGAAATTCAGCATGATCGTCGTGATAACCTCATTCGCATCTGCATATGCCTTCATTAACCCTGGTATCGCTGCATAGGCCCCGCCAGCGGCAACACCTGCAACTATTCCGAGAAATATGAAGATGATTCCACTAACAGGTCCATCTGGCAGTACCGGTGCCAGAAAGAGAATGGTAACGGCGGCGGCGAACCCGCCGACAACAAACTGTCCTTGGACGCCGATGTTGAACACACCAGCTCTGAATGCGACCGCGACAGCCACCCCCGCAAGAATAAGCATTGTTGACTGGCGGAGCATGAATGCAATATTCGAGGGTGTTCCTAGTGCACCATACAGTAGCGCGGAAATGAATTCTACTGCACTATAGCCAGACGCGGCAACAATAATCGCACCAATGGATAACGCGAGCAATGTCGACGCAACTGCGATCGCCAACCGTTCCAACACCGATGCCTGAAACATGCGGTCGGCAGCTCGGCCTAGAATGGCTTGCAACCGGCCGGAGTCCGTACTACTCACGAGCTAGCACTCCTGTCATGTGACTGTCCGCCAGTGTTTTTCTCTTCATTTCCTCCAAGTGTCTCAATCTCGTCGCGTGTGCGTCCAGCCATCATGAGTCCGAGTTCCTCATCAGTGACTCTTCCAGGTTTAACTACGTCAACGAATTCACCTTCGTACATGACTCCAATTCGATCTGAAAGTTTCTGAACTTCGTCAAGCTTTGAGGAGACGAGGAGAATAGCGACTCCTTCCTCACGCATTTCGTTCAGTCGTTCGTGAATGAACTCGATCGCCTCGACATCAACACCTCGAGTTGGGTGTGTAGCAACGACGAACTCTGGATCGTGTTCAAGCTCGCGCCCGACGATAAATTTTTGCTGGTTCCCTCCGGACAGCGACATCGCCTCTGCATCGCGGTTCGGTGGCTGCACGTTGTACTCTTCGATGATCTCGTCAGCATGGGTACGGACATTCTCCCAATCGAGAAAGCCATTGTTGGCGTACGGCTCGATCGTCTGATTGCCGAGCAACGCATTCCGCACGAGGTCATAATCTTGTACCAGCCCTGTCTCTTGACGGTCTTCCGGAATATATGCGATTCCAGACTCGATGCGGCGGCGGCGGCTCATATCCGTGATATCGGACCCATCGAATGTGACGGTTCCTGATTCGACATTTCGGAGGCCAATAATTGATTCGATGAGCTCGGACTGACCATTTCCTTCAACACCTGCGATACCAAATATTTCCCCCTTGCGGACACTGAATCCAATATCTTTGACCTGTTCAAGACCACGATTATCAGTGACTCGGAGTCCGCTGACATCAACGATGGCCTCCCCAGGTGAGGTTTCTCGCATTGGTGTGTCGAACAGCACTTCTCGTCCGACCATCATGCGCGCGAGCTCCTCCCGAGAGGTATTATTGGAATCGACAGTTCCGATGTCATTTCCATCTCGAAGAACAGTAATATCGTCAGCGATGTCCATTGCTTCGTCTAGCTTGTGTGTGATAAAGATAAGTGAGCAGCCTCGCTCAGTGAGTCCGTTCATTACATCGAATAGGCTCTCGACTTCCTGTGGTGTTAGAACTGCGGTCGGTTCGTCTAAAATGAGCACATCGGCTCCACGGTAGAGGCTTTTCACGATCTCAATACGCTGCTGGAGACCTACACCGAGTTCCTCAACGGGAGTATCCAGATGTTTGTCCACCTCGAAACCATATGTTGAGCATATCTCACTAATGTCCGAACGAGCACTCTCTATATCGACTAGCCCGTTTGCAGTTGGTTCGTGACCGAGAACGATATTCTGAACCACTGTCATATTGTCTACGAGCTGGAAATGCTGATGAATCATGCCGATGCCGGCGTTGATGGCATCCCGCGGAGAATCGAAATCGCGGTGTTCACCGTCAACGACAATTTGTCCTGTGTCTGGCTCATAGAGACCATAAAGGACACTCATCAATGTCGACTTGCCCGCTCCATTCTCACCGATGAGGGCGTGAACCGATCCTTCTTGAAGAGTGAAATCAACGTCGTCGTTGGCGACAACATCGCCGAACCGCTTACTAATTCCTTCTAGACGGACGGCTGACCTTTCTTTGTCATTCATAGTATTATTGTATAATATCTGACCATAAATACAGTGAATACGGTAAATCAGCCTTGGCAACCGGACGCGCTACACGGCACCTCCGTGTCTCCATTGAGGATTGCTTGCTTGGATTTCTTAAGATTAGTCTCAACGATATCCGGGAGCTCCGGTCCAACAGCATCCCCAAGGACTACTGCAACAGCGTCCTGTTTGAGCCCAAGCACGTTATCGCCCTGGACACTCTGCCAGTTATTATTTACCACTGCTTTCGAAACCTGGTAGGTCCCTTTGTTAATGTACTTGACAGCAGAACCCATAATGACGTCCGTGTACTTGGGAAGGGTCTTGGACTGGTCGGCGTCTACACCAATGGCAAAACAGCTTGCGTTTTGCGCAGCCTGGAAGACACCTTTGCCAGCGGCCGCTGCCGCGTGGTAGACGATATCTGCCCCTGCGTCATATTGGGAACTAGCAATGTTGTTTGCTGTCTGTGTGTCGTTATAATTGCCGATATAGCCTACACGAACATTGACATCCTTGTTAATGGACTTGGCACCTGCTTTATAGGCACGCTCGAATGCATTGATGAGTGCGCTATCAACGCCACCGACGAACCCAATCGTCGGATTATCAGGTTTCGTTGAGGCGGCATTTTTATGACTAAATTGGCGTGTAGTCATCGTAGCCGCGAGTACACCTGCTTGGAACGACATCTGGTGATTAGCCCATGTATAGCCAGCGACGTTTGATTGATCAACGAAGTCGTTGATTAACATCCACTTCTGATCAGAGTACTGCGTGGCGTTCGTCTCCAAGGCCTGTGTGTGATTGTAACCAACTAGTACAATAAGATCGTAGTTGGGGTTCTGGCTCTCGGCGAGCCGCGATTGGACCGTTCTGTAGTTCGACTGATTCGTCTCCTCAACCTGTTGGAGGTTGATATTGAACTCATCTTTGGCGTTCTGAAGGCCCTGCCAAGCCAGATCGTTGAACGCCTGGTCGCCAAACCCGGCTGGACTCGAGATGATCGCGATATTTGTCGTTTTTCCGCCACCGCCACCGTTATTGGTAGTACCTCCGTTTCCGGATTGGTTTCCATTGTTTCCGCTGCAGCCCGCAAGACCCATTCCGCCGATAAGGGCTCCGCTCGATTTGAGGACGTCACGCCGGTTGATACCGCTGATTGCTAGTTTCTGTTCGTGGGGACACTTTGATTCAGTGTCAGAGTCAGGAATGTCTGTCATCCTATCAGTCATTATTTCTGGATGCACAAATAACTAGTGGAAATTTGCCTTTGTTACCGGTACTCAATAATTATTAAAGTAGCAATAATGGTACTAAATCGATATTAACGATATAGTACACCGCCAAACAACGCGTAAAAGGTAGAATCGATATCTCTGCTGTGGTCACTCGATCATAGATTATTTATTATTCATAACCTACATAGCACTAAATATATATTTTGGTATCCTCATAGAGCTTCACCATCTGGATCAGTCGGGGGAGTTACCGATCATGGGGTCGGGCCTTTTACCACCATTATCGTTGTCTCCAGCGACAACAAAGTGCAGCATCATCTCGTAATCTACGTGTTCAAGTATATGGCAATGCCAGGAAAAATGTCCAGTGTGTCCGTCGAAGCGTGTGAGGATTCGCACTGTTTCACCTGGTTCGGCCCGAACGACGCCTATTCTTTGTATTAGAAGAAAAGACGGGGCGTGCGGTTAAATTAAATGAATGTAATGGTATGCTTGTCTCTTCGGTGTATTTTGCACTATGAGTGGAAATGTGGTCGTGGTCTGTTGATCAACACCAATTGAATACCATTCTATCCTGATTATATTATCTATAACAGTAGTTATTTTTTCTTCTTAGCCCCGTTCTGATATACAGAATTTTTATTATTGCAAAAATCCTATTAAACTATGTGACTTCGAAACACGCTGTAAGAACAACTGAGAAATCGATTAAATTGGTGGAGGAATTAAAAGTCCAAGGCCCATGTGGAGTCACTGAACTCGCAGATCGACTTGAAATGGGGAAGAGTGCAGTACATAATCATCTAATGACACTTCAAAAATACGGCTATGTGGTAAAGAGTAATAATAAATATAAATTGGGGATGAAGTTTCTCGAAGTAGGAGGCTATATCCGGAAACAGATGGAGCTTTACCGAATTGCCGAACCGGAAGTAAAATCACTTGCCACTGCTACCGGGGAACTCGCTAATTTGATGGTTGAAGAAGAAGGTATGGGAGTGTACTTAATGCGAGAAAAGGGCAAGAATGCTATTGATGTTGATACACATACCGGAATGCGAACCCATCTTCATACAACAGCACTTGGGAAAGCAATACTCGCTCATCTGCCCGAATCACAAGTTGTAGAAATAATTGAACAGCGAGGGCTTAACGCTGGAACACCAAATAGCGTTCAAACCGAAGATGAGCTCTTCGATGAGCTTGACTCTATCCAGGAACGAGGCTATGCTATTGATGCAGGAGAACGCTTGGAGGGACTCCGATGCCTTGCTGCCCCGATAAGGGATTCTAATAATTGCGTTCTTGGTGCGATTAGTGTTTCGACACCAGAACGTAGAACCCAAGACGATGAATTTGCTGAAAAGATCTGCAGGAAAGTACTCGAAGCAGCAAATATAATCGAGCTAAAGTTCACCTACTAATACTATAATAGACCATGCAGAATAGCCTTGTTCTCTTAACATATGATTCTGTAACTCAGAACATCTAATCAATACCTAGTTAAATTCTCTAATAACTACATTAAATAAATATAGTTTGATAGTTATTATCCGCTCGCAATGATTTACCATTGCAATTGTAGTAACGTAAAGGTATGATCTCTGCTAGTTTGTAGTTATTCTATACGAGCACTGCGTTCTGAAATAGAGAGTGAAACCAGAAATTTACGTTCTGTGTCACAGAACAATTTTAAGAGAGGGGACGGAATATTGTTCAGACTGGTGTAGAGCGATACCAGCGGTACTACGGGTTTGACATCCTCCTCCGCGTTCACGCGGAGGAATCCTGAGCGTTGGATATTTCAGGTTTTCAACCCCACCGAACCCCGGCACGGTGAGAATCTGTGAGGGGTTCACGGACGGTGGCAGGTGGGGCTACTGGGAGTGCCAAG
>NZ_JBPBWC010000013.1:0-134896 GCF_050954125.1 Halomicrococcus pelagicus | reverse complement strand
CAGTCCGGCCAGTTCTGCTCGAACTCCTCGTAGATCGAGTCGTCCGAGACGTTCGCCTGCTCGACGAACGACTCCGGGGGTTCGAATCGCTCCTGTTCTTCGAGCCGTGCTTCCAGTTCGACGTTCTGAGCGTCACCCATGTGCCAGGTTCACAACTCCCATTCAGCTATATAAATGATGGAACTAATTATGACAAACTGGCGTCTCCGTCGTGTAACGCCATCTAGACGAACGTCGCGACGTTCCACGGAAACGCGACGCTCCACCGGCGTCCGCGCGTCCGTGACGCTAAACAGTTAGTGTCGGGCGTTCGGCGTGCGGTGGTCGACGCCGTCGAAGACCGCGTCGAGCACCTTCTGTTGGGCTTTCCGGAGATGGTTGTGGAGCGTCGGCGACGAGATGGCCATCGAAGCCGCGAGTTCCTCGGCCGTACTCCCGCGAGGCCACTCGAAGTACCCGGAGAGGTAGGCGGCCCGAAGAACCGACCGTTGGCGCTCCGTCAGGTCGTCCTGGACGGTTCGCTGGACGCTGGCGGCGTTCCCGACCGGCTCCTCGACTTCGCGTTTCGAACGCAATCCGGTCTCGGGGAACGTCGCCTCGACGGCCTCGACGACCCCCCGGACGTCGACGTGCCGCGAGAACACCCCGGTAACGTCGGCGACGCCCTCCTCGACCGCGAGCTCGCGGACCGTCCCACCGCGCTCGACGAGGACCGTCGCGAGCGACTCGCCCGAGACGACGAACTCGAAGAGCGCGTCGTCGTCGTAGTCCCGGACGAGGCGGGCGTCGTCGACGGCGTCCGCACCAGTCACCCTGTCGAGGACGTCTCCGACGGCGGCTCCGCTCGCCGTGACGAAGTAGAGCAGCGACTGGTCCGCGACCGGGACGACTCCTTCGAGTTCGAAGCGACAGCCGAGGTCGCTCGAGGCGGCCACGAGAAACACGCCGCCGTCGGTGCTGCGCAGCGAGAGCGCCACGCCAGTGTCCGCCAGGAGCAAGCGCTTGCGCGCGATGGCGGTGATGGTCTCCCCGACGCGCCGCCCCACGTCCGCCAGCAGCGTCCGGTCGGCCGACGAGAACGAGTCGCGGGCCACGCAGAGCACGCCGTGGACGGTCTCGTTCGACCGGAGCGGCGCGACGGCGAACGAACACTCCGACAGCGGTCCGTCGACCGACGCGTCCTCGACGACCGTCACGTCCGAGAGTCCGTCCTCGTCCAGTGCGCCGGCGGCGTCGAGGACGTCGCCGGGAACGTCCCCGCCGGTTCGCTCCGGCGCGTCGCTCGCCCGCGTGACGCCACGCTCGCCACAGACCCAGACTGCGCGATAGGCGTCGGAGAGCCGCTCACAGACGGCCCGTCCCACGTCCTCGTCCGTGGACGCGTCCGCGAGCGCCGTGCCCAGTTCACCCACGCACTCGAGAAGGTCGTCGCTCCGCGAATCGGTATCCCGTCGCGGGCGGTCGTCCTTTCCACGGCCCGTTTCCGGCGACCGATTCGCGAAGGCGTCGACGATGTCGGCCGTGGTCAGGGCGTCGAGGTACGGGGCGAGGCTCTCGAGGCTCTGCCACCCGCCGACGGCCTGGACTACCCGCGGGTCGACGTCCTCCTCGACGAGGAGTCGCCACGCGAAGTGTTTGCGTAGTTCGCGGCACGTGACATCCCGGAGGTCGTCGGTCCGTTCGCTCACGTCGCTGACCAGCATCTGAACGCGTCGCGGCGTGACGTCGACGAACGGGTCGCGCTCGTCCAGGTCGTTTACATTCGCGTACTTCCGAAGGTCGTGAGCGACGTCGGGCGGGACGTACGCCTCTCGCCCGTCGCCGTCCCCCTCCGGCACCGAGAGGAGGTCGACTGTCCCCCCGTCTGACTCGCGTTCGCGAAGGTCGACGGGGCGAATCCGGGTTAGATCCGACGGTCCGAGCCCGACGCGGCCGGCGAGAGCCACGACGAGGTCCTCGCGGTAGGTCTCGGCCGCGCGACGCAGTCGATCGTACTCCGGCGTCGTCAGGCACTCGTCGCCGTTCTCGCCACCCATTCTACTTCGCTATCTTTCGAGAAGACGAATAAAGCATTCGGACAATCGGCCCCGATTTCGGACGGTAGCGCGAACTGTCGTCGAAGGACGCTCTGAAGTCCCGTTCTGGGTTTCGGTCGAATAAAAGAAGGCGAAACGCTAGCGGTCGAGAAGCGACGCGAGTTCGCCGACGATCTCCGGATTCCGGAGCGCGCTGGTGTCTCCGAGGTCCTCGCCGTTCGCGATGGCCTCGAGATAGCGGCGGACGACCTTGCCGGACCGCGTCTTCGGCAGCGACGGGGCGAACGTGACGACGTCCGGCACCGCGATGGGGCCGATGGCCGACTCGACGGCCGCCCGGACGCGCTCGCGAAGCGCCTCGTCACCCGCGACGTTCGACTCGAGGCTGACGAACGCGTGGACTCTCGCCCCCGTCACGGCGTCTTTCCCGCCGACGACCGCGGCTTCGGCGACGCCGTCGACGCCGACGATGGCGAACTCTATCTCCGTCGTGCTCAGGCGATGGCCCGAGACGTTGAGCACGTCGTCGGCCCGTCCGAGGAGACGGAGGTAGCCGTCGGAGTCCCGAACGGCGTTGTCACCCGTGTCGTACCGCCACTCGCCGTCTTCTCGCGGGGCTTGCCCGCTCGAACGGTCCGTGGTGTCTCGGGAGACGTCGACTTCCGATGGTGGGGAACTCTCGGAGTTCCCTCGACTTCGCTCCGCGCTATCGACGGTCGTCGTCCGGTAGTCGCCCCAGTCGGTCGCTTCGCAGAGCGACCTGGCCATCCCCGGCCACGGTCGGGTGAGCACCAGCCGTCCCGGCTCCCCCACGGGGACTCGCTCACCCGCGTCGTCGACGACTGCCGCCTCCAGTCCCGGCAGGCACCGGCCGACGGCGCCGGGACGCATCCGGTCGACGCCGGGGAGCGTCGAGAGGACGATGCCGCCCGTCTCGGTCTGCCACCAGGTGTCGACCACCGGACACTCGCCGCCGCCGACGTGCTCGCGGTACCAGTGCCAGGTCGTCTCGTCGATGGGTTCGCCGACCGTGCCGAGCAGTCGGAGCGAGGAGAGGTCGTGACGTTCGAGGTGTTCCTCGCCCCACTTCATGAACGCCCGGATGGACGTCGGCGCCGTGTAGAAGACGTCGACTTCGTTGCGCTCGATGATCTTCCAGAGGCGGTCCTTCTGGGGGTGGTCCGGCGTCCCCTCGTACAGGACCGTGGTCGCTCCGAGCGCGAGCGGCCCGTAGACGGCGTACGAGTGCCCCGTAATCCAGCCGACGTCGGCCGAACACCAGTGGGTTTCCCCGGGACCGAGGTCGAGCACCGCGTGACTCGTCCAGGTCACGTACGCGAGATATCCGCCAGTTTCGTGTCGAACGAGTGTCGGTTCCCCGGTCGTCCCGGAGGTGTAGATGAGAAAGAGCAGATCTCCGGCGTCGCGTTCGACCGGGTTGACTTCGGCACCCGCGTGCTCGTCGACGAGGTCGGCGTAGACGTGGTCGTCGTCGAATGAGCGGTCGTCTCCGAGACGCTCGACGACGACTTGCTCGACCGCGTGGTCGACGGAGAGACGGGCGTTGTCGGCCGTGCTCTCGAGGTCGAGCGCGCCGCCGCGGCGGTAGTAGCCGTCGCAGGTCACGAGACACTCCGAGTTCGCGCCGGCCAGTCGCGTCGCGAGCGCGTCCGCGGAGAACCCCGCGAACACGACGCTGTGAGGTGCGCCGATACGGGCGCACGCCAGCATGGCGACGGGGAGTTCGGGCACCATGGGCATGTAGAGCGTGACGACGTCGCCCTCGCCGACGCCGAGGTCGCGCAGCGCCGCCGCGAACGCGTTCACCTCGTCGAAGAGTTCCCGGTAACTGTATGTCCGCGTCTCTCCGAGCTTTCCCTCCCACGTGATGGCTGGCTCGTCGTCGCGTTCGTCGAGGTGTCGGTCGAGGCAGTTGTACGAGGCGTTCAGCCGTCCGCCGGGGTACCAGCGAACCGTCTCCTCGTCGTCGAGTACCGAGTCGAACGTGCGGTGCCAGTCCAACAGTTCGGCGGCGCGCTTCCAGCACGCCGGCCAGCCGGCGTCGAGGAACGCCTCGCTGTCGGCCGTCGTGACGTTCGCCGCATCGACGAACGACGGGGGAGGGGTCACCCACTCGCGCTCGCCGGTCGTTTCGTCCGTGCTGCCGTCGGCCATCCGTTCGAGATTTTGTGTAAACGACCAAAAGTATTCGGCTTTCAGAAATCGTACGACTCCTCCTGCTCGCTTCGGTCGACTTGTGTCTAATGATCGAAACGAGCCGCTGTTTTAGGTATAATACCTTACAATATAGGATTTATTTAACTGGAATATACGGGGGGAGAGCGCGTCTGTTCTCTAATGAACCGCGGGGCCACGATAGTCGTCGTTCTCCTGCTCGTCCTCTCCGGGTGTACGGGACTCGAGGACCCGAACGCGACGACCACCGGTAGCGCTCCGACCGAAACGACTCGGACGACGTCGACCACGGCGACCGACGGAACGAGCTATCGCGTCGAGGTGGTCGAGGTCGTCGACGGTGACACGTACACGGTCGAGTTCCCCGACGGCCACACCGAGGACGTTCGACTGCTCGGCGTCGACACGCCGGAGGTTCACGTGGAGAACACGCCGGACGAGTTCGAAGGCATCCCGACGACCGAGGCGGGGAGGGACTGGCTGCGGGACTGGGGCCACAGGGCCAGCGAGTTCGCCCGAACCCGGGTCCTGGGGAAGACCGTCAGGATCGAAACGGACCCGGCGGCCGACCGCCGGGGGAGCTACGGCCGTCTACTGGTGTACGTGTACGCGAACGACGACAAGTCGGTGAACGAACAGCTCCTCGAACAGGGGTACGCCCGGCTGTACGACAGTTCGTTCTCGCAACGCTCGGAGTTCACCGCCGACGAGCGACGCGCGCGGGACGACGCCGTCGGCCTGTGGAACTACGACGCCCCGACGACCGCGACGGACGGCGGGACGGCCGGGAGTTCGATTACGGTCACCGACTACCGGGCGGACGCTCCGGGTGACGACCACGAGAACCGGAACGGCGAGTACGTCACGCTCACGAACGCCGGCACGTCGGCGGTCGACCTCTCCGGATGGACGCTCTCGGACGCCGCCGACCACCGGTTCCGGTTCCCGGACGGGTTCACGCTCGAACCGGACGCCTCCGTGACCGTCTACACGGGGAGCGGCACCGACTCGTCGACCGACCTCTACTGGGGGTCTGATACGGCGATATGGAACAACGGCGGCGACACCATCGTCGTGACGGACGACGACGGAACCGTCGTCCTGAAGGAGGAACAGTAGCGGTCTCCGGCCCGCCGTCACGAACGGGGCCAGTTCCGCCTCCCGGCGTTTCCTGGCCTCGCCTCAGCGCACGAGCACGACGGCGTTCTCCGTCTGGAGGAGGTCGCCGTCACCGTCGTAGCGACGCTCCTCGCGTGCCTCGAAGCGCTCGCTGGCGAGGCGTTCGCCGGCGACGAGCAGCGCTCCGTCCCGGACTTCGAAGTCGCCGGCCTCGAGCGCCGCGTCGAACTCCTCGACTCTGGAGCCGTACTCCGGGCCGAGCGTCGAGTAGTCGAGGTCGACGTCGACGACGCGCGTCTCCGTCTCCGTCTCCGTCTCCGGCGGGTCGTCGAGACGGTCGAACTCCCGAACGTGCATCACCGAGGCGATGGCGTCCTCGAACCCGTCGACGGGACCGTACACCGCGACGTGCTCGACGTCGGCGTTCAGCGGCCGTCCCCGCTCGGCCTTGTACGTCCGGAGTGCGCCGACGACTTCCATCGCGGCCTCGCCGGCTTCGCGGTCGGTTTCGTAGCCGGCGGGTCGGGGCCACGACTGCTCGTGGACGCTCGCCTCGCCGTACAGCCGGTGCCACAGCTCCTCGGTGACGTGAGGAAGGAACGGCGCGAACAGCCGCAGAAACCGCTCGTGAGCGGTCCGGAGCGCGAAGTCGGTCGACGGTGCGTCCCGTCGTTTGGCGATTTCGAGGTAGTCGTCGCAGAACGTGTGCCAGAAGAAGCTCCGGAGCCGGTCCCGGGCCTTCGAGAACTCGTACGCTTCCATGTGCCGGGTGATATCCGCGGTGACGTCGTCCAGTTCGGCGAGCAGCCACTCGTCGAGCGCGTCCAGTTCCGCCGGTTCGTCCGGATCGGCGTCCGCGAGCGAGTCGACGAGCTTCGAGGCGTTCCACAGCTTCTGGAGGAGCTTCTTGCCGGTGACGAGGTCGTTCTCCGTGAACGGGAAGTCGTCGCCGATGGAGGTTCCGGCCGCCCAGTAGCGGGTGGCGTCGACGGAGAACTCCTCCAGGACCTCTCCGGGCGTGACGACGTTCCCTTTCGATTTGGACATCGCCTCCCGGTTCTCGTCCAGGACCATCCCGTTGAGCATGACCGCGTCGAACGGCACCTCGCCGGTGTGCTCGTAGCACTTGACCACCGTGTGAAACAGCCAGAAGCTGATGATGTCGTGGCCCTGGGGTCGGAGGTCCATCGGGTAGAGCTGCGGTCGGTCCATGGCGAGCGCGTCCGTCGCGGCGTCGTAGTCCCATCCGGCGTGGACGAGGGGCGTCAGCGACGAGGTCGCCCACGTGTCGAAGACGTCCTCCTCGGGGTCGAAGCTCCCGCTGCCACAGGCCGGACACGCGTCGACCGGCGGGTCGTCGGAGAGCGGGTCCACCGGGAGGTCCGCCCGCTCGGCGAGAATCGTCTCGCCGCAGTCCGCGCAGTACCAGACCGGAAACGGGACGCCGGAGTCCCGCTGGCGGGAGATACACCAGTCCCACTCCAGCTCCTCGACCCAGTGGCGGTACCGGGTGAACATCTTCTCCGGGTACCAGTCCATCTCGCGCCCGAGTTCGAGGTACTCGTCGGTCTTGTCGAGGAGCTTCACGTACCACTGGTCGGTGACGAGGTACTCGACGTCGGTCTCGCAGCGTTCGTGGACCTGGACGGCGTGGGTGATCTCGCGCCGTCCCTCCACGTACCCCGCCGCGTCGAGGTCGTCGACGATGGCCCCACGGGCCTCGCGGGTGGACAGACCGGCGTACTCGTCGGCGACGTCGGTCATCGTTCCGGACTCGTCGATGGCGATCCGGAGCGGTAGGTCGTGGGCTTGGTACCACTCGATGTCGGTCCGGTCGCCGAACGTACAGCACATGACGACGCCCGTTCCCGTCTCCCTGTCGACGCGTTCGTCGGCCAGAATCGGGACTTCGTGGTCGAAGAGCGGCACGCGCGCCGTTTCGCCGACGAGGTCCGCGTTCGACTCGTCGTCCGGATGGACGAACATCGCGACGCAGGCGGGCAGTAGCTCCGGTCGCGTGGTCGAGATGGTGACGCCGCCCCCGTCGCCGTCGACGAGCGGGAACCTGACGTCGGTGTAGTGTGCGTCGCGGTCGGCGTCTTCGGTTTCGACCTGCGAGATGGCTGTCTCGCACGCCGGACATCAGATGGTCGGCGCGTTGCGCCGGTACTCCCGGCCCTGTTCGTACAGTTCGACGAACGACAGCTGGGAGATTCGCTGGACGTCGGACTCGATAGTCCGGTAGGTGTTGTTCCAGTCGACGGAGACCGCAAGCGACTGGACGTCCTCTGTGAACTCGGCTTCGTACGTATCGCAGACCTCCCGGGTCAACGCCTGGAACTCGTCGCGCTCGTACTCCTGGCGGCGAACCGACAGCTCCCGTTCAGTGAGCCGTTCCGAGGCGATGCCGTTGTCGTCGTAGCCGAGCGGGAAGTAGACGTCACCGTCGCGCATCCGGTGGAACCGGGCGACGAAGTCCTGGAGCGTGAACTGGTAGAGGTGACCCATGTGCAGGTCGCCGGAGACGGTCGGCGGCGGCGTGTCGATGGTGAACGACGTGTCCGCATCGTCCGTCCCTCCGTACGCGTACGTGTCTTCCGCTATCCACCGACGTTGCCACTTCGATTCGACCGCCTCCGGTTCGTACTCGCCTTCGATGCGCTCTGTCGTTCGCTGCTGTGTGTTACTCATGCTGCGTTTCGCGGTGATCGCGCTGGTCGGAACTACGGGTCGCCTGCCGTCCGGACTCCAGAGAAGAGAGTGCCCCCTATCGGGGGGCTACGGCCGCGGCGGAGATGGACGCTACCCCGTATCGGTCGCCTCGGCGAATCGGCGTCCGCATACACCAGAGGATATGTTCAAACCTCTTGAATGTTTTCAAGGGCTAACGGTACCGGCGGGTTCGGGTCGACTACGCGGACTCCACGGACGGCGGCCAGCGCGGAGTGCGCCGACGAGCCCAGTATCGAGCGGTCCGACGTGATGCGTGCTCGCGAACGGCGACCGCCCGACTTCGTCGCCGAGTTACCACATTCTTCGAGTTATATTTAATAAAGATAAGGTCCTATAGAAATACGGGATGTACGAACACTCACGGCGGACGGTCCTGAAGACGGGTGCGGCGCTCGTAGGCGGCGTCGCGGCCGGAACGACGGTGACGACCGCCGAATCGCGCGGCCGATACGTCGTCGACACGGCGTCGGTCGGCGACGAGCAGGGTATCGACGTCGTTCACCGCCTCGACCGGGTCGGCCTCAGCGTCGTCCGCGCCAGCGAACGCGACGTGAAGCGACTCGGCGAGCGATACGCGGCCGACGTCGTCTTTTCGCGCGCTCGTCCGACCCGCGGCGGGTCGGTATCGGAGACGGCCGGCGCACGGGACGAACCGCTCTACTCACTCCAGTGGGACAAGCACGACCAGCACATTCCGGAGGTTCACGAGCACACTCGCGGCGAGGGTGCCCGCGTCGCGATTATCGACACCGGCGTCGCGGCCGGTCACCCCGACCTCTGGCACGCGGTCGACGCCGAGCGGTCGCGGAACTTCACCGAGGATTCCCTCGGCGCTCCCGGCCCGTACGGCGGCTATCACGGGACGCACGTCGCCGGAATCGTCGCGGCGAACGACCGAAACGAGCGCGGCGTCGTCGGCAGCGCGCCCGGCGCGGAGATCGTCGACTGTCGGGTGTTCTCCGAGACGGCACCCCAGGAGACGCTGTCGGCGTTCTTCGGCGACGTCCTCGCAGCCATCGTCTACAGCGCCGACGTCGGCGCGGACGCCGCGAATCTGAGCCTGGGGGCCTACTTCACGCGCGAGGGCCTCGGCTCGTTCTGGGGGAAAGCGCTCAATCGGACGACCACGTACGCCAACCGGCGGGGAACTCTGCTGGTCCACGCGGCAGGTAACGTCAGCGTCGACCTGCAACATGACCAGGGGTTCGTCGATTCGAGCGAGAGCGCCCAGGGCCTCGGCGTCAGCGCGACCGGTCCCGTCGGCTTCGGATGGGGCGAGGACGGTCTCGAGGAACCGTTCCACAGCCCCGCGTTCTACACCAACTACGGTACGAACGCGATCGACCTCGGAGCCCCCGGCGGTAACGCGAGCGAGGCGGTCCTCTCGATGAAACCGGAGAATCGACCGGCGGGCTGGCGGCAAGACTTCGTGCTCAACTGTCTCGCCGTCCCCTCGTTCGGCGAGTCTGGCGAGTACCAGGGCGCGAGCTACAAGTACGGCTACCTCGCCGGCACGTCGATGGCAGCGCCGCAGGTAACTGCCGCGGCGGCGCTGGTCGCGAGCGCCAATCCCCGGTACGACGCCAACCAGGTCGAGTCGACGCTCACGCGGGCGGCCGCGGTACCCGAGGGGTACGAGAAGGCGTACTACGGGTCCGGCTATCTCGACCCCCTTGAAGCCGTGACGGAGTGACGGCGGTTCGTCCTCTCGAATCCGTGGTCGCGCTCGCCGACCCGTGCCCGAAACCGTCCTCGAACCGGGTCGCACGCTCGGTCCCGTCCGCTCGCCGGAAGGCCCGGGCGTGGAACTCGACCCCGGTACGGACGTCGTCGGGACGCCGCGACCCGGACACTGCGACGACTTACGGGATTCCTAAACGGCGTATTACGGGATACATAGTAAAAATACCCCGGACATAACGGGAGCGCATGGAGCGCCGATCACTGATGACGGTAGCAGTCGTCGTTACCCTCCTGCTTGCAGGCTGTAGCGGTCTCGACTCGTCCGGAAACACCTCGACGACCGCAGCGACGACGACCACGACGCAGACGACCGAGCCGACTACCACGACCACGTCGACTTCGACCACGTCCACATCCACGACGGAGTCGTGGTCGAAGCCCGCGGCTCCGAACAAGCCGTTACAGAACAAGATGGACGAGGAGGACCGTGACCGGATGAAGAGCGTCCAGACCGAGTCCAGGGCCGGCGGCGGCTTCGACCTGACGGTCACGGCCGACACCCGGATGGAGGACGTCGACCCTGCGGACCACGGCACCGTGGTCGGCGAGCCGTACTTCCTCGTTTACGCCGGCGGGTCGCTCGACAACAAATCGCGGTTCAGTTACGTCAACGGTACGCTCGCCGAGCGGTCGAGCGAGGTCACCCAGAAGGAGAACGGCGAGTACACGCTCGAGGTCGACTCCGAGGCGCTCGAGAAGGCGAACGTCGAGGAGGGGAAGGTAGAGGTCCTCGTGCTGTTGATGGACAAAGACAGCGACTGGGACGACATCTACGGCGTCAGGAAAGTCACCGTCGAGTACTCGTCCGGGAAGTGACGGTCCGGGCTGGAAGACGCGGACTGAAGCCACCGTAACCGGCGGTACCGAAGCGGAACGCGATTCGCTCGAACGGCCGTACTCGAAGAGGGAGAGAAGACGAGAGGGAGGACTACTCCTCACCGCTCGCCGCTTCGGCGACCGGTCGCACGGATTCGCCTGCGTCGCCGAGGTGCGCTTCCCGTACGTCGAGCTAGCACTCGGAGTCGCCTTCGTCGCCACCGGATGCGCGATTGCCGGCTTCGTCGGCCTTCTCGTCGTCACCGGTTTCGTCGCTAGCACGACCCTGGCCGTCCGTGGCAGGGTCGTAGACGTACAGACAGTCGTTGGCGTACGACCGTCCGAACTGATCTGCGTCTTCACAGCAGAGGACGCGGCCGTCGTCCATCACGTAGACGTTGTCGACGTTGATGAGCGCGTCGTTCGCGACGTCGGCCGGGTCGCTCGCGTCCGGGCCGACGATGACGGGTTCGAGCGTCGAGACGTTGTAGTCGTCCTCGAGTTTGCCGCGGTAGACGACGCCGCCGTCGACGCGTTCTAGCTGGACGTCGCCCACCGTGGCCATGTCGTCGTTGAGCTCCGAGATGGCGAAGTAGACGTAGTCGCCGGGGCCGGCGTCGTCGACGCTGTCGACGCCCTCGGCCTTGTTGAACTCGATGGTGGCACCGACCTCTTTGGCGGCGGCACGGGTCTCGAGGAACGGGACCTTCCGGAGTTCCTCGTCGACACCGTCGGGCCCCTCGCTCTCGTACTGCTCGGCCCACTCGATGATCTCCTCGTTCGTGACGTAGTTCCGGTTGCCGTTCTCGATGACCTCCCTGTCGGCCTCTTCGACCGCCGCGTCGAGGTCCTCTCGCCAGTCGGTGTCGGCGTGGGTTTCGAGGTAGTCTTCCTGGGTGACGTCGTCGTATTCGGCGATCCAGGATTCGACCTCCGCGTTGGTCGCGTGACCCAGCTCCATCCACTCGAACTCGAGGTCGACGTTGGCAGGGGGGACGTTCTTCGCCGCCTCTTCGTTGGTCACCTTCGGGGCGTAGAGCGTTCCCGCGACGTCCATCGGGTCGTCGTAGCTCGGAATCTCCTCGTCGGCGACGAACTTGTAGATTCCCTTGCTGTCACCGTCCGAGCAGCCGTAGACGGTGCGCAGGTCGTTCTGGACGTCGGGCGACTCCCAGGCGGCCCGACCCATCACGTAGTACTTGACCGGCTCCGGGGTCTCTGCCGTCGGCTCGCGGATGTCGACGTGGTAGCCGTAGCGGTACGGATTCGGGTAGTGGTCCCCGATGGGAGTGAGGGTGTTACTCTCCTCGTCGGCGGAGTCGGCCGCCGAGTCAGAGCGCTGGTCGACGCGTTCCGCACCGAGGTAGTACGCGAGGAATTCGAGCCCCGTCAGCGACCACCAGCCCTGGATTTCCCACGCGTCGTCGCCGTAGTACCCTTCGACCGCCTCTTGGATCTCGTTCGGATTGGGTCGATTCCAGAACTGGCCGGCTCCGACGAGCCCCTTCCCGGTCCCCTTCTCCTCGATGTCGCCGACGGTCGCCGTCAGGGAGACGCGGGGATGGGAGTAGTTCTCCTCGGAGGAGATCATCGTGTTCCACGGGCTGAGGTCACCGTAGCAGTTGATTCGTGTCCCGCCGAGGTCGCGCAGTGCGTCCGTGTTCGCGATGTTGATCGCGTTCTCCAGGTCGGCGTTCCACTCGCCGTCCTCGTCCTGGCTGAGCGGGATTCGGGAGACGTTCCCCGGGCTGTTCTCCCAGTTCGTGAACAGGTATCCCTCGGTCCCCGCCTCGTTCGTGGCGACGAACTGGTTGCAGTCGGGGTTGTACGCCGCGTCCCCGTACTGCGTGCCTGCGAACTCGTCCTGGGTGATGTCTCGTCCGTCCGGCGTCTGCGCCACGCCGAGGCGCTCGGTGCCTCCGTTGATGGGGTCCTGTTCCTGGGCGAGGAACTCGTAGTCGGCGTCGGCACCTCGAACCACCCCTTTCTCCTCGTTCGTCTGTGGTATCGACAGCTCGTCGAAGTCGTCGTTGTCGCCGTCGAGCGAGAACTGGAACCCCGAGAAGTAACCGATTCCCGATTTGTCGTACGGTGCCGGGTTGTCCCGGCTCGGGTGCTGGAGGCTGTAGAGCGGCGTTCCGTCCTCGAAGACGAACGGTCCGGTGACCTCCGCCCCGAGCGCGGTCGACGAGAACCGCTTGAGCTCTCCGTTCACCCACGGCGCGCGCGCCGTGTCCGCGTCTTCGGGCGACTCTACACTCCGACCTCCGGTGACACCCGAGACGCTCGCCCCGAGAGCAGCGGCTACTGACGTTGCCATCAACTTCCGTCTGGTGAATTCCACCATGCAGGTGTGGTTACATCACCTAGGCAAGTAAATTTATATGTTGGATAATTATATATATGATGTGGTAGTACCCTGGAAAGTTCTATATACTGATTTGCTCGACACTTGGTGCGGGGAGCGGTCACTTCGATTCGGACCGGGGTTTCCGACGGACGACGACCGGTTCCGTGGTCGCTCCCCGACCGACGGATGAAGTTCCGAGCAGTACGAGGGTGAACGCCGAGAACCGCGTCGGTTCGCGTCGCCCGCCCGAGGAGCAGTAGACTGCGGACGACGGTTCCTCCGCTCGCCCGCGAGCGAAGTGCTACTCCGCGTCTAGCTTCGCTGCGCCCTCGCGGATCTCCCGAGCGCGATTTCGAACCGCGGCGACGTACCGTTCGACCTTCGTGGTCTTCTTGCCGTAAAACGATGCGACCCAGTTGATGTCGGTGTACGGTTGCGTGAGGAAGTACGCGGCGAGCGTGTCTCGGCCGGCCTGGATTATCTCCGGTGGAACGCCGCGTTCGCCCGTTCCGGCTTCCTCGAACCCGTTCACGTCGAAGTAAACGTCGGCGTACAACTCAGCGAGGTCGGGATCGTCGAACACGACTTCTCTGTGACCTGGAGCGTCGAATCGATACTCGCTCCCCTCTCCGGACGGGGGAGACCGCTCGACGATCCGGACGTCCAGTACGTACTCTTTGAAAACCGATTCGTCCTCCCCGGTGGAAACGTTCTGGTTAGCTTCTGACATCCTTTGTCCCGTGGTGGCCCGCCGATTTTCGTCGATTCCGAGTGGTGAACGCGGAGCGGTAGACGGTACGATAGAGGACGAGCGCTAATTAAATTCTTTCGCAAGTCGAATATATACTGCTATAGAGGACCACTTTCGCGGCTCGCGACGGGTCTGCGGCGGTCGGTCGCACGCAGCACGTCCGACCGAGAGAGAAGAACCGCGAGGCCGTCCCGTCGCCCTCGACACGGAGAGGCCGACGTCCGTTCGGAGGACGACCGACGGTACCCTGCGGGTCGTCGACTCACTCGCTCCGTCGGGGTGAGACCTGCACTTCGACCCCGTTCGGCCGGTAGGCGTTCGCCGCGTACCCGCCCTCGTTCCACGGGTAGACGTCGTCGGGAACGTCTTCCCACTCGTCGAGGACCGCGATGCAGGCCGGTTGGGTTCTGTCGCGCTCGTCCGTGGCCCGCGAGAGCAGCGTGGCGGTGGCTTCGGCGTCGAAGTCGGGCTTCCAGGTGTACGCGAACAGGCGCCAGGCGCCGTCGTAGTCCGGTCCGTACAGGTCGGCGTCGTGCCACGAGTCGCCGTCGTCGGTCGACACCTCGACGCGAGCCACGCGGTCGTCTCCCGCCCACGCAACGCCCCGAATCTCGATGCGCCCGTTCTCGTCCGGCGTCACGGTCGATTCGCCGTCCGGGTGGCCGACGAGCGACATGACGTTCTCGTCGAACGTGTACGGATGTTCGACGCCGCCGACGAGCTGGTCCCACGTGTCCGCCGTCGGGACCGTCTCCTGGACCTCCGGTTCGACGTCCGCCGGATGGATGCGGTAGGCGCCGTGCTGCCAATAGGTGTACGTCTGCCCGTCGTCCTCGTCGGCGAACGTCGCGTCCGTGACCATCGTGTCCGTGACGCGGAGTTCGTCGACCCACTTGACGCTGTTCGTCCCGTACCAGCCGGGGACGACCAGCCGGACCGGAAACCCGTGCTCGGGCGGGAGGGGACGGCCGTTCATCTCGTAGGCGAGGACGCAGTCGTCGAGCGCCTTCATCAGCGGGATGGATTTCACGTACACGTCGCCGTCTGCGGGCGGGTCACCGCCGACGACGGTGAGCCAGCGGTCCGCGTCGTCGGTCACGTCGAGTCCGCAGTCCCTGAGTACCGCCCGCACCGGCGTTCCGGTCCAGACCGCGGTCGCGACGGCGTCCCACTCCCACTGGACGCTCCCGGTCTCCGGGTCGTGTTGGCCGCGGTCGTTCCCGGCACACTCCATCGTGTGTGCGACGGCGACCGTCGGGTACTCCGTCCGCAGCGCGTCCATGGAGAGTGTCGCCTCGTCGACGCCCGTCACCTGCACCCGCCAGGCGTCCGCGTCGGCGTCCGGGATGTCGTTCCGGTGGCAGACGAAGTGTTCCTCGACCGGCGTCAGCCAGTCGGCGAACGTCTGCCGGCTCGCCGCTCCGACGACGGTGTAGCGGTCGTCCTCGTCGCGCACCGCCCGCGTTCCGGGCTTGCTGTCGAGTATCGCCTCGGTCTCCGCCATCCGCGTTTCGCTCCGGTCCATGTCCCACGTTCACAACCGCGACCGGCAAAATCGTTCCGAGACCGTGCAGCGTCATCGGTCACTCGTCGAAAAACAGGTTCGGGTCGAACTCGGTCTCCCAGCGGGGACGCTTCGGCCCCGGCATCTCGTCGGCACGGTCGCGCAGTTCCGCCATCGTCGTCCAGGGATGACACCGGCCCATCGCCTCGAACCGTCTGAAGAAGCTCAGATGCACCCAGCTGTACTCGGCCGGCGGCTCGTCGACGTCCCGTCGGCGCTGTGCGATGGCGTCGGTCAGTTCTCGCTCGCTGACGTCGATGCCCTCCTCCTGGGCGACCCGTACCAGCGACAGCAGTTCCTCCTTCCGGTCGTCCTCGTCGGCGTCCGAGTAATACACCGCGAGCGCGGCGCGGACGACGTCCTCGCGGGTCGAGAGGCTCTCGCGGGTCAGACCGACGTAATCCCGCGGGAAGACGGACGTCTTGGTCGCGAACAGCGCCCGGACGAATCCCAGTTCCGGGCTCTCGCCGCCGTCTTCCTTCTCGTAGACGCCGGCGATGTAGTCGGCGGCCTCCCCCAGGAGGTTTATTTTGATGTCGAACTCGGGGACGACCACGGTGTCCAGGTCGAGCGTATCCCCGAGCACGAGCGACTCGGCGTTGGTCGGCATGTTGAGCCAGTTGGCGAACGTTCGCAGGCGGCGGCCGTACTCGTTCCGGTAGCTCCCGAGCACGAGATAGCTTGTGTCGGCCTGCTCGAACCGGGGAAGCTCCTCGTTCATGTATCGGACGACTTCGTGATAGTCGCCTCGTGGAGCTTCCACCCCCTCGAAAATCCGGTCGACGGCGTGGTAGAGGGCGTGGGTGTTCCGAGGGACACGTGGGCCGCTCATCGTGCGTACGGAACGCACTTTCGCTGGCTTAAATCTTCGCATCCGGGTTGGGTAAGCATAGTATTTCCAACTTGGGTGACCCGAACAGTTACAAGCACGCGGACGGAACTCACACGTATGAGTGACAGCGCGGACAGCCACGGACGCTCGTCCGACGGCATCCCCGCTCCGTTCGGTGGCGAGGACGTCATGCCGTTCGAGAAACAGCGCCGCGCTCACCGGTTTCTCACGCAGGAGACCCGGTACCACGTCGTCCAGGCCGTCCTCGGACACCCCGAACACCTCGTCACGCTCGACGAACTCGAGTATCTCGTCCCCAAGAACCGGTCGACGATTCGCGAACATCTCGACCGGCTCGCCGACAAGCAGTTGCTGGACAAGTACGTCTACGACGGCGACGACGCCGGCCAGCACGACCCCCGCGAGTTCTGGGGGTTCACCGAGTACGGCGTCGGCCTGCTGGACGAGTACGACTACCTGCGGTACGTCCCGGTGCTGCGCGCACTGCAGGACAACCTCTACGTGACCGCGAAAATCGAACGCCACCGCGACGCTCCGCGCCCGGACCTCCCCGCCGGCGTCGTCGACGCGTTCGCCACGCCCGAACTCGACGCGGACACGGCGACCGCGATCGACGACGCACTCGCCGCCCGCGAACGGGGCGGTGGTCGGCTGTTCGACGCTCCGCCGGTCGACCCCGACCCGGACGCCGACACCGACGGCGACGCCGACCGCCCCATCGACGAACTGTTCTGACGGCACAGGAGCGACGCCGAATCGAGCCACCATCTCTAACTCGATTCCCGACGATGCCGGAGGTATGACGAACCACCTACGACGCGCTCGGGAGGAGATCCAGCGAGCCAGCGAACGCGCTGACGGTGAGGTCCGCGAGAACCTGCTCTCGCTCGACGAAGGACTCGACGAACTGACCGAAGGCGGGAAGACGGAGGGTCCCGACGAATCGAAGGACCGCGGAGAGCGATTCGAACACGTCGAGGAGAAGCTTCTAGGCCTGATGGACGAGACCGACGCCGAGACGGAGACGGCGCTGCGAAACGCCCGGAACGAACTGGACGCGTATCGGCGGGACCAGGACCTGGCGTAACCGGCGACGAATCGGGCCACCGACGCATCAGCATCGAGAACGCTCGAACTCGTCCCCGTCGTCGCGGTGACGAGTGCCGGATAACAGCGCGTTTCCCGTCGCGTGGACCCCGTCGAAACGCTCCGAGAGCGAGCCCCGATACGACGTCTCGCTCACTCCTGGCTCTCGAACGAGCTCGGGGTCCGGGATTACCGACTCCCTCGATTCGGTGACGGCAGCGGTCAGGCCGTCCTCTCGCGGCCAGTGAGAAACGCGTGCGCCTGGCGCGGGGAGCGGTGTTCGACGCGGTGAGGGCTGACGGCACAATCGGCGTACAGGTCGACCAACGCCGAACTGGAGTCGCTCCGAAGGAGGAACTTCCACAAGGTACGGTCGGCGCGACCGAACAGGAACGTGGCGTTGGACTCCTGGATGAGTCGGGCGATGTACGTGAGGCGTCTGTTCCAGTCCTCGTCCCACCGAACCTCGTACCGAACGCGGTCGTCGTGAACGGTGTCTTTGGAGACTGCCAGGACTTCCGGGACGGTTTCCAGGCGGCCCGCCAGTGCCTCGCGTTCGGGGCCGTACGCCCAAAACTGTGGGAAAATCCCTTCGTCGGGGTCACCGAGGGTCACGAACTCGACGTACGTCTCTGTGTCAAGACGGAGTACGCGTGACGGGTCGAACTCCGATGTAGAGAATTCCAGACAGTACATAGTCTACGCTCCGACGATGCACGTGAGGGGTCGGACAGACAAAAGTAGTCTCATTTTCATTATCGATGTAGTTTTTGATTAATAGGGTGACGGTGGAGCTATTTCGAGGATGGAGACGCATCACGAAGATGCGGTTTTATTGCGGAAAGGGCGACCACGGTCGTCACCCGTTCGCAGACCGGTCGTGGGCGACCCTGCCGGCCGCGTTCGTCTTCGGCGATGGCTTCGAGCGTGCGTACCCGCCCAGAAATCGCTCGCTCGACGGGGCCCGATCTCTCGCTCAGAATCCGTACGATTCCGTCGTTCGACGATACGGTCGCTTCTCTCGGTAACGGACCTTTCGGCCACGGCGCTGTCCAAGCGTGAGTTGCAACGGGCCGTTGCGTGACACTCTCCCGTGGGAGGCCGTCGTTCGTAACCGGTATAATACCGGCCATCGATAGGAAAACCAATGGTATCGAAACGGGCTTTGAGATTATTTTTCGCAGCAATCATCGTACTCTCCGGACTCACCGTCACGAACGCGTTCGTATCGTCACCCGCGAGCGCGACCGACTTCGAGGGGAAGTCCCAGGACGACATCATGGGAACGTCGGAGCAGGTCGCCCCGCCCCGCGGGAACGTCACCGTCATCGCGACCGACTCGAACTCCTGGCTCGGTAGCGAGAGCAACGGTCCCCGGGCACGGGCCGAACTCGTCGCGTTCAACCCCAACGGGAGTATCCTCTACTACAACGATAGCCACACGCGCTACTGGGACGTGGACCCAGTCCCCGGGACCCGGACGACCGTCGAGTACGCCTACGCCGACCACCTACCGAAGTCGGAGTGTCCGACCGACTGGAACCTCTCTAAGCGGAACGTGAACGAAAGCGTCTGGCGAGAGTACGAGCAGGTCCACGACGAGGCCGGCGCCTGTACCATGAACGGCGTCGAACGGGTCAACCTGTCGACCGGGACCGTCACCCCGGTCTGGTCACAGGCCACCCCCGGCAAAGAAGCGACTCGCTACCACGACGTCGACCGCCTGAACTCGACGCACCTCGTCGTCGCGGACATCTTCCTCGACCGCGTGTTCACGGTGGACACGAGGGACGGACAGGTCGAGTGGACGTGGAACGCCCGTGACGCCTTCCCGACAAATGCGAGCGGAGGACCGTACCCGGATGACTGGTCGCACATAAACAACGTCGAGGTACTCGACGACGGCCGCATCACGGTCAGCGCTCGCAACCACGACCGCGTGCTGTTCCTCGACCGCGAGACTGGGCTCCTGAAAAACCAGACGCTCGGGGCCGAGAACGACTACGACGTCCTCTACGAGCAGCACAATCCGGACTACATCCCCGCCGAGAACGGCGGTCCGGCCGAGGTCGTCGGCGACTCCGAGAACAACCGGGTGGTCGAGTACCAGCGCGAGAACGGCTCCTGGGAGCGGTCGTGGACGTGGCAGGACCCCCAGATGCAGTGGCCCCGGGACGCCGACCGCCTGCCCAACGGTCACACGCTCATCACCGACTCGAACGGCAACCGCGTCTTCGAGGTGAATGACAAGGGGAAGATCGTCTGGAGCGTCCAGATCGCGTTCCCCTACGAGGCCGAACGCCTTGGAACGGGCGACGAGAGCACTGGCGGGCCGAGCGCGAAGAAGGCCGGTCTGGAATCGCGGACGAACGGTCCTGTCGACCGCTTCTGGATTAGCGTGAAGGACGTCCTCCCCGGCAAGTACCTGAACGGCCTGATGTACATCACGCCGGTCTGGGTCGGGGTTCAGGAACTGTTCGCTCTCCTGGGCGGCGTTCTCGCCGTGCTCGCGTGGTTGGTCTGCGAAGCGTGGTGGGCAGACGTGCCGTCGACGGTGCGGCGTCGCCTCCCCGAGTGACGGGCTTCCGGCCGGTAACCGACGTCGCGGATGCTCCCCCGTTTTTCGACTGACCGACCGTCGCGACTCTTCGTTTGCAGCGGGACTTCGGATACAGTCGCCGAACCTCCGACGGGCACGTAGATGTAAACTATATTTCAACAACGAGTTTCAGTAAGCGTTCAAGTCGTATGCGAGGCAGTACGTTGTATGCTCGTCGCTGGAACCGGTGACGGTGCCTATCGCGTGACTGGACTGTGCGAAACGGACGAGACGAACGTCGAGAAGGTTCTCGACGCCCCGAGGGTAGAGCGCGTTCGTCAGTTCGACGCCGTAACGGGCGTGTCCGCCGCGACGAAGACCGGACTGTACCACTCGCTCGACGGTATCGAGTGGACGGATCTCCAGGTCCCCCGGAAGACAGTCTACGCCGTCGGTGCGAACCCCGGCAGCGACAGGATTTACGCCGGAACTCGTCCGACGGGGGTGTACGTCGCTACGTCCTTTTCCGGGGATAGCACTTTGGGAACGGCGCCACCCGAGTGGCGCGAACTCGAGGGGTTCCTGGACCTCCCGTCCCGCGCGGAGTGGGGAGTGCCGCGTCACGACGACGTCGCCCAGGTTCGAAGTCTCCGTACACATCCCGATTCGCCGCGCAGGATAATCGCCGGCGTCGAACCCGGCGGTGTCCACGTCAGTGACGACGCCGGAGAAACGTGGACGGAGCGCAAGGCGGGAGTTCACGACGACGTTCACGCACTCCACGTCGTTGGCCCCTCGGAGTACGTCGCGGCAACCGGCGTCGGCCTGTACCACACGGACGACGCCGGTCGGTCGTGGACGCGGCTCGACGAGACCATCGAACAGCGGTACTTTCGAACGGCCTGCACCCACGATGGCGTGTTGTACACGTCCGCAGCACGCGTCCCGCCGAACAGATGGGAAGACCACGACGCCGACCCCTCCCTGCTGGAGTGTCGGGACGGCCATACGCTGGCCGTCGTGGAGTCTCCACGCCCCGACGAGGTCGTCGTCGGATGGACCGAAGTCGACGGCACTCTCGTCGGCGCAACGCACCGGGGAACGCTGCTCGCGAAGCGAACGGACGGATGGACGGTCGTCGGTGACGTTCCGACTCCCGACGGCCTGTACGGTCGGTACGTCAACCTCTCGTGGTACGAAGAGTGAGGCGTCCGAGTTCTCTCCCGGCCTCGAAGACGCGGCGCTGTCTTTCTCGGCCGTACTGTTTGCCCAAAACCTCTGTGCAAAACGGTTGAATAGAACGTTTCGATGGCCGAAAAAACGCTACACGAGGAGAGAATCGCTCGCGACGAGGCAGCGGACCGACTCGAAGCGATCGCCGACCAGCTTCGCGGCAGTGAGCAGGCCGACATCGACGTGGGAAACAAGACGGTCACCCTCTCGCCCCGGGAGGAAATCGCCTACGAGGTCGGCGTTCGAGAGTCGTCGTCCGTGCTCCGGGGGAGCCGTGAAACCGTGTCGCTCAAACTGGACTGGAAGCCCGAATAAACTCCCGAGGACAACGTGACTGCCGGAAGTAAAATGGCATATTAACACATTATAGGTACATAAGCCATATTGGGACAGAATTTATACGCGAGGCCGAAGTCCATCCGTTCGTCCATGGCTCCAACCTGGAACGACCCGAACCACTGTCCGTTCTGCGAAGCGGAGCTTGCGGATCCGGGCGCCGGATTCGTAGACCACATCGACGACCATCCGGACTGCGAGTCCGGATTCGAAGCCTGGCGGAACAACGTCGCGGACGACATGCACGGTGGCTGGGCGAAGTAGACGCCGGCGGCACGCTCGCCGCCGTCGAACGCGCGACTGCTCCGGCAGCGACTCCCGGCTACTACCGGTCCGGGGCCAGCGGAGAGACCCGAACTCACGGAGGTATCGTCCCCGGGGTTTACTTGCCTCCTGGTCGAAACTACCGCTATGGCCTCGGATGGGGATTCCTCGCTCACGCCACTGGCCCAGGACGCCGTCGACGCCCTCGCCACGGCAGTCCCTGCGAACGAGAGTTTCGGCTACGACCGAGCGTACTCGATCCTCGCGGAGGCGGAAGGTCTCGACAAACCGGCCGCCGACGATATCCTCGAACGGCTGCTCTCACGGGGATATCTCTACGAGGTAGACGGGTCGCTCCGCCTCACCGACTCGTAACGAGCCGACTGCCGGTGACGACGGCCGCGGCCGGCAGACGCGAACGTCGAGTCGAACCACTGGACCTACCGCTGGTGGTCCCGGAGTGACGAGGCGAGCGTCGACGCCGTTCTCGGTCAGGCGGACGTCGTGATTGCGGGCGAACCTGGGGACGGGTGACCTGAACGGCGACCGGCGTGGCGGCTAATCGTCGGAGTGCGCTTGCCCGAACTGGCGGGGTGGTAACCGGAGTTCGTCGAGGTCGGGGAGGTGTTTGACGTTGTAGACGACCTTCATCTCGTCCGTCGTCGGCGTGCCGATGCAGGACAGTCGGAGACCGCGTTCGATCATGTCCGAGGAGAGAACGTGATTCGAGGGCATCTCCAGTTCTCCTTCCAGGACGGCGACGGCGCAGTTCGCACACGCGCCACCTCGACAGGCGTACGGCCACGCGTGTCCGCTGTCCTCGGCGGCCTCCAGAAGGGTCTCGTCGGGGGGCGCCCGGAACCGACCGCCGTCCGCCGGGTCCAGTCCCTCGTCTGCTGCTTTCTCGAACAGGCTTTCGTCGTCGACGTCCCAGGCGTAGTCGTCGAGAATCGCGTAATCTATGTACTCGACCTGGGTTCCCGGTTGCCGTTGTTCGACGATGCCCTCGCGCTCGGGGTCGTACTCCTCGGTCCCGTATCCGGCCTGGATTCGCTCGTACGCCGTCCGAACCGCCCGAAATTCGCTAACGGATCCACCCTGGTCTGGATGTGCCTCCTTCACCCGCTCTCGATACGATTCGACGATTTCCGCCTCGTCCGCATCCGGATCGACTCCGAGTACGTCGAACGGGGAATCCACACGTAATGATAGGAAATCAGGCCCATAAATCCTCTCCAGGAACCGTGGTAACGAGGGACGCGCCGAAACCGGCGACGACGTATCGGCGGTACCCGCGTCACCCGCCACTGGGGAGGCGCCCCGTCACGTACAGCGCCGCGACCACCAGTACTACCGCACCGACGAGCGCCGCCAGCGCGCCGAACACCGCGTCGAATCCGTATCCGGCTTCGGTCAGCGTGCCGACGGCTGCGGTGCCGTTCGCCTCGACCAACAGGGAGAGGCCGGTGAACGACGCGTACGCGGCGTCCCGGTTCTCGTCCGGGAGGGCGCTGAGGACGTAGGTGTCCAGGGCGGGAAAGAGGCTGTGGATGGAGTAGCCGATGGCGATCGAGACGACGAGCACGGCGAGCGGATCGCCGACGCGAGTGAGCGCGACTACCGAACCGACGAACCCCGTCAGGATGGCCAGGATGTAGGGAACGTGTGGCAGGCGGTCGGCGAGCCGTCCGCCGAACCAGAACGCGGGCAGTCCGGCCGCGAACACGACGGTGAGGAGGAGATTCGCCGTCGAAGCCGGTATCCCTTTGGTCGCTTTCAGATACGTGACGTAGAAGTTGAACAGTCCCTGCCAGGTGAAGCCGGCGACGCCGACCATCAGGAGTCCGGTCGCGACGAGTCGCCAGTGCGACTGCAGGGCGGCGAGGAACTCGCGGTCGGGCGTGGCGCCGTCGGCGGTTTGGGACTCTCGAACGACCGCGGCCAGTACGACGCTGAACGAGACCGCAGCGACCGCCAGGAGGGCGAACACTGCCCGCCACGAGGCGAAAAACAGGACGCCGATAACGATGCTCGGGGCGAGAACCGCCGCCAGTTGGGCGGCCGCGCCGTGGATGCCGACGTTTCGGCCGACCGCGTTCGGATAGAGTTCTGCGATGAGCGGCACTGCGGCGACGAAGTACGCGCCGGTGGCGACGCCGAGCAGCAGCGTCCCGGCCTGGACGACGATCAGGGAGTTCGCGACGACGAGGAGCCCCGACGCTGCAGACAGCAGAACGCCGGTGGCGAGGACCGCTCGACGACGGGACACGTGGGTGAGGACGTACCCCATCGGGATGCGCGGAATCGCGGTTCCGAGCCATACCAGCGAAACCAGCACGCCGACGGTCGCCTTGTCGACCGCGAAGGCGACCATCAGCGGCTCCAGCAACGGTGCGAACACCGTTCGCCCGAAGTTCATCAGGAAGACCAGCCCACAGAGGGTTCCGAACAGATGCCGTCTCACTAAGTGTCCGTACCGAGGCGGCCGACTCAACTATTCCGGCGACGGCAACGGAGCCCCCGTCGGCTTTTCCCGGTCGAGCGCCTACCGGACGACGCATGGTTCGCTCTCGAACGGTCACCGCGGTGGTCGGCCTCGTCGGCAGCCTCCTCGTCAGCGCTCTCCTCTGGTGGTACTTCGACACCGTCGCGTTCTTCCTGTTCGTCCCGTTCGTCCCCTTCCTGTTTCGAAGGGGCGAACCGGACGAACCCGTCCGGGAGTGTCCCGCCTGCGGGTTTCGGACGACGGACGACGCGTACGAGTACTGCCCGCGAGACGGAACGAGGCTGGAGTAGACGGACCCCGATCGGCGACGGCGCGGCCGCTCCGGGTCGCGGAGACGTCGAAATCGAAGAATCAGTTGTCGACAGCGAGCTGGGCGGTCACGCGTTGTTCATCCGCTGGCTCGCCGTTTCGCCGCACATCCGGCAGCGAGTAACTCGGTACGGTTCGCGAGAGAACTCGGCGTTTTTTTTCTTTGTCGCTTTCGGTGCGAATTTCGATAGATACGTCGTGCGGCGTCTGGACGGCGCAGGTCTCGCACCGCTCGACACCGTCACCCGCACTGTGGTCGGTTCCTATCATGGTTGTCGTTCCTCTTCGCCGGGGTTCGCCGGCGTGTCTCTGTCGGAAGCGCCGGCCGTGGGTAAGGATTCGCTCGAACTGATTAGGTCATTCCCGACGAATCGACGCGACATCGCCGAAGCCGACGGCGTTCTTTCCGACGCTCCGCTTCCGGATGGTTTCCAGAGCACCTCGGTACCGACCAGCACCCGCGACTCCTCCGGCAGAGGATAGAGAAGCGATAGCTAGTAGCAAGGAACGAGTCGCGCCGAGGACGTCGGCGACCGACGCCACAACGACCGCGGTGCCGCGTCGCCCCGTCCTCCGCACGACGATCGCGTCGCGGGCGGCCGTTTCGACGGGCCGGAGCGAAGCGCACGACTCCGACCCCCTTCGTTCGGCAGCGATGGCTGGACGCTACCGTTACGGAAGTGCGAGGAGAAAGCCCCGCCGTTTACGGCGGGGATAAATCCTCACCCCCACCACAGACCACGTTCGATGTGCAGGACGGCTGTTTTAAGTCATCCAATCCCGTACTATTAGTCGACCGAGGCGGCCTGCCCGCCCACTTACTCGGACAATATCGGGATTCCCTGATTCCACTCAGAAAGCACCCTCTTTCTGTGGTGGGACTTCGGGGTGCAGTCAGCAAAAGTACCTCCGAATCCCCTGCCAGGATAGGAGTAACGGCTGGTTGGCACAGCCAGTAGCCGTCCAACGCGGTGGCTACAAACCGTAAACATCCCACCCCAGCGGTGCGGTGCCGTGGGAATCCTCGCCCTTCAGGGCGGGGAGGATGTCAAGGGAAGAGGTTCCTGGCGGTGACGAGCTGAAAGCGCCGGAGTCGCGGGACGAGGTCCGTCACTCGCTCCGCGACCGTCATCTTCAGGGAGGCGTCGTCGTCGACGTAGTGCCAGTTCTGATAGTCGACGCTCACCACCGTCAACCCGTAGGTGGTCAGGAGTTTTCTGACCTCCGACGTCGACCAGTGTCGAACGTGACCCATGTGGCCTCGCTCGCTGAGTTCCGCGTACTCGCTGGTCGGCGACGGTCCGACGTTACCTCCCAGCAGATAGTCGTAGAGGTCGAAAATGGAGTGGGCGTTCGGGGTCGACAGGAACAGCGTCCCGCCGGGTTCCAGCACTCGCTCGATCTCTTCCATCGCGTGGAGCGGGTTCTGCCGCAGATGCTCGAGGACCTCCGAGAACAGGACGACGGAGACGCTGTCGTCCGCGAGGGGAAACGGTTCGGTCTCGATATCGCACGCGTGAACTGTCAACGCGTGCTCGTCGACGTACGACGCGTGCCGGGACGGGTCGAGGTCGATACCTGCGACGTCGTACCCCGCGTCGTCGAGGAGGTACGTGAAGTGGAACGGGGCGGCACCGACGTCGAGGATGGCGTCATCGTGGCTGGCTACCTGCGTCGTCCGGTCGTACAGTTCGTGATAGCGGTGGTCCGGCGTGTACTTCTCGCTCCAGGCGGCGTAGTCACCCTCAGCCTCGGAGAACGATTCCTGGAGCGCCTCGAAGTCAGCCATCTGGTGTGCCTCCCCCGGCTAAAATCAGGGAGTTCCCTTAGGTGACACGGCCGGCGGTTCGCGTCGGCGACCGCCGGACTGCGAGCCACGCCCCGACCGGGCCACGGACGAGTCACGTCTTCGGTTTCCCGAACGCAAACAGCGTCATCGGCGTCTGGTTCGCTGCCCGGGGGGAGAACTGCTCGGTCACGAGGTCGTCGAAGAACGTGAAGCCGCGGCCGCCCAGGGCGCGGTGGGCGTAGGTGGCGAGGTACAGCCGTCCCAGCTCGATTCCGGCCGCCAACTGGGCGACACGATAGCCGCGATTCCCGACCGCCTCCACGACGGCGTCGACGTCCGCCATGAGGTAGACGTTCACCGCGGCGTCGCCGACGACCGACTGGCCGAGCGCGAGGCGGCCGGCGGTGCGACGGTCGGCGTCGCCGAGACGTTCGAGGACGTTCGCCTCGGGATGGTACTGGTAGGCTCCACTCGGAACGTCGTCGACGGCGTGGACAAGACAGTAACAGTCGACCAGTCGCCGACTGCCGTCGGACCCGAGGCAGTCGAACGGCACGCCGCGAAGCGCCCGGTCGAGCACCGTGGCGAACTGTCGCGGACTGACGGCGTCGTGGCCGTACTCCCGCAACGACCCCCGGCGCTCGACGGTGGCGCTCACGGGACGACTCGACGCCGTCTCGGCGTCGACCGGGTCGAGCGCGATCGTCTCGCCGTCGCCCGGCCCGTGGGTTCCGAGGGCGTCTTCGGGGAGTTCGTCGAAGCCGTTGCGCCACGCCCGCGCCGCCTCGCCGTCCGCCACCCTGCTCTGGCGCCACGCGTCGGGGACCAGCGGATAGTCGACGACCTCCTCCGACGGCGGCGTCTCGTCTGGGTCGATAGCCGCGACGTCCGACGCGTCCGGGACGGGGTCCCCGCTGCCGACGGGAACGAGTTCGAGGGGCGCTTCCTCCTCGGGGTCGACGCCGAGCAGTCGGGTGACGGCGTCGTCCGCGAACCCGGTGACGACGGTCGCTCGGCGTCCGGTCCCGTGCGCGACGGCCAGCAGGTTGGCGAGGATGGTGCCCGAGTCCCAGAACGCGTGGCGATATGTTCGCTCGCGGTACTTCCAGGCGTTGCGCCACCACTCGGAGGTGGCGACGAACGTTACCGGTGCGTTCGACACCGACCGCTGGCTTCCCGCCGCCCGTGCGAGCGCGCCGCGGTAATCGCCCTCGCGGAGCACGTCGAAGGACCCGGAGTCGGGGTCGAAATGGTAGACGCCCGGGGCGACCCCGTCGACGTCGCCGACGACGGCGTACAGGTCCACGTGGTAGAGCTTCCCCGTGCAGGACGCGGCGCGAAAGCGCATCCGCCGGCCCTGCTTCTCCAGTTCCTTCGTGACGCCCGTGGCGTAATGGCAGAGCGTGACGACATTCCGGAAATCGACCGAGGATGCGTTTTCCCCGTCCCGCGGGTCGGCGCTCGCGTTCGCGACGGCCGACAGCGCCGGCTCTTCGACCGACCGCATCGGCTCCGGCGGCGAGACGCGCGGGCGGTCCTCGTACACCTTGTACGGCCGCGGCTTGTTCGCGTAGTCCAGCGAAAAAGCGTCGTTGCGGACGCTCTCCATCGAGTGTTTCGTTCGTTCGTGGTACTCCCGTGCGTCGACCATCGGTTCGTCAATGGACCACGAGTCACAAACCATTTCGGACCGTCTGGGGTCTGGACCGGTCTCCCTCCGGAGACGGGTGAAACCGTGGCGACTACCGAACGGAGATGGTCGACACGTACGGGTCCCTCCTTGCGGACGACCACCCGAATCGGACCTGGTTCCGTCGGTGTCCGGCACGCCCTCCGGCTCCCTCCCGACTTCTGTCGACTCGCGGGGAGGAGTCGTCTTCCGGTCGCCGTACTCGTCCGTCGTGACCCGTCGAACGCTCGTCTCGGCGGCTGCTGCAGGGACACCCTCAGCTATTTAATCTCTCCCCGAGCACACATATCCGATGTCAGCCCTCCAACTGCTCCCCGCTGCCCGTAGAGAACGGGAGGACCCATGCCAGCGATAGAGATCACCGAGCTCACGAAACGGTACGGCGACGTTACCGCGCTCGATTCGCTCTCCCTGTCGGTGCCCGAGGGTACCGTCTTCGGATTCCTCGGCCCGAACGGAGCCGGAAAGTCGACGACGATCAACGTGTTGACGGACTTCATCCGACCGACGTCGGGGTCCGTTTCGGTCCTGGGGTTCGACGCCCAGACGGACAGCATCGCGGTTCGAGAGCGAACCGGCGTCCTCCTCGAAGGGTACGACATCTACGAGAATCTCACCGGTCGAGAGCATCTCGAACATGCTATCGCGATGAAACGGGCGGACGACGACCCCGACGAGTTGCTCGCCCGGGTCGACCTGGAGGACGCCGGCGACCGCGAGGCCGGCGGATACTCGAAGGGGATGCGGCAGCGACTCGCCATCGCGGCCGCGGTTATCGGCGACCCCGAACTGCTGATCCTCGACGAGCCCTCGACGGGTCTCGACCCGAACGGGGCCCGTCGGCTCCGCGAAATCGTCCGCGAGGAGAGCGAGCGCGGCGCGACCGTCTTCTTCTCCAGCCACATCCTGGACGAAGTCGAAGCGGTCTGTGACAGCGTCGGAATCTTGCTGGACGGACGACTCGTCACGGAAGGGACCGTCACCGAACTCCGGGACGAACTCGCCGCCGAAACGACGCTGACGGTGACCGTCGAGCGGACGCCACAGTCGGTTCTGGCAGACCTCCGGGGAATCGACGGCGTCGCCACCGTCTCCGCCAGCGGTTCCCGTATCGTCGTCGAATGTCGCGGCGGGGAGACGAAACTCGCCGTCCTGGAGCGCATTCACCGGTCCGACGCGGGATTCGTCGACTTCACGACCGAAGAACCGTCGATCCAGGAGATATTCTCCAGATACACGACCGAATCGGGCGGCCGCCACGCCGACGATACGCCCGTCCTGCAGCGCGTGGGCGGTGACCCGACGTGAGACGGAAAGTCCTGCTCGTGATGCGACGCGACGTCCTCCAGTCGAGGCGGGACCAAACGCTGCTCGGTCTCGGCGTCGCGTTCCTGCTACTGACCGCCGTGACCGCCTTCGTTCAACAGTTGCTCCACAGCCCGTACGCTCCACCGCTCACGACCGACGAGACGATCTTCGCGGGCGGGTCGTTGCTCTCGATTCTCGGCCCGCTCGTCGTCCTCGTCGCGACGTACGGGGCAGTTCTTAACGAGCGGGCCTCCGGTGCCGTTCGGTTCACGCTCGGCTTGCCCGTCTCGCGAGCGACGGTGTACGCCGGGAAGTACCTCGGCAGAATCGGCATCGTCCTCGGGACCGCAATCGTCGGATTCGCGGTCGCGACGGCGGTCGTCCTGCTCACCTATCCGACGGTGTATCTCGGACAGTATCTCCTGTTCGGCGTCGTGACGCTGCTCTACGCGGTCGTCTGGGTCGGGTTCGGTCTCAGCATCTCGGGGACGTTCAGCTCGGTGACGCGTGGCGTGGCGGCTCTCGTCGGCGTCTTCGTCGTCTTTCGGCTCGGCTGGATGGGCGTCCAGATGGTCGGTCTCCGCCTCGCCGAAGCGTCGGTGTACCGGGACACCCCCGCGTGGTACTTCCTGCTCGGGCGCATCAATCCGATGAACGCCTACGTCAGGGTCTCGAACGAACTGATGGTCGAACCCGAACGGTACCATCCGCTGCTCACGCATCCGGGGAACGTAGAGACCGTCTGGGTCTCCGCGGAGTTCTCGTTCGCCGTTCTCGTGGTCTGGGCCGTCGTCGCACCCCTGTTCGGATACGTCCGATTCGGTCGGGCGGACCTGGATTGAGCGTTCGTCGCCACCCCGCCTCACGATGGCGTCGTCGTATCGGGTACTCGGGGCGCGTCCGATGCGACCGCTCGCCGACCTCCACGACTCTGGTATCAACGAAAACACATTTCTCCCTCCCGGTCCGAGACGGAAACGATGGACGAAGTGCCGCCGACGAGCGTTCTCCTTCCGACCACTCGATGGACGTCCGCCTGCGCGGACGTGGCCGACCAGCTTCGTCCGGCCGACGAACTCCTCGTCATCTGTGACGAGGACACGGACGCCATCGCCGACCGCAGCGACGACCTTCCCGGAAACGCCCGCCTCGTCGTCGCCGGGGAACCGACGGGCTGTTCGGGGAAGGCGAACGCCATCGCGACGGGGATGGAGAGCGCTCGACACGACCGACTCGTGTGGACTGACGACGACTTTCACCACCCGCCGGCCTGGCTCGCCGGTCTCCACGCCGACTACGAACGGCACGGCCCGGTGTCGGAGCTTCCCTTCTTCGTCGGGCGCGACCCGCTCTCGCTTCTCCTCGAACCGGTCTACGCACTCGGCGGGACGCTCGGGGCCTACGCGAACGACAAAGCGTGGGGCGGGGCCGTGATGTTCGAGCGCGACGACCTCGACGTCGACGCGTTCCTCGCCGAACTCCGGCGGACGGTGAGCGACGACGGCCTGCTCTCGGAACATCTGGACGCGACCCCTCTCAGACGCGTTCGACGGGTTGAAATCGGCGGAACGATCCGCGAGACGCTCGAACGACACGTCCGCTTCACGCAGATCGTCCACCGGCACGAACCGAGAGACACCGCGCTCATGGGGACCGTAACGGCGGCGGTCGCCGCGTTCTGTCTGCTCCTGCCGACGTACGCCTTCAGCGTCACCACGCTGCTCCTCGCGGGAATCTACACCATGTTCGGCGTCCGTCGCTGGACGGCGCTGCTGGCCTATCCGGCGATACTCGTCCAGTTACCGCTCATGGCCTACGCGCTCGCTCGCCGAACCTTCGTGTGGGGAGGCCGGCGATATCGCTGGCGGAGCAAGTTCGACGTCACGGTGGTCGAGTGAGCGCACGCTACCCAACGCTCCTTGAGACATCGGCCGCCCCGGACCGCTGCTCCTCGATGAACCCGACCCGGACTCCGGTCTCCCGTCCGGTGGCGTCCGTTATCCGGCGGTCGAGCCGACTGGCGACGTCCGGCGGCGGCCGATAGCCGGCCGGACGGCCGACGACGACCTCCACCGAGGCCGGGCGACTGAGCAGCACGTCGGCGGGCGAGTAGTCGACCTCCGCGTCGACGTAGTCGAGCCTGTCGTACTCCGGACTCCCGAGCGCGGCTTCCGCCTCCGCGGTCGCTTCCTTCTCGAAGGTCGTCGCCTGGTACGAGGCGAACGTGACTGCCGCGAGCACGACCGAGAGCACGACGATGCCGGCTACGATGCGGATCGTGTTCGACCGGACCGCTGCCCTCGCGTGGTCCGCGGCCGCCGCCTCGGGCGGTCGGTAGCCGGCGAACCAGAACACGAGCAGCGCCGAGAGGTTGATGCCGAGCAGGTTCACGAGCACGAGGACGGTCGCGGTGACGGCGACGCCGAAGTCGAGCCACGCGATACCGATGCCGGCGGTCGCGGCCGGCGGCACGAGCGCCACGGCGATGGCGACGCCGACGAGCGCCGACCCGGCACCCCGGAAGATGCTAATGGCGCCCGCGACGCCGGACCCGAGCGCGAGGAACAGCGACAGGAAGTTCGGGTTGGTCCGCTCGGCGATCTGTGGTACCTGCCGGATTTCGAGGTCCGGCGGCACGAGGACCGTCCCCCGGACGAGCGCGGCGAGCGCAGCCGCGACGGCGATGGCCAGCAACAGCCCGGCGACCTGGAGAGCGACGCCGCGCCGATACATCGCCGCGTTGTCGATTACCGTTCCGACGCTCGTGGAGATTGCCGGTCCCATCAGCGGTGCGACGACCATCGCGCCGATGATGGTCGCCGTCGAGTCGAGCAGCAGTCCGGTGGTCGCGATGACGGTGCTCAGGATGAGCAGGGCGACGTACGTCGACAGCGCCGGTGCGAGGTCCTCCGCTCGCGCCATCAGCTCCTCGCGCGAGATCCGAAGGCCAGAATACCGCTCAGTTAGCTTCTCGATGCGTCGGGAGACGACGGTCTCGGTCGGCAGGACTATGGTGTAGGCATCCCCCTCGACGCCGGCGGCGCGCAGGTCGTCCATCACCGGCTCGACGCCGCTCGGCGGGACGGGAAACGACACCAGCGCCTCGAACTCGCCCCGTCCCGTCTCCTCGACCACTGCGTAGTCGATGTCCTGTCCGTCCAGCGCCGCCAGGACCGAATCCCGTCGTCCCTCCGGAATCATCACTTGAACGAGACGCATACCACCCGCACGACATCCAATCCGATAACGTCACGGGTGCGTCACTTGTCGGCGCGTACGCTGACGCGATTTTCTGAACCAGGCCCGGTACGGCGTCGTCGGACTGCGTCGCCCGGCCGCGCCGTCGCCGACTGTGCCTCTGACTACCACCGGGCCCTCCCGCCGGCGCGACCTCGCGGCGCGGACCCGTTCGGTTCAGACGGACGGGTCCTCGTCCCGACGGCTCTCGTCGGACTCCGCTCGTTCTCCTTCGGCGCTCTCGTCTGGAGGACGCTCCTCACCGGCACGTTCGCCCGTGGTCGGGTCATCGGCCGGGCGTTCGCGGAGTAGTCGCGGAACCACCACCCAGAGAAACTGGACGACGACGACCATGACGAACGGTCCGAGGAAGATACCGTACCAGCCGAAAATCGGCGGCCCGAGCAGGTACGCGAACATGACCAGCCCGGTATGAAACAGCCGTCCGGAGAGGTACGGCCGGACGTACGTCCTGATGACGTTGTCGAACGCGAAACCCATGACGACGAAAAAGAGGAGCGGGAACCAGAGCAGGGTCGGGTCGGTCCGGACCGCGACGACGCCCAGATAGAGGACGACGAGGAGGTACACGATGGATCGTCCGACCAGCGGAACGAGCGTCGCGAGGCCGGTGGCGATTGCCACGAGCACCGTCATCGGAATCGCCATACTCGGCGGTGCGACGAAATTCAGGAGATTGTAGATTATCGCGGACGCGATGACGATGACGAAGATGGTGAGCGTGTACCCGAAGAAGACGGAACTGAGACCGCGGTCGACCGCCTGCAGGTAGTCGTAGGTCGTCCCCTCGTCGGTGACCGTGCGCCGGAACCAGTCGGTGATCGCATCCTCGTCACGGACGAGGAAGAAGACGAAGATGAGCGTGAGAAACAGGTTGTACATCTGGGTCGCGAACGCGCCGACGAACGCGCCGAACTGGTTGAGAACGGACTGTATGGACGGGTCGCTGAGCAGTTCCGTGACCGTTTCGTACACCCGCGCCGGTTCGGTCGGTATCGTCTCGACGTCGAACCCCGGGAAGAACGTTCGTGCGAATCGCTCGATATCCGCCGGACGTACCGCCGAGAGTTCGCCGACCGCGACGACGACGACCGCGCCGAGCAGTCCCACGAACGGGAGGACGATGACCGCCATCGTGACGAACGACGCGACGCCCGACGAGACACCGCGGTGCTGGAGCCAGCGGGAAATCGGTCGCGCGACGTAGTACAGGAACAGACCGAATATCAGCCAGCCGAGGTACGCGCCGAGCGACGCCACGAGGACCAGCGCGAGCGCGACGGCAAACAGCGTCCAGCCGAGTCCCGACCGTCCTGACTCCTTGTCGTTCCGGAACTTCATCTCCCTCCCCCGAGCGTGAGCGCTACGCTAGACGTTCGGATAATTCGTTCGGGCGAACACGACCGCCGTCGACCCGACGTTCGGGCCGCAGGCGACGGTGGCGACCGCTTCGTCGACCTCGAAGCCCCGAAAACGCGAGAGCCGAATTACCTCACGTGGAGACGTGAGAGGCACTCAGAGGGAACTACGGTGCAGTTCGACGACGGGCTCTAACCCGTCTCCCTCGTTCCGCGTCCGCCAGATTACCTCGACGACGTTGTAGACGTCGTCCTGAAGACGGACCACCTCGTTCTTCCGCGGCGGAGCGTCCATCTCGTAGGTGATTTCTTTGAGGCCGTCGGCATCGAAGACGACGCGCATACGAATCGACGACGGCACGTACGCTCTTAACACTATCCGGGGTTCGGCTGACAGCGCCGTCCTACCGCTCGTCGACGCGTCGCTCCGGACTCACGTTGCGGGTCCGAACGACTGCGAGTCGATCCATCGGAGGTGCTTCAGTACCGACGGAGGGAGGGAAACCGAAACCGCGAACGTACCGTACCTTTTAAAGAACACTTATCGATTCCCGGCGCCTCCCTCCACCCGAGCATGAACATCAACTGGAGAGCCGTCCTCACCGGATTCCTGACCGCGTTCGTCCTCGGAATACTCGTCGCCTGGCTCGTCCCGCCGGCAGGGACGTCCGGGCTGGCGCAGGCACTCCCCGGCCTCGTCGGCGGCCTGGTCGCCGGATACATGGTCGTCGGCGCGGGACGCGGGGCCGTCCACGGTGGCCTCGCCACGGTCGTCGGAGGGCTCGTCCTGCTCGTCGCGTGGCTGGTGCTGGGGACCCTGTTCGCCGGGGTCTTCCCGGCGGTCACGGGATTCGCGCTCGGTCTGGCCGTCCTGCTCGCGCAGGCGATTCCCGGTGCCGTCGCCGGCGCTATCGGCGGCTGGGCGAAAGGCCGCCGCACCACGACCCGCGAGACCGTCGGAACCGAGACCCGCTGACGGACCGCGCTGGACGGCGGCGACCACCGGTCCGCGGACGCCGAGAGCGGGTACGACTCGCCAGACCGCACGTCCGTCGCCACGACCCCCTACGCTTTTCAGATAGAGGCCGGAACTATCTATTCGACGTCATGTCGGGCCACGAAGAGTCACCGGAACCGCCGCCGACGCGACGAGAGGTCGTCACCGAGACCCTCCACGGAACCGAGATTCCGGACCCCTACCGCTGGCTGGAGGGCGACGGCGAGGCGGTGCGGGAGTGGACCGAGGCACAGAACGACTACGCCGACACGCACCTCGACACCGCTACTCGCGAGCAGTTGCGCCCGGAGATGGAAAAGCTGGCTGAGGTCACGGAGTACGGGGCGGTCAAGGCGGAGAACGGCCGGTACTTCCAGACCGTCGAGGCGCCCGACGACGATCACGCTCGACTGCTCGTTCGGGAGTCGCCGGACGGGGACGGGACCGTCCTGGTCGACCCCAACGCGTGGCCGGCCAACGACGACGAGGGCGCGCCGACGCGGTCGATGAGCTGGTTTCTGCCGGCTCCCGACGGCAAGCACGTCGCCTACGCCGTCACCGAGGGCGGCGACGAACACGTCGACGTCCACGTCGCGACCGTGCCCGACGCCGAGACGGTGGCCGTGCTGGAAGACCGGGGCCGCGTGCATCTCGGACTGATCGGGTTCGACGCCGTGAGTCCCGGAATGCTCGCGTGGGACGCCGACGGCGAAGGGTTCTACTACGTCGCCACCGGCGGCGCGGATGCGGGCGCCCAGATGGAGACGGAACTGCGCCACTGGCGGTTCGACGGGAGCGAGGAGACGCTGCTCGAACACGACGACCAGCACGTCTGGCCGACGGTCAGGACCGACCGGGCGTCCGGGACGCTGGCGGTCGGCTTCTCGGCGGTCGGCGGCGGCATCGACTGGTACGTCGAGGTCGACGGAGCGTTGCGACCCGTCGTCGCGGACGGCGACGCCGAGACGTTCGTGGTGTTCCACGAAGACACCGTCTTCCTCCAGACCGACCACGAAGCTCCGCGCAAGCGCCTCCTCACCTGTTCGCTCGGGCGGTTACGCGAAGGGGACCTCGCGTTCGACGAGTGCGAGACGGTGCTGCCGGAGCGTGCGGGAATCCTCCAGTCGTTCGCCGTGACGACCGAGCACGTCGTGGCGCAGTACCTCGAAGACGCCCACTCGCGGCTCGCCGTCTACGACCGCGACGGCGGCCACGTTCGCGACCTCGACCTGCCCGACTACGCGTCGGTGTCGGACCTGCGGGTCGACGACGCCGAAGCGGTGCTCTACCGGGTGGAGTCGTTCCACCGACCGCCGACGCTCGTTCGGGCGGACCCGGCCACCGGCGACCGTCGCGAACTCGCGCGGGCCGACGTCGACGTCCCCGAGGGGCTGGTCGTCCGCCAGGAGTTCGTCGACTCGACCGACGGAGCCGAGGTCCCCGTGTTCGTCTGCCACCGGGCGGACGTCGAACGAGACGGGGACAACCCGGCGGTGCTGCACGGGTACGGCGGATTCCGCTCCAGCAGGCCGCCAAGCTTCGACCGATTCCGTCTCCCCTTCCTCGGGGACGGCGGCGTGTACGCCCAGGTGTGTGCCCGCGGCGGGCAGGAGTACGGCGAGGCGTGGCACGAGGCCGGGATGCTGGCGGAGAAACAACACACCTTCGACGACTTCGTCGCGGCCGCCGAGCATCTCCGCGCGGTCGGCTACGCGGACCCCGACCGGCTGGCGGTCACCGGCCGCTCGAACGGAGGCCTGTCGGTCGGTGCCGTCGTCACCCAGCGCCCCGACCTCTGGGCCGCCGCGCGCTGTACGGTGCCACTGCTGGACATGCTGCGGTTCCACCGGTTCCTGCTCGGGGAGTCCTGGACCACCGAGTACGGCCACCCCGAGGACCCCGAGGCGTTCGAGTACATCCGCGAGTACTCGCCGTACCACAACGTCGAGCGGGGCGTCGACTACCCGCCGGTCCTCTTCACCACCGCAGTCGGGGACACTCGCGTCCACCCCGCCCACGCCCGGAAGATGACCGCGCGGCTGCAAGCCGAGGCCGACGGCGGTCCGTTCCTCCTCCGGACCGAGACCGACGCCGGCCACGGGGGCGGGCCGTCGACCGCCGCGCTCGTCACGGAGCAGGTCGACGAGTGGACGTTCCTCTACGACCGACTCGGGATGGGCGAGTAGCACCGCCGTCGGGCGTCTCCTGGACCGACGGCAGTCGGCTCGACGTACGACTCCCGGAGACGCAGCCGGAGCGGTGGCGGTCCCCGAGGTTGAAATATCCCACCTTCGTACGGTACTGCAGTGGCAGTTTCGTTCGATCTCTTCGGGACGCTGGTCGAGGTGACGCCGCCGGACGACCCCGCGCGAGCGGTCGCGACCGAACTGGCCGCGCGGGACGTTCCCGTCCCGTCGGACTGGGAGCGAGCCTACGCCGAACGACACGTGGAGACGGAGTCCGGCGCGGAGCTCTCGCTGGTCGACCACGTCGTCGCGGGGCTCGACAGCCGCGGCGTCGCGGCGTCCGAGGCGGAGGTACGGGCGACGCTCCTCGACGCGTTCGCGACGCCCGTCCGGACGAAGCGGGGGGCTCGCGCCGCCGTCGGTGCCGCCGCCGAACGCGGACCAGTCGGCGTGCTCTCGAACTGCAGCGTCCCAGGTCTCGTCCCGCGCGTCCTCTCGCGGTCGGAGCTCCGCGCCGACGCCTTCGACGCGGTCGTCAGCAGCGTCGGCTGCGGGTGGCGAAAACCCGACGAGCGGGCCTTCGAATGCGTCGCCGAACGATTGAACGTCTCCCCGTCGGAGCTCCGTCACGTCGGCGACGACCCGGACATGGACGGCGGAGCGACCGCGGCGGGCGCGACGAGCGTCCTGCTCGAGGACGTGCCGCTGACGGCGGTACCCTCGCACCTGGAGAGCGCAGAATGACGCTCGCCGGGGTGGCTGCGGTCGCGCTCGCGTTCGTGCTGGACCGGGCCGTCGGGGAGCCGCCGCGACGACTGCACCCCGTCGTCTGGTTCGGAAGGGCGACGGCGACTGTCGACCGCGACTGGCCGTCTCCCCGCGCGGCGGGCGTCCTCGTCGCGCTGGCGTTTCCGGCGGTCGCCGCGGTCGTCGCCGGACTCCTGGTGTGGCGCGCGGTGGCGGTGCATCCGTTCGTCGGCAGCGCGCTCGCCGGAACGGTCCTCTTCTCGACGACGAGTATGCGGATGCTCCTCGAGACGGCCGACGAGGTCAACGGCGCGACGGAGACGGACCTCGACGCTGCCCGGGACGAACTCCGGGCGCTGGCGGGGCGCGACGCCGCGACCCTCTCGGCGGGCCAGGTGCGGAGCGCGGTCGCCGAGAGTCTCTCCGAGAACCTGGCCGACGGCCTCGTCGCGCCGCTGCTCGCGTTCGCCGCCTGTGCGCCGTTCTCGCTCCCGGTCGCCGCCGGCGCCGCCGCGTGGGTCAAGGCCGTCAACACGCTGGACTCCATGCTCGGCTATCGCTCGAAACCCGTGGGCTGGGCGAGCGCCCGCCTCGACGACGTCGTCATGTGGGTGCCGGCCAGAGCCAGCGCCGTCCTCATCGCGTTCGCGGGAACCGCGACCGGCGGTTTCGGAGCGGTGTGCTCCTGGGCGAACGAGCCGCCGTCGCCGAACTCCGGCTGGCCGATGGCGACGCTCGCCGCCGCGCTCGGAACGCGCTTCGAGAAGCCGGAGGTCTACACGCTCAACCCCCGCGCACGGCTGCCCGCCGTCGAGGACGTGGAGCGGGGCGTGCGCGTCGTTCATCGAGCCGGCCTGCTCGCGTACGCCGCGACGGGGGTGGTCGCGTGGTTCTGACCGCGCTCCGCGGCGCGCTCGGATTCCTGAGTCGGCTGCCGGTCGGCCAGGACCGGGGAGCGTGGGAGGCGTTTCGACGGACGCCCGCGGCGTTCACGCTCGCCGGATACGTCATCGGTGCGCTCCTCGCGGTGCCGTTCGTCCTTCCGGTCCCCGCGTCGGTCGGCGCCGTCCTGTTCCTCGGGGTCACGTACGGCGTCACGGGCGTCAACCACGTCGACGGGCTCGCCGACCTCGGCGACGCGGCCGCGGTCCACGGTGCCGAAAAACGCCGTGCCGTGATGAAGGACACGACGGTCGGCGTCGGCGCGGTCCTCGCCGTCGGTCTCGGCGTCGCCGGTCTCGCGCTGGCCGGCCTCGGCCTGGCCCGGCTTCCGATCGTAGCCGCCCTGTCCGCCGTCGTCGCGTCGGAAGTCGGTGCGAAGCTCGGGATGGCCGCACTCGCGGCGGTCGGGTCGCCCGCCCACGACGGACTCGGGGCGGCGCTCGTCGACCAGACGGTCGGCGGATTCGCCGTCGCGCTCCTCCTTGCGGTGCCCGCGGTCGCTCTCGCCCGGCCGACGGTCGTCGGTGCCGGTTCGGTGAGCGCCGGGCTGGTCACCGCTCTCGGCGTCGGATGGTGGGCCCGGTCGTGGCTCGACGGCATCAGCGGCGACGTCTTCGGGGCCGCGAACGAACTCGCTCGCGTCGTCGCACTGCACGCGGGGGTGGTCGCGTGGACGCTCTCCTGATGTGCGGTGGCGAGGGGACCCGGCTCGACGCGCCCGTCGAGAAACCGCTGTTCGAGGTCGGCGGCACGCCGATGGTCGACCGGGTGCGAACCGCGCTGGACGACAGTCGCGTCGACGACGTCTACGCCGTCGTCTCCGGGCACACGCCGGCGACGCGCCGGCACCTCGGCTCGACGTCGGCGTCCGTCGTCGACGCGCCGGGCGACGGCTACGTCGACGACCTCGGGTACGCGCTCGAACGTGTCGATCCGCCCGTCCTGACGGTCGTCTCGGACCTCCCGCTGCTCGACGGGGCGGTCGTCGACCGGACGCTCGCCCGCCACGACCACGGCTCGCTGACGACGTGCGTTCCCGCCGTGCTCAAGCGGCGACTCGGCGTCGGTACCGACACGACGTTCACCGCCAGCGGGCGGGAACTCGCCCCGACGGGAGTCAACGTCGTCGGCGAATCGGACGCGGAAACCACACACGTTACCTACGATGCCCGCCTCGCCGTCAACGTGAACCGACAGTCCGACGCCGCGGTCGCGGAGGCGTTCGCGCGAGACGCCGGAGGGGGACGACCGTGAACTCCGACGCCGTCGACGGCGCGGAGCGCGTTCCGCACGGGAGCACCGACGACCCGGCGCTACTCGACTTCAGCGCGAACACCAACCCCCGGACGCCCGACGGCGTCGAGGACGCGTATCGGGACGCGCTGGAACGGTCGCGGACGTATCCGCCGGACGACTACCCGGCGTACCGTCGCGCGGCGGCCGCGTACGTCGACTGTTCGCCGGACCAGGTCGTCCCGACTCCGGGTGGCCTCGCGGCTATCCGGTTGACCATCGAGACGACCGTCTCCGCGGGCGACCCGGTGCTCGTTCCGTACCCCAGTTTCGGCGAGTACGCCCGTGAGGTGCGCCTCCAGGGCGCCGACGCGGAGTACGTTCCCTACGACCGCATCCTCGAAACGGACCCGGCCGACTACGCGCTCGTCGTCGTCTGTAACCCGAACAACCCGACGGGCGACGCCTACGACGGCGACCGACTGCTGGCGTACGCGGACCGCTGTCGGGCGGCAGACACGCCGTTGCTCGTCGACGAGGCGTTCCTCGGCTTCACCGACCGGGACTCGCTGGCCGGCCGTCCGGGCGTCGTCGCGGCCCGTTCGCTGACGAAGCTGTTCGGCCTCCCCGGACTGCGCGCCGGCTTCGCTGTTGCGACCGGTTCCGCCAGGGAGCGTCTCGAAATCGCCCGACGGGCGTGGACGCTCGGCACGCCCGCAGCCGATGTCGGCGTCCACTGCATGGACGCCACCGAGTTCGTCGCGGAGACGCGAAAGCGCGTCCGGGACGAGCGCGCCCGGATGCGAGCGTCGCTCGCCGACCGGTTCGACGTCCATCTCTCCGACGCGCCGTTCCTGCTGCTCGACGTGGGCGAGCGAGACGTCGAGGAGGTCGTGCGACGCGCCCGCGAGCGCGGCGTCGCCGTCCGCGACGCGACGACGTTCCGCGGCCTCGACTCGCACGTTCGCGTGGCGGTTCGGGTACCGGCGGAGAACGACCGACTGCTCGACGTCCTCGAAGATGTTTGAGCTCACCGTCCGGAACGGGGTTTTGCAGGCCCGTCGGGGCGGGACCCGGTGGTTGAGCAGCGGGTGGGGCGGCGGATACGTCGATGCCGACGCGGCCTACAACGTCTCGGTGCCGGAGGGATTCGAGCGGACGGACCTCGACGCCTACATCGGGGAGCGACGCCGAGAGGCGGGGTTCGAACGCGCCGGCCCGACCCTGCTCACGGGCGTCGACTTGCGCCACGCCTGCGGGGCGCGATGCGATGCGGTCAAGGCCGTCGTCACCGCGGGCATCTCGAACCCCGCGGCGCTTCCGACGAGCGGGGACGACGACGGTCCCTCGACCGAGGCCGAGTCCGGCGAGTGGACCCCAGGCACGGTGAACGTGATCCTCGGCACGTCCCGCGCCGTAGACGACGGGAGTCTCGCGACGCTCATGTCGGTCGCCGTCGAGGCGAAGACCGCGACGATGCTGGCCGAGACCGGATTTCCCGGCACGACCACGGACGCCGTGATCGTCGCGTCCGACCCGGACGGAGAGGCGGCGACCTTCGCCGGGAGCGGGACGTCCATCGGCGCGGCGGCCAGAGCGAGCGTGCGCGACGCCGTGCAGGAGAGCCTCCGGTCGCGGTACGTGGCCACGGATCCTCCCGAGTCGGTCGAGGCGGCGGAACACGGCGTACGAACCGACCGGCGCACGGAGACGTTCGAACCCTGAGGTCGCCGGCGTCGGAAGAATCGTCGGCCGCCGCTGACGTGGGGTCCGCGCCCGAGTAGCCGTCGTCCGTCCCGTCAGTCGTCGACGTCGACGCCGGACTCGCGTTTCCAGTGCGTACGGCAGTCGCCGGAGCAGAAGTGCATCGTCTCCGTTACGCCGTTCTCCAGGTCGTCGTACACGACCCTGAGGAGTATCGGGTGCGTCGCGGCGATGTCGACCAGGTTCTCACAGTGAGCACAGGACAGGTACTGGTCTTTCGCGCCGACCTCCGGGAAGTTCGTCGTCGATTCGAGCAGTCGCATGGTGGAAAGAAGGCCTTGCGCAGATAAAACGATAGTGGAAGGTTTCAGGACGTACTCGGCCGGGAATACGGTCGCTCTTCTCCGGTGTGAATTCGAGGTCCGAGAGACCGTCTGGACGTGGCGGGGCAGGCATCAGACCCACCACGTCCGCATCTGGCGTTCCGACGGAAGTCGGGTGACAGACACAGTAGATGGCCAGACGCATTTCTATATATGAGGGAGTTGGTATTAGACCCCGGCAATCGTTTTCGTTCGTGAACGGTTTGAACGGTTACGGAAGTGCGAGGAGTAAGCCCTGCCGTTTACGGAGGGGATGAATCCTCACCCCCACCACAGACCACGTTCGATGTGCAGAATGGATGTTTTAAGTCATCCAATCCCGTACTATTAGTCAACCGAGGCGGCCTGCCCGCCCACTTAATCGGACAGTATCGGGATTCCCTGATTCCACACAGAAAGCACCCTCTTTCTGTGGTGGGACTTGGGGGTGCAGTCAGCAAAAGTACCTCCGAATCCCCTGCCGGGAGAGGAGTAACGGCTGGTTGGCACAGCCAGTAGCCGTCCAACGCGGTGGCTACAAACCGTAAACATCCCACCCCAGCGGTGCGGTGCCGTGGGAATCCTCGCCCTTCAGGGCGAGGAGGATGTCAACGATTGCCCTGCCCTCCGCTCTCGACGCCTGGAGATGCCGGTGTCCGCTACGAGCCTCGACCGTGGAACGAACGGGAAGGTACTAACGCCTCCAGTGCGATATTGGGTCCGATGAGCAAGATTGGTCCGTCGGAACTCGACGAAAGGCTATCTCGCGACGACGTTTTCGTCCTCGACGTTCGCCCGTCGGACGACTACCGCGAGCGACACATCGACGGGAGCTACAACGCACCGGTGTACGACGACCTTCGGCAGGGCGAGACGGAGGCGCTCGACGCTCACCTGGACCGGGTTCCGGAGGACGAACGGGTCGTGACGGTCTGCAAGGCTGGCGTCGTCGCGCGCGAGGCCACGAACCATCTCCAGGAGCGGGACTACGAGGCGGCGACGCTCTCCGGCGGGTTCACGGGGTGGCGCCACTACGAGGACGACACGCTCCTGTACCGCGTCCTGTCGCTCGTCCGAACCGTGACCGGGTAGCGCCACGTCGTCTTCCCTTTCTTTCGCTGGGGGCTACTCGTGACGGCCGCCGGCGTGGTCCCCCGATTCGAGAGTGCGGAAAATCGTCCGGGCGAGGCTCCTTCTTCGCCGCCGGGAGAACTGCACCGAACAACTAAAGCCTGGTTGCACTAATTACAGGAGAGGAGGAGTCGACGCGAGAGCTCACGACGAGGGTCGCCGAGAACCGGCTGTCGGGGGCAGCGTCTACGAGCGTCGCCGTCGACTCCGGTCGCTGCCCCGTCGTCGAGAGCGGCACCTACGACCACCACACACGCACTCTAACGATGTCACACGACAGTTCCGACGATACCGACCGCGGAGAACGGGCGGAAAGACCACCGGAGGCCAGGGCCGTCGAACCGTCGGCACCGGCGGAGTTCGGTCTGGTCCAGGTCTGGTGGGGCGACGGCAAGGGCAAGACGACCGCAGCGATGGGGATGGGTTTTCGCGCTGCGGGCCACGGCTACCGCGTTCACATGCTCCAGTTCATGAAAGGCGGAGCGTCGAGCGTCGAGGACGTTCGCGGGGAGTACAACGCCATCGGACAGTTCCCCGGCTTCAGCTACGAGAACACGGGCCACTACGGCTGGCACGGGTTCCTTGACGGGTCGGACGACGACGAGCACGCGGCGAAGGCGGAGGCCGGTCTCGCGCGCACCGAGGAGCTCCTGCGGGCGGCCGGGAAGGCGGCCCTCGACGAGCCGCTGGCACTCGACGCCCCGCCCGAGGAGGGCGTGCACATGCTGATATTGGACGAAATCCTCTACGCGGTGGACCGGGAGCTGCTCGCCCCCGAGACGGTCGTCGAACTCGTCGAATCGAAACCGGACGACCTCGAACTCGTCCTCACCGGTAGCCACGAGCGGCCGGAGTACGTCGTCGAACACGCCGACCTCGTCACGAACGTCCGGAAGGAGAAACACCCGATCGACGCCGGCCAGCGCGCCCGCAAGGGCACCGAGTACTGATGACCGAGACGGTGCTCGTCGCGGGGACCGAAAGCCACGCCGGGAAGAGTACCGTCGCGGCGGGGCTGTGCCGACTGCTCGCGCGACGCGGCGTGGCGGTCGCGCCGTACAAGGCCCAGAACATGAGCAACAACGCACGGGCGGTCGCCGATACCGACGGCGACTGGGGGGAGATCGGCGTTTCGCAGTACGTGCAGGCGCGAGCGGCCGAAACGCCGGCGGACACGGACATGAACCCGGTCCTGCTGAAACCGCGCGGTGACGGGGAGAGTCAACTGGTGATACGGGGCGAGGCCGTCGACCACGTTCCCGCCGGCTCGTACTACGAGACGTACTGGGAGGAGGCGCGTCGGGCGGCCGTCGAGTCGTACGAACGGCTGGCCGACCGCTACGACGTCGTCGTCGCGGAGGGGGCCGGAAGCATCGCCGAAATCAATCTCCGGCACCGCGACCTCGCCAACGTCGAGACGGCCCGGTTCGCGGACGCGTCCGTCCTCCTGCTCGTGAACGTCGAACGCGGGGGTGCGTTCGCCAGCCTCTACGGGACGCTGGAACTGATGCCGGACGACGTCCGTGACCGCGTCTTCGGCGCGATACTCACGAAGTTCCGCGGCGACCCGACGCTACTGGAGTCCGGCATCGACGAGATCGAGGACAGAACGGGCGTGCCGGTTCTCGGCGTAATTCCGTACGACGACCCGGGCCTTCCCGAGGAGGACAGCGTCTCGCTCCCCTCGCCCGGCGAGTCGGCGACGGTCGGAACCGGCGACGACGTCCCGCCGGACCGGTCGGTGACGGTCGGCGTGCCGCGACTCCCCCGAATCTCGAACTTCACCGACCTGGAACCGCTGGCGAACGAACCCGGCGTCCGCGTCGCGTATCTACCGCTCGAGTCGGACTGCGACCGGGTCGACGCCGTCGTGCTTCCGGGAACGAAGAACACCGTCGACGACCTGCTCGCCCTCCGGGACGCCGGCTTCGACGAGCGACTGCGCGAGTTCACCGGTCCCGTCGTCGGGATATGCGGCGGCTACCAGATGCTCGGCGAGCGCATCACGAACGCAGCGGTCGAGAGCACCGCCGACCACGAGGTCGTGGACGGGTTCGGTCTGCTCCCGGTCGAAACGCGGTTCTCGACCGACAAGCGCGTTGAGCGAGTGACGCGGACGCTTGACGGCGCGGGCCCGCTCGCGGATGCGGACGGAACGGTCAGCGGGTATGAGATTCACATGGGGCAGTCGACGCTCACGTGCCCGGTGGAGCGTCCCGTCGGCGGAGAGAGCGCTGCGACGGACCGCATCCTGGGGACGTACCTCCACGGTCTCTTCGAGAACGAGAACGCTCGAACCGCGTTTCTCGACGCCGTGTTCCGGACGACCGACCGAACGCGTCCCGGCGTCGACGCCTCGCGTCGGTCGCCGTACGACCGTGCTGCCGACCTGCTCGCGGACAGCGTTCCGGTCTCGGACCTCCCCTGTAACCTCTGAGCGGCGACTAGCCCGACAGAACGGGCAGGGGAATTTATCGACGTCGAACGGTACAGTTCCACACGGAGCGATGTCGACGGAAGCACGGCAAAGGGGTTCCGAGGCGGGGATTCGACGACCGCCCGGTCCCGACGGACTACCGGTTGTCGGGAACCTCCACCGATTCCTCCGCGGTCAGTTGACGTTCATCGAGACGTGTGCTCGCGAGTACGGCGACGTCGTGTACACGAACGTCGGGCCGATCGAGTCGTACATGGTAGCTCACCCAGAGCAGATCGAGCGCATTCTCGTGACCGAGGACGACCGATTTCGAAAGGCCGAGATGGGGCAAGGACGGTTGAAGCCGCTGTTCGGCAACGGGCTGGTGGTCAGCGACGGCGAACACTGGCGTCGGCAGCGAACCCGGATGCAACCGGCGTTCCGGCCCGACCGGATCGCGACCTACGCGGAGATCATGGCCGATCAGGCGGCCGCGGCGATAACGGCGTGGTCGCCGGGCGAGACGATCCGCATCGACGAGGAGATGCGACGAATCACGCTGTCGATTCTGGTGCGGTCGCTGTTCGGCACCGACCTCGGCGACCGCGAGGCGGAGATTCGCGAGGCGTTCGAGATGGCGATGGCCCGGTTCGAGGGCGCCAACATGTGGCTTCCCGGATGGGTGCCGACGCCCGCGAACTGGCGGTTCAGGCGCGGCCGAAAACGAATCGACGAGATAGTCTTCGACCTGATCGACGAACGGCGAGACGAGGCCGAAACGCGGGACGACCTGTTGTCGGCGCTGCTTCTCGCCGAAGACGAGCAGGGCGAGCGCATGTCGGACGAGGCCGTCCGCGACGAAGTGGTGACGCTACTCGCGGCGGGCCACGACACGACGGCGCTGGCGCTGACGTATGCGCTGTATCTCGTGGGGACCTCGCCCGCTGTCGGCAGGAAACTCCGTGCGGAACTCGATGCGAAACTCGGCGAGCAGGTTCCGACGCTGTCCGACGTTACCGAACTGGAGTACGCGGAAGCGGTCGTTTCGGAGGCGTTACGGCTGTATCCGCCGACGCACGCGACGGCCCGCGAACCCGTCGAGGACGTCACCGTCGACGGCTACTGGATACCGGCGGATTCGACCGTGTTCCTGCCGCAGTGGATCGCCCACCGGGACGAGCGCTGGTGGACCGACCCCGAGACGTTTCGTCCGGACCGCTGGCTCGACGACGCCGACCGACCGGAGTACGCGTACTTCCCGTTCGGTGGCGGCCCTCGTCACTGTCTCGGCCATCGATTTGCGACCGTCGAAGCACAGGTCGTGCTGGCGACGATTGCCTCCCGGTGGCGTCTCGACCCGGAGATCGACGATCTGTCGGTTCGTCCGGTCATCACGCTCAGGCCGACCGAACCGGTTGCGATGACCGTTCGCGAACGGTAGCGTCGGTCGTCTTTTCCGTCAACGCCGGTAGCGTCCGGAAGTGACGCTGGCTTCGGATGAACCGCCTCAGTGTCAAACCCCGAGCTCCCCGTAGCTTGACTGCAGACACTAACTCTCCCTCCTCACGGAGCAACGCAGGGAGCGGAGCGACCGAGTAGCGCAGTGGGGGAGGGGATACACTGCTGTCATCGTCTCTCGATTGCTCAGACACTCTCACGACGCCATCAGCGCGAAGAGAGTGTCATTCTACGGTCTGGGTTTAAATCTATTGGAAATATTCTCAGTTAGAAACCCTTCACTGGCATTAACCCTGACTAAAATAAAATATTTCGCTACAATGTCCGAGAAAAGCCCCGATGATTTTGGAACGGAAAGACGAGCGTTTCTCAAAGCCGCTGGAGCGACGGGGTTAACGACGGTTGGCATCAGTGGGACAGGCTCGGCGCAGCAACAGCAACCGTCCCCCACTACGTCCACCCCGAATGACGCGAATGTGTACGTGACCGTCCTCGGTTCGGGTGCGTCCGCATTGAAGAACGGACGGTCATCGGTCGGCTATATCGTCCACATCGAGGGCGAACCGAAGATACTCGTGGATGCCGGCGGCGGAACCGCGTCGGCCATCAGTGAAGCCGAAATCGACGTTACGAAACTCGATCTTGTACTGTTCACGCACCTTCACGTCGACCATTCGGCGGATTTTCCGGCGATTCTCAAAGCAGCCTATCAACAGGGTCGAAATAGCCGTTCGTGGGGAATCTATGGCCCGACCGGTGCCGAAGCCCGCCCAGGGACAGAAGACTGGGTCTCTAGGATGTTCGACGAGACGAATGGCGCATACAGTTACCTCCGCGAGTTCGTCACGCGGTATCTCGGAACGGAGGTAAATCTCGAGGCACACGAGATTACCGCACCAGTCGATTCGCCTGGGAAGATTCAGACTGTGTACGCTGACGACGGTCTTACCGTCGACGCGGCCCCAACCAAACACGGTTCAATGCCGTCACTCGCCTATCGTGTCTCATACGAGGGCACGTCGTTCACGTTCACGGGCGACTACAGTTCGAAGCTCGGAAACATCCCCGAACTGGCGACAGAGACCGACATACTGGTGCAGAATCGCTTACTCAAGCCCGAATCAGAAATGAGTAGGTGCGCGCCGAAGCGGGCTCTTCACTCAACACCGAGCGAAGTCGGCACGAACGCCCGGAAAGCTGACGCAGGAATGCTCGTTCTCTCCCACGTGAGTCGTGACGAAGTTACTGACCTGCGTGAAGAACTAGGAATCATCACCGACGAATACGACGGGACGATAGTCGTTACGGAAGATCTCCTCGACGTGTACCCGAACGGACGTGTTATAGAGACGAAAGCGAATCCCGAAACCGGGACGCCGAAGGACAACGGCGACGATCTCCTGTTCCTTCCCAACGCAGATCCATGAACGCGGTGTAGAGCCTCTCTTTCTGGTGGTGAACTTCGGTGTCCCGGCGACTTACATTCATCCGCTATCGGATGTTCGAGAAATCCGTCACGGAGATTTCCTCCCGTGGGATGGCAACTGTACGAGAAGTACAGTTCCGGCGTCGAGCGGACCCTGCGTTTCGTTCGGCCGACCCGAGTTCGAGCGGACCGACGGAGCCCGGAATGTCGGTCTCGAGGCAGCACTCTCCGAGGTGACGTCCTGCTCGCCGCAAACGGCGAGGCTTCCAACGCACGAAACACAAGTCGGTCGCTGCTGGTAGCGGGTTCCGATCCTCGAAACGCCGTAGGCAACGGCACGGAGACGGATGCAGTCTACGACATTGGTGTGGAAGTCGCAGGTTAGCAGGTGGGGTTACGGGAGAGCAAGGAGAAAGCCCCGCCCTTCAGGGCGGGGAGGACGTCAATCACTAGTGGGGAGATGTGTTTCGTATTCGTCGAGGAAGGCGTGGAGATCCGTACCGGTCGGCGGTTCACCGTGTCGAGTAACGTATCGGGCGATGGCATGACCGAGGACGAGGGCAGGGCCGGGCGAGAGATCTTCGAGCAGTGCCAGTGCGATACCGAAGTCGAAATACTCCTCGACGATCCTGAGGTTCGTCGAGTTAGCCGAGCGTGGAGCTCTGGCGCTGACTGTAGTGTCTTCTCCGACGAGCACTGCTTCGTCGAACGTGTGGACGATGCACTGCGAGATATCCAGTTCGTCTTGGAGAGCGCTGGCGTTCGCAACGAGTGAGTTGGCGTTCGGTTGCTGGTCGAGGACGTCAAGGAGATGTTTCGTCTGGCTACGGGAGACGGTGACCGTGACAGGGACGATGTCGTCGAACGTCGAGAGCGGGTCGACGCCACGTTTGAGGACGCTCTCGGAGAGCCATTCGATGTCGGCCGGCGAGAAGTGAACTGCTCGCGGCGGTGATTCGAGGAGTGGCCAGAGGTCGGTACGGAAGCCGTCCCAGATAGATGGCAGCGACGGGGTCGACGACCAGGAGCCGACCGTGAGGATTTCGCGGTTGTCGATGTAGTTGGCGAGCGTTTCGACGCCGACTTGTGAGACGATGGTATCCCACTCGAGTGGATTCCAGTTCGGTTCCGTGAGCAGGAGGCGGCGGTCGTCGAATTCGACGTACTCGGTCGCAGTTATCGATCCAACGGTGAGCAGATCGCTCTCTGTGAACTGTGCTTCGAACTCGGGGGCGATAGGGTCGCCGAGACGCCCGATGATGGAGACGTCGTAGCCGAGGTTGTCGAAGATGGTACCGACGTGGGCAGTGTGGCCGCCGGGAGCGGTTGTTTTCCGGTGCCACTCGAGTCTGGGGGTGCGTTCGCTGGCTTCGAACTCGACGAGCGTTTCGATAAGTTCGGAGAACTGCCGGACAGGTTCGTAGTCGCCGGTTGCGGTGCGGTCGGCTACGATTTCGCGCTTGCGGTCGATGAAGGCGTCGAATCCGGCAGTGATCCGGCCGTCACCGAACGATGCCGGGAGCTGGGCGTGGCAGGCGTCAAGGTGGGTCCGTGTCTCGTTGTCGAGCGATTGACGGGAGTCGCCATTGCGATCGCGGATCGTGATCGTGCGCGCCTCGTAGTCTTCGTTGCGCGCGTGCCAGCCGCCAACCGTGACGGTGTCCTGGCCGCTCGTTGCACGTGCTTCGTCGAGCTCGACCGTGATGTACGCCGTGAGGTCGTAGTCCGTCAGATAGTAGTCGACGAGCATCCCCTGCTTGGTAACCGCGTCACCGGTCTCGGTATCGTAGCCGTCGAACTCAACCTCGAGCGAGTCGAGCGGGCGGGTTTTCGCCGCTTTCTTGACGTCTCTGAGGCAGTCGCGAATACGACTGTAGCGGACGGGGAACGTCGGCGCAGTACGGTCGTCCATTCCGTCGACTGGTCGTGTGAGTGGCCAGATCATCTCCGAAAGGAACCGGTCGAGGATGAACGCCAGTTCGGGGTTCGTGAGATAGAAGCCTTGGTGGCCCGTCGTGGTACCGTCGTCGGGTGTCGGCCAGTAGACGGCGGTCGAGCGATCCGTGGTGAGAATCAACGGTTCGCTCGACGCCATGCCGTGTACGTCGTCGGCGAGGTCCGTACAGGAGTGCTCTAGAGCGATCGTATCGTCGACGACGTGGTCGGAATCGATGTTCGAGATGACAAGTCGAATACGGACGTCGGTCGACTGTTTTTGCAACGAGTCCGTTAGTTTATCCATGGTCGTGAGTGGAGCGAGGAGAAAGATGTCTTCGTCGGCGTCTTGAATCGAGTTTCGGAGGTATTTTTCGATCGTCGGTCGACTTTTGAACAGCGTTACGCCGCTGTCAACCGGGTCGACTGTCTCGTGCAGTTCGTCCAAGTACGTCTCGGTTTGTTCCAGTCGGCGCTGGATTGGCGTGAGCGCTTCCGTCGGGTCGACGGCGTACGCCTTCTGTGGATACTCGTCGACGATTTCGACGAAGCCTTCGCCCTGGAGTTTGTCAATGATGTCGTAGACGCGCTGTTTCGGCACGTCACTCGACTCGGCTAACTCGGTCATCGTCTGTCTTCCACCCCTGACAAGTGCCAAATAGACGCTTGCTTCGTACTGGGAGAGACCAACGTTCTGCTGCAGCGTCTCGAGTAAGAGCGCCGCCTTGGCGTCTGAATCGTCGCTCATTGGTCGATGGATGTGTGTTGAGCGACAAGTGCTTTATTTTCTCCGGCACCGCCGGAGTAGCGATGGGTAGTCAAACGAGTCATCCTCATGGTTCTCCTATAGACTCACAATGGCCGTGGTGAATATTTTTATTACGGTGGGTAGATAACGAGCCTGTAGACGTGAGTAACGACAACCATACACACGATAGGAAACTCCCGACTTCCGGACCGAACACTCGCGCCCAGTCCAGAAAAACGAGCTACTCTGGCCGTATTAACGGCGGAGGTTCGCAGTGATGACCGAATCAGCGGACGAACCGACGGTAGGTATCCTCACAGACGAGCCTCCGAGCGACGAGCAGCGAGCCATCGAGGAGACACTCGCTGCGGCGGGTGTCGATACGACCATCGTGGTGCCGAACGCAGCCGGCCGGAGAGACCCGGGTTTCGTCGATGTAGACGTCGTCTGGTGGCATCGCCGAGAACAGCCCGACGGCGTTTCCCCGGGGCTCCGGGAGGAACTTCTTTCGTATCTCGAGGACGGCGGTGCGCTCGTACTCAGCCGTGGTGCCGTGGCCGCCGCCGCTGCGCTCGATATCGAACATACACCGCCAGATGGAGAGTACGATGGTACTCGACCACCGGCGACTGGGTTACTCGTGAAAGCGCTCTATCGGGATCATCCGCTCTTCGCGTCGTTCGACGACCTCCGGATCACCACAGGAATGGCGACGACTTCACCGGGTGCGACGTGGTATGAGACGTCCACGCCGCAGGACGGCGACGTGCTCGCCTCGAGCTTGGAAGGGAAGCGTGACCGTCCGTCGCGGCAGTCGGTCGTGCAGTGGCAAGTCGGCGATGGTACGGTTCTCGGAATCGGTTGTGGCGTACACTTCGACGACAGCTCAGACGATGACGCGCGAGACGTGTTCGTTTCGAATGCCATCGAGTACCTCGCGGATGGAGTACCGGACGATCCGACGCTCGGCCGGCCGAAAGGTACGGCGGAGTTCGCAGCGATGCGCGAACGAGTGTCCGATGACCGACATCGACCACGCTATCACTTCACTCCGCCGGCGAACTGGCTCAATGACCCGAACGGCGTCGTCGAGTGGAACGACCGCTACCATCTGTTCTACCAGTACAATCCAGCCGGGCCGTTCCACGGAACGATTCACTGGGGACACGCGGTGAGCGAGGATCTCTTCCGCTGGGAGGACGAACCGATCGCACTCACGCCAACGCCAGGCGGTCCCGACGCGGACGGCTGCTGGTCAGGGTGTTTCGTCGACAACGACGGTACACCGACGCTGATGTACACGGGCGGAAGTGAGCGTCATCAGCTACCGTGTCTCGCGACAAGCGACGACACTGAGCTCCGGGACTGGCAGAAATCGCCCGAGAACCCCGTCGTCGACACGCCCCCGGAAAATGAGGATCTGCTCTCAAATGCCGATTGGACCGCCGAGTTCCGTGACCACTCCATCTGGCGGTCCGAAGCAGGCGACGAAGAGGGCCCATGGCGACAGCTCATCGGATCGGGCATCGACGGTGTCGGTGGAACGGCACTCCTCTTCTCGTCCGAGGACCTCCGGGACTGGGAGTATGAGGGACCATTTCTCGTCGGTGACTGGCGTCAGACGGGCCCGATGTGGGAGTGTCCGGAGTTTCTGTCGTTTGATGGCGGCGATCTGCTGCACGTATCGGATTACTCGACGGTGTCGTACTTCCGTGGCGAATACGACGATGAACGCAAACGGTTCGAGACCGATGAGACGGGCCAGCTTGATCACGGGGTATTCTACGCGCCACAGTCGCTGACCGACGACGATGGTCGGACGATCATGTTCGGATGGCTCAGAGAGGACCGGGACGCGAGTGCCCAGTGGGATGCTGGATGGTCTGGCGCAATGTCGATTCCTCGGCGGCTCACGACGACCGATGACGGCTCGCTTTGCGTCAACCCGGTCGATGAGATCGAGCAACTCCGGGGCACCCATCATCGGATCACCGACCTCGAAGTCGCTCCAACCGACGAGGACCTCGTTACTGTCGAAGGTGACACGCTAGAGATCGACGTCGAGTTTGAACCCGGCGACGTTGCCGAAATCGGCCTCGTGTTGCGAGCGTCGCCGGACGGACGTGAGCGGACACCCGTCGTGTTTCATCCGCGCCACCGGAAGGTGTCCGTCGAGCGCGGCCAGTCGAGTCTGGACTCGTCGGTGAACACCGCCCGACAGTGGATGCCCGTCAAGTACACCGAGCGAGGCACTGTCCGCATGCGCGTGTTTCTAGACCGGTCCGTCGTCGAGGTGTTCGCGAACGAAGCGCAGTGTCTATCGAGTCGGATTTACCCCACGTTGCCTGAGAGCACGCAGGTCGATCTCGTCGCCCGAGGCGGTACCGGACGGGTGTGCTCACTCGACATCTGGGAACTCGAACTCGACCCCGGGTACGAACAGTCGCTGGCTGCACTCGAACTGTTATGAGATACGTATCACACTACAGCGGTCGCGGGAGAACGGAATGCGGTGAAGGAAGGTACGAGCGCCATGAGCACGATTAACATTGAGGACGCGTACAAGGAGTACAGCTCGGACGAAGGAACGATCGTCGCCGTCGACGAGGTCAGCATCGAGGTTGAAGATGGGGAATTCCTGACGATAGTGGGGCCGTCCGGCTCCGGCAAATCGACGCTCCTGCGAATGATCGCTGGGCTAGAAGACATCACGGATGGGACGATCAGTATCGACGACAACGTCGTGAACGACGTCGCCCCACAGCGCCGGGGCGTTGCGATGGTGTTCCAGAATTATGCCCTGTATCCACATATGTCGGTCAGGAAGAATATGTCGTACGGGCTCAAACTTACTTCCGATCTTTCGAGCGAAGAGATTCGCAAGCGGGTCGAGAAGACGGCGACGATGATGGGAATCGAAGATTTGCTCGAGAAAAAGCCGAGCAATCTCTCGGGCGGCCAGCAACAGCGAGTCGCGACTGGACGTGCCATCGTCCGTCAACCCGATGTGTTCCTCTTCGACGAGCCACTGAGCAATCTCGACGCAAAACTCCGTCTTCACATGCGGACGGAACTGCAGCGCATCCAGGAGGAACTGGAGACGACCTCGGTGTACGTCACCCACGACCAGACGGAGGCGATGACGATGTCCGATCGAATTGTGATTCTCGACCAGGGCGAGATTCAACAGGCCGGTACCCCCGAAGAAGTGTACGCGGAGCCCGCGAACCAGTTTGTCGCGGATTTCATCGGTAGTCCGTCGATGAACTTCTTCGAGGTCGGCTACGAGAATGGGACCTTCGTCAACGACGCCTTCGACTACGACCTCTCGGACGAGATCGCCATGCGAATCGAGCGCGCGGCCGAATCCGACGACCTGACGCTGGGTATTCGTCCGGAACATGTAGACGTCGCTGACGGTAAGACGGCGAATGGAATCACCACCTACCTTGACGTGCTCGAACACGAGGGAAGCGACAATTACCTCTATCTGACGAAGGGAGAGACGGAGTGGACCGTTCGCGTTCCGGGTAGCGTCCGGTACGAGGCGGGCGAATCGATCGACCTGCTGCTCCCAGAGGAGCACATCCACGTGTTCGACGGGTCGACGGGAGAGAATCTTCTCTTGCAGGAGGGTCGTCGTACGAAACCGGCGTAATCGCGAACTGCTCGATCCCGAGGTGGCGTGATAGCCCTATTCCTACTTACTAGTCTCTCTAAACGTTATTTTTTGGCATCTTCTGAATACATCCAAAGGATTAATAACGATAGTGGTTATGAACTTCGTATGCCAGAAGATGGCACAGGAGAGCGGGAGTCACGAAGCACCGGTATCGAACGGCGGCGCTTACTCAAAGGGCTTGGAGCGACCACTAGCCTCGGTGCCCTCGCGGGTTGTGCAGGCCTCACCGGCGGTGGTGGTGGTGGCGGTAGCGGGAACGGAAACGGTGGCGGGAACTCCGGTGATACTCAGATCGACTACTGGATGTATTTCGGGGCTCAGGAACAGACGGAGATGGCCAAGTTGGTCGAGGAGTTCAACTCCCAGGACAACGGGATTCACGTCAATACCCAGAGCGTCCCGTTCCCCGAGTTCCTCAACAAACTGTTCACCGCAGTCAACGCGAACAACGCGCCACACATCGCCAGCTACTACGGCTCGTACGGCCACTACCTGAAAGATGCGTGCCAACCGATCGATCAGTACCTCTCGAACGGGGCCAAAAGCAAGTACTTCGAGACTGCATGGAACAGCCTCCAAGTGGAAGGCAACACCTACGCACTTCCAATCGACATTCACGGCAAAGCTCTGTACACGAACGATGCCATTCTGAAGAAAGCTGGTGTCGACCCGGACTTCAAACAGTGGTCCGAGTTCAAGCAGGTCTGCAACACCATCAAGAGCAAGACTGACGCGAGACCGTTCTCGTTTCTCAACTGGAAAGTTGGACAGGCCGCGCTCCGGACGTATCTTATCGCGCTAATCCAGGCCGGCGGTACAGTTCTCGAAGGGAAGCCCGGTAATCAGACCGTTGCGTTCGACAACGAGACCGGGATGCAGACGGCCGAGTTAATGGCGAGCATCACCGGCGAACGTGGCTGGGACGTCCCGAAGATGCAGAGTGAATCAGCACGCATCGAGGACTTTCTCGGCAACGAACTGGCGATGTTCATCGGCGGTACGTGGTCGATCAACAACTTCGAGAACGAGTCGGGCAATCTCCCGAAAGACCTCGATTTCAGCTTCCACGAACCGTTCTTCTTCCCCGGAGACGGGGACGACATCGGCTGGGCCGAAAGCAACTCGCTGTACTTCCCCCACAACAAGAACCACACCGAGGAAGAAAGGCAGGCCGCAGTGAAGTTCGCCGAGTACGTCACTCAGAACAACACGCTGTGGGCGAAAGCCGGCGGGCACCTGCCAGCGGCGAAATCGGTTGCGACGTCGAAGGAAGTCAAGGATACGAAACTCTGGAAGGAGCACGGCACCATCTCGACGATGTACGACATGGTGAAGAACAAGAAAGTTCGCTATCAGCCCATGTCGACGGTCCATCTCAACAGTGCCAAATACTGGAGCCCGTTCGTCGACATCTACCTCGGGAACACCAGCGTGAAGAAGGGCGTGCAAAAGAGCGCGAAAACACTCGGTAATGCACTGAAAGGGTAACGGGACAATGGCCAGATCAAGCGTCGACTCCGCCTCCAGGAACGTGATCAGCGACCGCGTCACCGCTGTCCGCGAATCGGCCACGAACGTCTCGGGCCGAGAACTGATTATGGGTCTGCTGTTCGCGCTACCGTACCTGGCACTGTTCAGCGTTTTCCTCCTGTATCCGCTACTGAAGGGCCTCTACATGAGCCTCTTCGACTGGAACTATTTCCAGCCGGCCCAGTCGGAGTTCATCGGCGCCGCAAACTACGTGCGACTCCTCAACGACGCAGCGTTCTGGAACGCGTTGTTCAACACGCTCGAGTTCGTCTCCCTGACGGTCCCGCTGATCGTCGGACTCAGTCTTCTCCTCGCACTGGGACTCAACCAGCGACTTGCAGGGTCACGGCTCCTCCGGTTCGTCTACTTCAGTCCCTACGTGCTCACCGTCTCGGTGGTCGGCATCGTCTGGACCCAGATGTTCTCCCAGGACGGCGTGTTCACGGCTTACCTTGGCTGGATATTCCACGGGTCACCCCTGAATTCGGAAATGTGGGCGATGCCGGCACTGGTGTTCACGACCGTCTGGTGGCAGACCGGCTTCTACTTCGCTGTTCTCCTCGCAGCACGACAAAACGTCCCAGAACGGCTCTATCAGGCGGCGAAGCTCGACGGAGCCGGCCCCTGGCGGATGTTTCGCGACATCACTCTCCCGCACATGAAAAATGCCCTGCTGTTCGTTGTCGTCGCGTCGACTATTTTCCAGTTTCAGGTGTTCGGACAGCCATACCTCATGACGAGGGGTGGCCCAGTCGGAACGACGGAGACGCTCGTGCTCTACCTCTATCAACTCGGGTTCCAGACGCGCGAACTCGGATTCGGCGCCGCAGTCGGATACACACTGCTGGTGATTCTGATCGGCGTATCGTTACTCAACTACTACCTCGTGGGGACGAACGATGACTGACACTGACACTACCGCACCAGACACAACGTCGGCCAGAACACAATCCTGGCGTGCACAGTACGTTGACCGGCAGACACTACAGCGGGCGGCACTGTATGTCGTCATGTACGGAGTCGCCGCGCTGTTCTTCCTCCCCTACTGGCGGATGTTCCAGTTGTCGGTGACGCCGTCAGCAGTGATCGCTACGGGTGAGTTCCACTGGATTCCACCCGCGGTCTCGTTCGACATCTGGAAACGGTATCTGCTCAACGAGCCGATTCTGCTCCAGTGGACCTGGAACACGTTCGTCATCTCGGGGTTGACCACGCTGATCGTACTGGTTGTCGACTCGATGGTCGCGTTCTCGCTCACCCGGCTCGACTGGCCGGGTCAACGTGCGCTTCTGAGCGTCATCATCGCGAGCTTCATGATTCCTGCCTACGTGAATATCATTCCGCTGTTCACGCTCATTAACGATCTCGGAATGATCAACAGCTACTGGGCGATTATCCTGCCGTTCGCGGCCGGCCCGCTCGGTGTCTTCTTGTTGGTGCAGTTCTTCCGTGACATCCCGGAGGAACTGGAGGAAGCGGCACGACTCGACGGGTTCTCGGTACCGCGCATCTACGCTCAGATAATCCTCCCGTTGTCGACACCGATTCTCACGGCACTCGGACTGTTCGTGTTTATCTGGAGCTGGAATCAGTTCCTCTGGCCGCTCATCGTCCTCAACAGCGACAAGCTCTACACGCTCCCCATCGGTGTCGTAACGCTCCGTTCGGTGAACGCGTTATCTCCAAACGTCATCATGACGTCGACAGCCATCGCATCTCTGCCACTGTTCATCGTCTTCCTCCTGTTCCAGGACAAGCTCATCTCCAGTGTGCAGATGCAGGCCTCTACCGGATAATATGGTGTATTCGAATCACCCCCACGACTCGGCGGCGCCATCCGACGAAAAGAAGGACGAGGGTTCGGTGAGCGACCGCACCGACCGTGAAACGCTCCGTCGAGCTCTCGTTGACACGCCGCGGTTCGTGTACGCCAACGCCTTCCGTCTCGTGTTGATTAGCGTCGCATGGTTCTTCCTCTCGCTACCGGTCGTCACGATTGGTCCGGCTACCCTGGGCGCGTACGTCGCGATCATCGGATTGAAAAGCGACGCCAACCGAATCGATTGGAAACGCGTCGGGACGGTTCTTCGTTCGTCCGGTCTACCAGCAGCACTGCTCACCGGCGTACCGATGGCGCTTGGACTGGCCGGTCTCTCGTACGTGCTGTCCTTCGCGGCGACGCCGTCCTTGGTCGCTGAAGTCGTCGCGCTGACCGCGTTCTACGGCGCGACCTACCTCGTTCTCGTGTTCATCCCGACGTTCGTGTTCCTCGCCCGGGGCGACGACGAGATCACAGCGTTCAAACACGGCATCGCCTGGACGAGTGCTCACCCAACGCTCGTGCTCGTCACCGGACTCGTCACCCTCTGTCTGCTGGCGGTGTCGGTGGTACTCACCATCGCGTTCGTTCTGCTGTTTCCGGCGCTGGCATTTTCGTTCCAACTGGCCGTAGTCCGGACGAGTACGGCCCCGAACTGATGGACTGGGGGATGGACACTCCTTGTAGACGAGGCCGTCGCGGCACTGCGCATCTACAAGGACGCCGAGCCGGCAGTGCTGTACGAGCCGGGGGTCCCCGACGACGTCCGGGGACGGCTCCGGGACTACGGATTCCAGCTCACCGAGAGACCGACGGACCTCGGCAACGCCCAGGCCATCAGGGTGACCGAAGACGGCCGCTACGTCGGCGTTGCCGACGGACGGCGCGACGGTGCCGTCGTCGGGCTCTGACGGGCGCGGGCCGGGGCGCTTTAGGGTCGCGAGGAGCCATACGGACCATGACCGAGACGGTCGCTGTCACCGGAGGAAACGGCCGCGTCGGGCGGAGCGTCCTCGCCCACCTGAACGAGGAAGGCTACCGAACCGTCGACCTCTCTCGGGGCAAGCGAGAGGAGGAGCGCGCCGACGTCTACTTCACGACCGACCTCCTGGAGGCGGGCGAGGTCTACGGCTCGCTGGCGAAGAGCGACGCCGACGCGGTCGTGCATCTCGGGATGATTCCGACGCCGGACGCGACGCCGGGGTATCGGACCTACGAGAGCAACGTCATGTCCAGCTACCACGTGCTGGAGGCCGCGGGAGCGCTCGGAATCGACACCGTGACGCTGGCGTCGAGTTTCAGCGCCATCGGTGGCGGATTCGAGCCCGAGACCGTCACGGTGGACTACCTGCCCGTCGACGAAAACCACCGCCTCACGCCGTCGAACCCCTACGGAGTGGGGAAACAGACGCTCGAAATCGCCGCGGACGGGTTCGCCCGTCGCACCGACGACCGGCCGCGGACCATCACCTCCCTGCGGTTTCCGTGGGTCGTCGACGACGACCTGGCCCGCGAGACGTTCGTCGAGGCCGACCGTACCCTGGCGGGGATGCGCGAGTCGGCCCACTTCCACACCCAGCGCAACACGCTGTTCACCTACGTCCACGCGTCGGACGCGGTCGACCTGGTGCGCCGGACCGTCGAGGCCGACTTCGACGGACACGAGCGCGTCTGGGTGTCGGCACCCGACACGAGCGCCGAGACCCCCAGCCGGGAGATCGCCGCGGAGGTCTTCCCGGACGTCGAAATTCACGGCAGTCTCGAAGCGCACGACTACGCGCCGCTGGTCGACACCGCGAAGGCGGAGGAGCTGTTCGACTGGGACCCCGAGTGGAGCTGGCGTCGTCTGTCCTGACCGTTTTTCCGCCGGCGAAACACGCGACGAGTTTCTCGAAGGACGTCTCCACGCACGTCTGTCGAGGACTCACCCGTCTACGCCGCGAAACGCGTAGCGGGAGCGCCGTCCATTCTCCTCCTGGGATTCCAGGGGCGAGGTGCTAGATTTCACCGCCCCTGCCGGGAGAGCGGGACCTGGACTACTCGGACGACTCGTCTTCGCGCTCGTGGTACGGCGGCACCCAGATGTCCCGGTCGACCATCTCGTCGATGCGCGCCTGCGTCACCTCCTCGGCGTACTCGTCGTGGTGCGGCGGCTGCTCTTCGAGATACCGGTTCTTCGGGTAGAGCTCCCGGTCGTACACGACCTGACAGAGTTCGGTGCGGAGGTCTTTCAGCCAGTTCGTGAGCGGCGAACTCGTCCGGTACTCGCGGAGGCCCTCGACGTCTATCGGCGCACCGACGTACGAGGAGCCGGCGCCGTAGTCGTGTTCCGCGACGACGTCGCCCCTGTAGTCGACGACCATCGATCCGCCGCCGAACGTGTCGACGGGCGTCTCCTCGTCCGGCGTCAGATAGTAGGTGCCGAGGTTCGGAGCGACGACGTAGGCGGTGTTGTCGAGTGCGCGGGCGCGGTTCTGGACGCGCCACCCGTCGTTGGCCACGAGCGGTTCCGGACAGGAGATGCGACAGACGATCTCCGCGCCGTTCATCGCGAGACCGCGGACGTACTCGGGGTACGCACCCTCGATTGCCAGCGAGATGCCGATGCGGCCGATGTCGGTGTCCGCGACCGGGAAGAACGCGTCGAGGTCGTCCCCGTGTTCGTCGACCCACGCGTCCCACACGTCATGCGGACTCACCGACCGCTCGACGGGCAACAGCGGCGTCACCTTCCGGTGCTTCATGACGAGCCCGTCGTCGGGACTGATAACGAACGCAGTGTTGAAGAACTTGTTCGGGAACTTCGAACCCGCTCGCTCCTTCGCCGACGCGACGATGTACGTCTCGAACTCCTTCGCGTACTCACAGAGCGTGTCCGTCTCGTCGCCGGGGACGTCGATGGCGATCTCGTCCGCGTACGTCGCGTGGTCCATGTCGAAGACCTCGTCGGTGAACCCCTGCAGCGCGCCCTCGGGGACGACCGCGAGCTTCACCGGCAGTTCCAGGCTGCTGAGCCAGGTCGCCGCCTTGAGGTTGTCGTGGATGTGGTCGAGGTTCTTCTGGATGTCGCTGCGCTCCGTCGCGCCCCAGACGGTCGGCGAGAGACCGACCGCCGCGTACTGTTCTATCTTGGCCATGCAGGAACAGATACGACCATGACATGGCATGACTTAACGTTAGCGTCGACTCCCGACGAACGAACCGCCCTCCCCTGAATCCGCCGCGTCCGAACTACTCCGGAGAGCAACGTAGCTCGCACCCTCGTACGGCGATGTATATAGGATGTATTTGTATATTTTAATTATCTATATAGAAAATACAAAGACATTAGTCGGCGCGAAGAGGAGCGTCAGTCGTAATGCCCGAACATGACAACGGTCACGGAGCCCAGAACCCAGTCGAAACTCCCGACGCGGCCAGCATGAAGCGGCGGACGTTCGTCGCCGGCGCAGGTGCAGCGGCCGTCGGCGCGACGTTCGACGCCGGCACCGCGGACGCCCGGGAGAAGTCCGGCGGGGCGGCCCACGACCGGAACGACGCTAGTCCGGCGATCATCGCCCACCGCGGGTACGCCGGCATCTACCCGGAGAACACGGTCGGCGCGGTCGCCGCCGCTTCCCGAGGGGGACAGAGCGACGACGCGGCGACGCGCGGTGCGGACATGATAGAAATCGACGTGGTTCCCACCGGTGACGGCGACGTGGTGGTGTTCCACGACTCCAGGCTCTCAGAGCGCGACGGCGGGGAGCGTGGGCTCACCGACGAGAGCGGCGTCGTCTGGGAGACGTCCACCGACGTCGTCACGAGCGCCGAGGTTCTCCGGAGCGGCGAGACCGTCCCCCTCCTGACCGATGTGCTGGACGCGATTCCGCCGAGCGTCGGCGTCAACGTCGAGTTCAAGAATCCCGGCTCGTTCGACCTCGAATTCGCGTCGAAACTGTCCGGAGAGACCCTCGAAGCACAGAAAGATATCTGGCGACCGTTCACCGAGGACGTACTCGCCATCGTCGACGACTACGAGAACGATGTCCTCGTGTCGTCGTTCTACGAGGCGGCCCTCGCCACCGTGCGCGAGCAGTCTACCCTTCCGGTCGCGCCGCTGCTCTGGGACTCGATCACCGACGGCCTCGACATCGCCCGGACGTACGACGCCGAGGCAATTCACCCGCCATACAACATGATCCAGGACACGCCGTTCTACGCCGACTCCTACTACACCGAGGGCTCCAACTGGGCGGACGTCGACCTCCTCGCGGTCGCTCACGAGGAGGGGCGAGACGTGAACGTCTACACGCTCGGCACGTGGTTCCAGGCCGAGCGGCTCGCGGCAGCCGGCGTCGACGGTCTCATCGCGGACTATCCGGGACTCCTCGGCTTCGGCACGCAATAGTTCCTTCCCGACGGACGCTTCGGAGAGACGGCAGCACCGTTCGGCTCTCCCCCACAACGCCTTCGTCCGTTCGAGGGCACGTGTTCGCGCATGGACGCTCGAACGACGTTCGCGTGGATACTGGTGGCCGTACTGGCGGTGATCACCTGGCTCCTGGTGCAACCGTTCCTCTCGTGGTTACTCGCGACCGGACTCCTCGCGTTCGTCTGCTTTCCCCTCCACCGACGGTTCGAGGACCGCATCGGACCACGTCTCTCCGCGGGACTGCTGTCCGTCCTCGTCGTGCTCGTCGTCGTCGTTCCCCTGGCGCTCGGCGTGAACGCGGCACTGGAGCAAGGGACCGCTCTCCTGGAGGGCGTCTCCCAGGCGAGGATACTCCGGCAACTGGAGCGCTTTCTCGGACGATACGCGGGCATCTCCGTCCCCGTTCAGTCGTACGCAGAGCAGGGGGTCGAACGGCTGGGGGACTACGTGAGCGGTCGCGCATCGACCATTCTCAGCGCCGGGCTCCACGCTTTCATCGGATTCCTGCTGCTGGTGTTCGTCTTTTACTACCTCCTCAAGGACGGCCACCTGTTCGTCCGGTGGCTGCGGGAGATGACGCCACTCGAACCGGCCGTGCGCGACGAACTGTTCACGTCGGCGAACCACATGGTCTGGGCCGTCCTCAAGGGTCACATCCTCGTCGCGATAGTCCAGGGGCTCGTCGCGGGCGTCAGCCTGTTCCTCACCGGCGTCCCCGAGGCCCCGCTCCTCACCCTCGCGATGATGGTTCTCGCTATCGTCCCCGTCATCGGCGTCGCACCGGTTCTCGGCGGTGCGGTCGTCTACCTCTTCTCGAACGGCCAGGTGCTGTCTGCGGCGTTCGTCGTCGTCTGGGGGATGACGTCCGTCGCCGTCACGGACGACTACCTCCGAGCGCTGATAATCGACCGGGAGTCGGAGATGCACTCGGCGGTCATCTTCGTCGGCGTCGTCGGCGGGACGTATCTCCTCGGAGCGATGGGGTTGTTCGTCGGACCGATTCTCATCGGCCTCTTCAAGACGTGCGTCGAAGTGGTAGGAGGGTACTACGGTGTCGTTCATCGCCCGTGACGGCCGGCGGGAGGTCCGTCGTCACCGTCTTCGACGGCGACTCCTCGCCTCACCGAGCCGGCGGGCGGCGGGCCCTGCGAGGTGGGGCGCGCTCACGCGACGGTAGCCGGGTTCGGGTCGTCCGCGAGCAGGCGATCGAACGCGTCGAGCATCGCCTCGACGCTGGCACGGGTGATGTCGGCGTCGCTCGCCTCCATGGTCACCGACCGGTCGCCGCGGGACACTTCGACCGCGACGGTGACGAGCGCGTCCGTTCCGCCAGTGATGGCGTCGACGTGGTAGGATTCGAGCGTCGCGTCGATGTCGAGCGCTTTCCTGGTGGCGGTGATGGCGGCGTCGACGGGGCCGCTCCCGACCCCGCTGGCCACGCGCTCGTCTCCATCGACGGTCAGTCGAACGCTCGCGGTCGGCGTCGTGCCGCCACTCGTGGCGGTGAGGTCCCGCAGTTCGACGCGTCGGTCGCGCTCGCGACCCCGTACTTCGTCGGCGATGGCGAGCAAGTCCGTGTCCGTGATGCGTCTGCCTCTGTCGCTGATCGCTTTTATCTGGTCGACGATGGCGCCGAGTTCGTCGTCGTCGACATCGACGCCATGTTCGTCGAGCGCGGCGCGCACGCCGGCCCGCCCGGCGTGCTTTCCGAGGACCAGCCGTCGCTCGCGACCCACGGTCTCCGGCGGGTACGGTTCGTACATCGCGTCGTCCTTGAGCGTGCCGTCGGTGTGGATGCCCGACTCGTGCGTGAACGCGTTCTCGCCGACGACAGCCTTGTTCGGCGCGAGCGGGACGCCGGTCGTCGTCGCAACCGTCTGTGCGAGGTCGTAGAGTCGTTCGGTGTCGACCGTCTCGACGTCGTAGCCGTGGGCGAGCGCTATCGCGACCTCTTCGAGCGCGACGTTGCCTGCGCGCTCGCCGATGCCGTTCACGGTCGCGTGAACGAGGTCCGCCCCGGCCGCGACGCTCACGAGCGCGTTCGTGACCGCGAGTCCCAGGTCGTCGTGGGTGTGGGTGCTCGTCGGCCCGAGCGCGGCGAGTCGGGAGACGGCGTCGAGGGTGCGGTCGGGGGTCGCGTGGCCGACCGTATCGCAGTAGCAGATGCGGTCGGCACCGGCGTCGAGGGCGGCATCCATCAGTCGCTCGAGGAAGTCGAGGTCGGCACGGGAGCCGTCCTCGCCGAGCACCTCCAGCCAGAGACCGTGGTCTTTGGCGTACTCGGCGAGTTCGACGGTGGTCTCGACGACCTCGTCGCGGGTGGTACCGACCTTGCCCTCGATGTGTCTGTCGCTCGCTGGGACGACGAGGTTGACGCCGTCGACGCCACAGTCGAGGGCTAGGTCGACGTCTCGTTCGACGCCGCGGGCGAAACTGGTCACCGTCGCATCGAGGCCGAGGTCAGCGACGCGGGTAATCGTCTCTCGTTCGCCCGCGCCCGTACACGCGCTGCCGGCCTCGACGACGCTGACGCCGGCGGTGTCGAGCTTCCGGGCGATGTCGGCCTTCTCCGCCGGCGTCAGCGAAACGCCGGGCGCCTGTTCGCCGTCGCGGAGAGTCGTGTCGAGGAACTGTACGTCAGAATCGGAGAGGGGAGTTGTTTCGGGGGAACCCCCGAATAAATCGACCACTGGTCATGATATCCATCCGAGCGTGGGAGCCGCAAGCATATAACCCAACTGTGTCTGGCAGATATTGCGTGTCAATGACAGCGGACGATACCGTGAGGTTGCGGTCGTCGGTGGCGTCCTCCCCCTGCTGGTGCTGGCTCCGGCCTCACCCCGCCGTCCCCTTCCGAACTTTGAACATTGCACGAATCGCACGATTCGTAGCGCGATTCGTCGGTCCGACCCGTCCATTACTGGAGACCTCCTACGCATCGTGAGATTCGCACGATTCGGAGACTCGCCGAAACGAGCGGGTCCGCCGACAGCACCGTTTAGTGATTGTGGGACGGAGGTGTCGCATGGAACTGCTGGACGACTCCATCGTCCCCGAGGAGGCCCGTGCAGTGAAAGCGGACGCCCGCGAGTTCGCCGCCGAGTACATCGCACCGAACGCCGAGGAGTACTTCCGGAGTGGCAACTACCCGTGGGACGTCCTCGAAGCGGGTCAGGAGGCAGGGCTGGTCGCCCAGGACCTCGGCTCCAAGGTGGGCGGTCGCGGGCTGAGTCTGGAGCAGACGCTCGCTATCGCGGAGGAGTTCTTTCGGGCGGACGCCGGCATCGCGCTCACGCTCCAGTTGGCGAGCTTCGGCGGTGAAATCGTCGAGAAGTACGGGAGCGAGGAGCAGAAAGAGGAGTATCTCCGTCCGGTCGCCGAGTGCGAACAGATCACCGGTCTCGCCGTGTCCGAGCCCGACACCGGCAGCGACCTGGCCGGAATGAGTACGCGAGCCGAGCGGGACGGCGACGAATGGGTGCTCGACGGCGAGAAGTACTGGATCGGCAACGCCGTCGAAGCCGACTGGCTGACCCTCTACGCGAAGACGGACGACTCCGACGACCGGTACTCGAACTACTCGATGTTCATCGTCCCCACGGACGCTGACGGCTACGAGGCCGAACACGTCCCCGAGAAGATGGGGTTCCGCGCGTCGAAGCAGGGCCACATCGTCCTCGACGACTGCCGCATCCCCCAGGAGAACCTCGTCGGAACGGAAGGCACCGGATTCTACATGCTCGCCGAGTTCTTCAACCACGGCCGGGTTATCGTCGGCGGTCACGGGCTGGGTCTCGCGGCGGCGGCCATCGAGGAGGCCTGGGAGTTCGTCCACGACCGCGAGGCGTTCGGCCGCGACGTCAGCGAGTTCCAGGCCGTCCAGCACGACCTCGCGGACATGCTCGTCGAGTTCGAACGTGCACGAGCGCTCAACTGGCGAGCCGCCAAGAAGGTCGCCGACGGGGACGACGCTGGCTACTGGGCCGCCCTCGCCAAGACGACCGCCACCGAGGCTGCCGTCGAGTGCGCCGAACGGGGGATGCAACTCCACGGCGGACGTTCGATTCTCACCGACCGCCGCATCGCACGGGTCTACCGCGACGTCCGCGTCCCCGTCATCTACGAGGGTGCGAACGCCGTCCAGCGCAATCTCATCTACCGCCAGCGACCGTAGCGCCCGCGACGCCGGGAGGACGCCGTCACCCGGCCGACGACCGACTCCTCGCCGCCGTCTCCGGAACGGAAGTGTGGCCGGAGCGCCGACAGCCGGTGGCGGTCTCGTCTCGCTCCCCGCATCGTTCGCGCGTCGTCGGGAACGTGATAACCGTCGGCAGCGGGTGGTTTATTCTGCTCCGTCGATAACTATCGCGTATGTCACCGACGACCTACACATGCACCTGTGGGGCCGTCCTCCAGTTCAAACAGGACCTCACAAGGGAACAGGCAGAGGTCTATCCGACCTGGAAGTGCAAACACTGCGGGACGCCGGTTCCCGGCACGGTGGCCGAGCAGATCAAACACCAACACCCCTCCTGAGCGTTCCGTGTCGGGCGTCGGCGACTGCTCACCGGCGGCCTCGAAGCCCTCTTCACCGGGTCCACGACGCCCCACTGGGCCGTCGTCCGACAGGCGGCGTTTCGTTCCGCGGGCGTGGGACTTACCCGTCTGAGACGCCAAAACGGAGCGTGGAAGTACCACGTTCGCTCGAAACCATGGCCGGCCTGAAGGAGGCCGTCACGACGACCCACCGCGACTACGAGGGCGGCGGCGTCATCGCTGTCGACTTCGGTCCGGCTGCCGGAGAGCCGGCAGTCGACGTCGTCGGGGAGACGGCGATCGTCGTTCTGGACGACGACCAGTTCGAGTTCGAAATCCCCGGCACTGCGAGCGTCGTCGACGTCAACAACGGCGTTCTCACCCTCGCCGAGTGAGTCGTTCATAGCGCATCGCAACCCAGCTTAAATCCGTTCGTGTCGTTCTTTGGTCTCTCCGAAGCGTTTCTGACCTTACGACGAGGAGCGGTATGAGGTCGCGCTCCCCGAGAAACGCGATCGTTCTCCGAATTAGGATTGAATCATCTCCCCGCACCGTCACTGTCGACATCTGAACGACGACACGTTTGTCGCTTACATCGCGTCGACCAAATCAACAAGTCCAGCGGACAAGCGTCGGCCGCTGGACCTCTGAGCTCCCGAAGTCCAAATCCCCCATCAGATATTTTTCAATACGTCTCTTAGGTCGTCCTGCCATTCGCCACGCCGTCCCTGCGGCGACCAGTAGAACTCGACCCCGACGAGACTGCTTCCGTGAAGCACTCCCGATTCGCCTGTGTCGACGTGGAAGATGTCCGGAGAGGGAATCACCACGTCATCGCCGTCGACGTCCAACACGATACGTTCGACGTTGAGGGTACTGTCGTCGAGTTTATCGAGTGTGGCGAGGAGCTCCTCAGCGTCAGATTCGGGGACTTGCTCCTTGAACGGTACTCCGGTGGTGAGCGGCCGAACGTTCACGTTCTCGCTTCGGTTGGCGGTGACGGCGTTCACCACGGCGCCGAGCAGGACGACGACACCGCTGAGGTAGAGCCACGTGAGGAGTAGGAGAAACGCCGCGACGATGCTCTGGTTGGGCGATTTACTGCTGAAGGTGATGTAGATGTGAAACAGCGACTCGAGCACCGTCACTCCGACGGTTGCGATTAGCACGCCGGGGAGAATTTCGGGGATACTGAGGTCGTCCACGTCGGGGAAGACGTAGTACATCGGGAGGAACATGAGCGCCAGGCCGCCGACGAGCACCAGCCGCCGGAGCGTCCAGTCGAACCCTCCGGCCGGAAGCATGGAGGTCTTCCATTCGACGACGATGGTGACCACGATGATGGCGGTGACCGTGGCGAGTACGACCAGACCGTCGACGAACTGGTCGAAGAGCGTGTTTCGCGCCTGGGACGCGTAGATGTCGGAGAACGCCGTGTCCAGTCCTCGAAAGATTCGCATGGTTCCCCAAAACAGGAAGCCGACGCTGACTATCGAAATTCCGGGTGAGGCGCTCGCCCGTCGTAGTTCGTCGACCAGCACCTCGCTCGCGCCAGGGGTGAGCATCGTCTGCGCGAGTTGCATGAACGCCTGCTTTAGCGAGAGGTTCCCGACCGCTGAAATCACCGCGAGCAAAAGGAGCAACAGAGGGAACAGGGAAATAAACGCGTGATAGGCGATGCTGGCGGCCATAAACGTGACATTTTCTGCCCGGGCTTCGTACGCGATGGATTTGACCAGCGTCACTGCGCGTTGCGTTCGAGTTGAAAACATTGTGTTCTTGGGAGTCGGAGAGTACGTTAGGTGGTACTGTTCGCCAACCACCGTTTCTCCTTCTCCATCGGCTGTTTGCGGTGGGCTTTCGAGGTGTCTTGCTTACGGGTATTCATCGTGACGGAGACGGTGACGGGGATTCCTGCATCGTCCATAATCTCCTTCTGGATCTGGGTGGCCAACTTTGGATACGGGGTCCCGTTCTGTTCACCGATGACGACATTGACGCGAGTCGGTGCGTCACGTCCCATGTCGAGGTAATCCTTTTCGACGGTGACTTTCATCAGTTGAACACCATTGTACTTATTCTGTTCGAGAACGTCGTCAATCGCCGACTTGGCAGTCTGTTCGTAGGTGACTTGCTGAGTGAACGCGGCACCGCCAGTGCTCATCGCACCGATCAAGAGGAGTATCGCGACCACGGAGCCGGTGTATCGTTTCATCGTCTGAAGCGAGTCTTGCGGATTACCGACCCACTCGATGGGATTCTCCTCCCAGCCTTTCGGCCGGTAGCCCATCAGCCAGAGGACGAACGGACCGGCTATATTGATCGTGACGAGGTTGATGACCAACAGCACCGTTGCACCGAGCGCGACGCGGGGGTAGTTCCAGGCGATACCGAGCCCAGCCGTCGCGGCTGCCGGGATGAGCGCTGCTGAGACCATGACGCCTACGAGTGCTCCCGAGGGACTGTCGTGAGTGGCCAGGCTTACCACGGCTGCGGCACCGGCCGCAAAGCCGACCACGATCGCGAGTGGCCCCGGCGACGTTCGGCCACCGATTTGAGCTATCGTCGCGATATTGAGGGTGGGTGTCACGAGCATCGACGAGCGAAGCAGTGTCGCGAACGCGGTCGCCCCCACGAGTCCGAGTCCGAGCCCTGCGATCTGTTCTAAGAACCCGCTGACAATCATCTCACGTTCGTTGGTGACGATACCGACCGACGCCATTAACGCCGCACCGAGCTGTGGGGCGACCACCATCGAACCCACGACGACGGCGGGCGAGTTCAACAGGAGACCAGACGTCGCGACGATGACGCCCAGTAGCGTCATCAGGTAGTAGGTGAAACTACTCGAAGTCGAGTCGCGGGCCCGTGCAATTAGTTCCTCGCGGGAGATGTAGTTGCTCTTCTTCTCGCCTTTGACGAATCGTTCGATAATACTGTCGACGTTTTTCGTCTTCGCAACCTCGGCGTGGAGGTTGACGCGATATTCATCGTCGACTCCGACGCCAGCCTCGCGAAGTTCGTCGAGTACGTACTCGACCGCTTGTCTGGGAATCGGAAATTCGATTAGATTCTCTCCGCTCTCGTCCTGGATGTCGGTGATTCTGTAGTCGATTCCTTCGTCGTTCAGAGTCTGCTTAGCCGTATCAATTTTGTTGTCAGATACTTCAATTTGGATGACGCGCATTGTGATATCGATTTATCGGAGGGTTTGGCCACGGCCGTGGAGCGATTTCCACTTAGTAACAGGGCCAGGTCCGCACTACGCCCTCTTTCGGTTGCTTCGTTATTTTCCCGACAAGAGTCTCGAAACCGAGTCTCCCGTTCGCTGAGTCCGCGCATTACTTTACGGGGAGGTTCGCGTGTTACTTTTCTGGAGAGTCGACTACGTTCTATCCTCATGGCTATCCCTCAACGCAAGTTGCCGTTTTAACCCCCGCCCGGTTAAACCTTATTCAACTTTTCAATCGTTAGTCCATTCGGAATTCATTATAAGTTCTAGAAACACGTCAGAGCGACGTTAGAAATACGATGGAGGTATACGAAGTCGGTTAACCGAACGGGAAGCCGCACTCGCCCCGCTTCTTGGCATCGAGAGTCAATTGGTGGTCTTCACCCAAACCCTGCAAAACGAAAGGCACACGATTTCAGGTGTCGGTTTAGCACCTACCGAATCCGCAGTACGACGTTTCGTTACATATCCATGGAGGAGTTCGGTCTCGTCACCGTCGACACTCGATGACGTTGCGACTAGTGCTCTGGTTGGCAGAAACGGGAATCTATTTCCCGGACGGCTCCCTTACGACTGGTGACCTAGACCCGTGACGGTAACCACCCAGACGTCGATAGTGCAGGAGACCGAACGTGGAATCAGGTACGGGATTTTCGCCGTGTTCGTCGTCGGGCTCCGTCGACGGAACGCGGGCGCGGTCGTGAACGCCGTGCTCGCGCTGGCGGCCACGTACCTCCCCGGTATCGTCGAACGGCGGTATGACGTCGCGCTCCAGCCCTGGCAACGCGTGTACACGCAGTCGGCGATGCTCACGCACGCCGTCGGGATGCTCGGCCCGTACGACGACACGTGGTGGTGGGACCACCTCACCCACACGCACTCGGCGACCCTCCTCGGCGGGCTCGTCCACGTCGCCGCCCGCCGCCGCGGCCGCGACCCGCAGCCCCGCGTCGTCGCTTCCGTCCTCGGCGTCGGCGTCCTCTGGGAACTCATGGAGTACGTGATTCACGGGGTCGCGCGGCGACTCAACCTCGAACCCATCCTCCTTCCCTACGGTGCGGTGGACACCGCTCTGGACCTCCTTTTCGACCTCCTCGGCGCACTCCTCGTGCTCGCGTTCGGCGACGACCTCCTCCGGAATCTCGTCCGGTCGTCCGATTGAACTACGGGCCACGTCGCCTCGCTTTCCGGGAACGTCGACGACAAACGCATCCGTCCGAGCGAGGGAGTCGCCCGTGCTGGCACGGAGCCGACCGCGGACAAAGGGTGGAGGTGGCCGACGAGACGGTACTGGTCACCGCGTACCGGCACGGGTGAGACGTGAATTTTATCGCAGCGAAGGCCAAAGCCGTCCCGATGGACAGGACGCCGCTCCCCCGTACGTCCGTGGGCGACATCGAGATTATCCTCGTGGGACCGGACGCGTGGCAGCAGACCGTCCGCCCGGCCCTCGCCGGTTCGGCGACCGTCGTTACGGAGTCCGTGCGAACCGGCGAGCAGGTGATCGCGGCGGTGACCGACAAGACGAGGACGGTCGACTGCGTCATCAGCGCCGAGCGCCTCGACGACGGCACGGGACTCGACCTGCTGCAGGCGATGCGAGCGCGGGCGATCCCAACCGCGTTCGTCCTGGCGCCGAGAGAGAGCAGCGAGTCGCTGGCTCGCCGAGCGATCGAGCGAGACGTTGCCGACTACGTCCCGGTCGACACGAGTCCGGACGACCTGCAGCGACGATGCCGGCAGGCAGTGCAGCGACGGCGAGCAGAGCGACGCCGGAGCGCCGAAGCGAGTCAGTTCGAGGCGTTCTTCACGGACCCGTCTCGGTTCGTGGCGGTTCTGGACCCGGACGGCACCGTCAGGCGCGTGAACGACGCCGGACTGCGGTATCTCGGTCTCTCCGAGCAGGCTGTGCTCGGGAAACGGTTCTGGGCGCTCCCGTGGGCCGACAGCCACACGTCGCGCCGGCAGGTTCAGCGGGCGGTCCGGGACGGCAGAGTCGGCACGTACACCGAGTTCGAGGCCGGTCTCGCCGGTGACGAAGCGAAGTTCGAGTTCACGGTTCGCCCCGTCGGCGACGGAGACGTCTCCTCGCTCGTCGTCGAAGGACACGACCTCGAAGAACGCGCCCGTCTCGAGGAAGAGCTCCGGGAGTCCGAGGAGCTCCACCGCGTCACGCTGAACAACATGACGGACACGGTTCTCATCACCGACGACCAGGGCGAGTTCACGTACGTGTGTCCGAACGTACACTTCATCTTCGGCTACAGCGTCGAGGAGATCTACGAGTTCGGAACGATCGACGCGCTCCTGGGAGAGGACCTCTTCGACAGAGCGACCCTGGAGTCCGAGAGCGTGCTCACCAACATCGAGTGCACGGCGACCGACAAGGACGGCCGCGACCACACGCTGTTGGTCAACGTCCGCACGGTCTCGATCCAGGGCGGGACGACGCTGTACAGCTGTCGCGATATCACGAAGCGGAAGAAGCGGGAGGAAGCGCTCACGCAACTCCACCAGACGAGTCGCGACCTGCTCTACGCGGAGACGTATCCCGAGATCGCCGACCGGGTCGTGACGGACGCGAAATCGATTCTGCCGACGGCGGCGACGGCAGTTTACCAGTTCGACCGGGAGGAGAACGTCCTCGCCCCGACGCGGGTGGCCGAAGAACTCGCGTCGCTTCTCGGAACTCTCCCGGCGGTGAGTCTCGACCAGATCAACGCCGTCGAGCGGGCTTTCGTCGGGGAGGAGACCCAGCGCCCTGCCGACGCGACGTGGGACGATCAGGGACTGTCGCCTCTGTCGGGGCTCGACGATTACATCGCCGTCCCGCTCGGCGGGCACGGCGTCTTCGTGGCCGCGGCGGCGAATGCAGACGTCTTCGACGCGGTGAGCGAGGAGATCACGGAACTGCTGGCGGCGACGACGGAGGCGGCCTTCGACCGGGTGGAGCGTGAAACGGAGCTCAGAGAACGCGACAGGGCGCTTCAGGAGCAGAACCGCCGCCTCTCGCGACTGAACCGGGTCAACGAGTTCATCCGCGAGATCGACCAGGCGCTCGTCAGGGCGGAGACGCGCACGACCATCGAGGAGGCGGTCTGCCAGCAGTTGACGACCGACGATCGGTTCTCGTTCGCCTGGGTCAGCGAGACGACGGCGTCGAACGGGACGCTCCAGGCGCGCACCTGGGCCGGCGACGAACAGAGGTATCTCGACAGCGTGTCCCTGACCCGCGACGCCGACCCGGACGGCGGAGAGCCGACCGTCCGCGCCGCTGAGCGGCGAGAGGCGACGTACGTTTCGAACGTCGCCGACCACCTCAGGACCGAAGAGTGGTGCAAGGAGGCGGTGTCGCGTGGCTTCCAGTCCGTGTTCGCGATTCCGCTGGTGTACGACGACGTGCTGTTCGGTACAGTCGGAGTCTACGCCGGTCGACCGGACGCGTTCGACGAGATGTCGAGGTCGGTTCTTCGCGAACTCGGCAACACAGTCGCTTCGGCGATCAACGCCGTGCAACGCAAGGAAGCGCTCCAGAGCGACACCGTGGTCGAACTTGAGTACACGATACCGGGGTCGAGCACCGTCCTCGGCCGTCTCGCCGACGCGGCGAACTCCTCGATTACGGTCGAAGGCAGCGTCAGACGCGACGACGAAACGACGCTCGTGTTCGCTCGCGTCGACGACGGCGCGGTCGAAGCGGTCGTCGACGCCGCAGCGGAACTCGTCGGCGTGTCCGGTGCGAACGTGCTCCAGTCGACGGACGACGGAGGACTCGTCGGTCTCCGGGTCCTGGACCCCTTCGTCACGACGGTCCTGGCCGACCACGGAGCGGTGTTGCGATACTTCGAGGCGACGCCGAGGGACGTCCGTGCGACCATCGCCGTTCCCGAGTCGGTGCCGATTCGGTCGATCGACGAGGTCATCACGAATCTCTACGCCGCCGCAGAGTTGGTCGCACAGCGCACCGAGCCGCAGACGCCGGGGAGGGCGTCCCTCTCGGACGACGTGCTCGAAGAACTCACCGACCGACAGCGAGAGGTCGCGCGAATGGCGTATCACAGCGGTTTCTTCGATGCAGACCGGGACGTGACCGGACGGGACGTCGCGGCCATGCTCGACATCTCTCACACGGCGTTCTACGACCACGTTCGCCGGATTCAGCGGAAACTGTTCGTCTCGCTGTTCGAACGGCCCTCGACTCCCGGCGGTGTTGAATAGTAAACCGTGACTCTCTGTCTCCCTGTTTACTATTCAACTGGGGTTCCCATGTGCCGGCGGCGATATAGCAAAAATTGCTACCGTGAGTTACCAGGACTGCGGACACGACAGCGACGGTGCGTACGAGTACGAGTGTCTCCACTGCGGCACGATAGCGACCGCCACTAGCCACCCTGGCAGTTGCCCTGAGTGTGGAGAGGCGGTTCGCAATCGAGGGATGCCCTGCGAATAACTCGTCGAAGCATCAGGACAATGTCATCGCAAAAACTCAACGACGCCGACGCCGACGTTCGCTCCGCCTCGGAATCGGCCCTCGAGACCGCTCGTCGGCAACTCTCCGAAGCCGCGACGCAGGTCGACGTCGACAGCGGCGTCATCGAACGGCTGAAACACCCGACGCGAGTCGTCGAGGTGACAGTCCCCCTCAAGCGGGACGACGGCGAGGTCGACGTGTTCACCGGCTATCGAGCGCAACACGACGACGTTCGCGGTCCGTACAAGGGCGGCCTCCGGTACCATCCGGACGTGACGGCAGAGGAGTGCGTCGGTCTCTCGATGTGGATGACCTGGAAGTGCGCCGTGATGGATCTGCCGTTCGGCGGCGGCAAGGGCGGCGTCGTCGTCGATCCGAAGACCCTCAGCGATGACGAGAAAGAGCGGCTAACGCGGCGGTTCGCGGAAGAGATCCGGGACACCATCGGTCCGAAACGGGACATCCCCGCGCCGGACATGGGCACCGACGCCCAGACGATGGCGTGGTTCATGGACGCCTACTCGATGCAGGAAGGCGAGACCACGCCCGGCGTGGTCACCGGCAAGCCGCCCGTCGTCGGCGGCAGCGAGGGCCGCGACGAAGCCCCCGGCCGGAGCGTGGCTATCATCGCCCGCGAGGCGGCCGACTACTACGACTACGACCTCGAGGAGACGACGGTCGCGGTCCAGGGGTTCGGCAGCGTCGGCGCGAACGCCGCCCGCCTGCTCGACGACTGGGGCGCGACCGTCGTCGCCGTCAGCGACGTCAACGGTGCCGCCTACGACCCCAGCGGACTCGACACGCACTCCGTCCCGTCGCACGAAGAACAGCCGGAGGCCGTGATGCAGTACGGCGCGCCGAACACGCTCACGAACGAGGAACTCCTGGAACTCGACGTCGACGTGTTGATACCCGCGGCGGTCGGGAACGCTATCACCGCCGACAACGCCAACGACGTCGAGGCCGACGTCGTGGTCGAGGGCGCGAATGGCCCGACGACCGCCGCAGCCGACTCCATTCTCGACGAACGTGACGTCCACGTCATCCCGGACATCCTGGCGAACGCGGGCGGCGTCACCGTCTCGTACTTCGAGTGGCTGCAGGACATCAACCGCCGCCAGTGGTCGCTCGAACGCGTCAACGACGAACTCGAATCCATGATGCTGGACGCCTGGGAGACCGTTCGACGCGAAGTCGAAGCCGGCGATACGAGCTGGCGGCAAGCAGCCTACATCGTGGCGCTTGATCGCATCGGCGAAGCCAAAGAAACTCGGGGACTCTGGCCGTAGTCGGCCCCCGACGCCCGGAAGCGAGCCACAGTTACGGTGGGCGCATCGCACTCGCTTCGCGCGGATGGGTTCGCTTGTTCGAGGCGCCGTGCGATGCGCCGGGTCAGGGGCGGGCAGACGCTAATGGACGCTTCTCCGCGCGTATTCGACCTCGCCGTCGACGAGCGCGAGCCGACGCGTCGACGTCCGAAAAAGGAGGGGCGCCAGCGCGGACCGAGAGGGCGCGCTTCGGGGGCCGCCTTCACTCCGACGGAATGGTGACCGCCGTCGCGTCCGTTCGACCGCGTGCGTCCGTGACTCCGAGCCGGACCGTCACCGACCCGCAGTCCGGTACCGTCACGCGGACGCAACTGCCGAACTCGTCGTATCGACCGTCGCCGTCGGTGTCCCACTCGTATCCCAGTTCCCGTCCCGCCGAGCAGGAGGCGTCGAGCTCGATAGCGTCGCCGGGCTCGAGCCCGCACGAATCGAGGTCCGGCATCGCGTCGATACAAGCCTCCACCGCCGGGCACCGGTCGTCGCCGGGCGGGTCGGCCGGGGGCCGGCACTCCTCGCCCGGCCGCCGGTCGGCAGAGCGGAGGGCGTGGAAGTTGGAGTAACGGACGTACCGGTAGTCGAGCGTCGACTCGCCCGGGTACGTGGCGATGTACAACCGCCCGTCGACGACGGCGGGGGTGCCGGCCGCTGGCGGATTTTCCGGCGAGGTCGCGAGACCGTCACTGTCGAGGAGGTACGCCCACTTCCGGCGGCCCGTCGACGCGCTCGACGCGTCGACGAGCGCTCGACTCTCGCGGTCGGCCGACGTCGGCGCGTACCAACCGCCGACGTACACCGTCCCGTCGGCGACGGTCGGGTCGCTCCGGAGTTTCCCGCTCGTCGTCCGCGTCCACGTCACCGTCCCGGTGTCGGCGTCGAGCGCCTTCACGACCGAGCTATCGTCGCTCGAATCGAGAAGGAACAGGCGTCCGTCGGCGAGCGCGAGTCGTCCGTCCCGTTCGTTCATCTCGTCGTGGGTCCACTCGACCCGCCCGTCGGCCATCGAGCGGGCTTCGACGCGGACCTCGTCGTCGTCACCGTCAACGTAGTCGGTCCGGACGAAGTACACCCGCTCGTCGCCGGCCACGTTGTTCCCCAGGATGGCGTCGTCGTCCACCTCCCACTCGACCGAACCGGTGTCGGCGTCGAGCGCGGTCCCGTCGCTAAAGAAGACGGTCCCGTCCGCGTAGCTCAACGCGCCCTCCGCTCGCTCCGCGATTCCCCCGACGTCCTCCGCATGCCAGACCGTGTCGCCGGTGTCTGGGTCGAGCGCGAACGCACCTCGCTCGTTCGCGAGGTACACGCGGTCGTCGGCCACGACGGGCGTGGTACAGTGTGGCTGCTGGAGACGGGTCCACTCGATGTCGCCGCTCCGAGCGTCGAGCGCGTAGACGCCGGCCTCTTCGGCGCCCGACGTCTCGTAGTCGCGCGTGACGACGTAGAGCGTTCCGTCGCCGAGCGACGGCGTCTTCGTCGCTGGAAGGTCGGACCGCTTCCAGCGCCGGTCGCCGGTCCGGCCGTCGTACGCGCCGACGTACCCCTCCTGCTCGCCGGGGCCGTTGTCGCTCGTCACGGCGAGATACACCGTCTCCCCGGCGACGACCGGTTCCACGTCGTACATGCTTCCTTCCAGGTCCGTCCGCCAGTCGGTCGCGGGGAACGGCGTCGGACCCCGGTCGTCGGTCGCTCCCGTTCGGTTCGGCCCCAACCGGACGCCCGTCCAGGCCTCGAATCCCGACCGCCGACGCTCCGCCCTGTCGGCGGTGGCGACCTGACCGGCACCGCCGACAGCCCCGAGCGCGACACCTACCGTCTTGAGTAACGTTCTCCGATTTTCGCTGTAACTTCTATCGCTCATGTGCCGTAAAGCCAGAAATTATCCGATTTCACTTCGTTATTCGTACGTTACTCGAAATATTACTAATATATATATATATATATAGGATATAACAATAATTCTTTCCAGAATTAAATGAGATATGCTCGACAAAAGAGCAAGCAAAACCGATTATCGTAGTACGATTAATGTCGAAATACTTCGGAAAGATATGCGGACTCGGTCGGAGGGTCAGAAAGGAGAGCGAACGACGCGGGGTCGCGTCGGGCGACCGCGAACGACCGCCGCATCGCCCACGGGGGGGACGTGAATGCCGACCTATAACATCGTCGACGAGGGAGCGGACAATACCGGCGAGACCGCCATCGACCCCGTCCTCGAGAGACTGGTCGGCAGCGATACGACCATCCTGTTCCCGCCGGGCACGTACCGACTCACGGAGCTCGTCGTGGAGTCCGGCACCACCGACCTCGAACTAATCGCGCCGGACGGCGCGCGCCTCGTCCCCGGCCGGTCGGGCGACAACGTCCGCTGGATCGACGTGTACTCGCAGGGGTTCGTCCTGGACGGCTTCGAACTCGACATGCGCGACGTGCCGGTACCGCCATTCGTCCGGATGAACGACACTGCGGGCGACTGGGAACTGCGACCGCTCGTCACCCGGGGGAAGGTTCGGGAGGCCACCGATACGAACGTCGGCACGAACGACTCCGGCGACGCGCGGACGTACTTCCGACTGTCCGCGGCGGCCGGGACCCGGGGGCTCCTGCAGGACTGCTACTTCCACGAAGGCGCGTGCGAGCCGACCGAGGCCAGCAATCGGCGGGCCATCCTCGTCGAGTCGGGGAATGGCGACCTCGTGTTCAATCGCTGCTGGTTCGAACTGTGGGCCGAGAACACGGTGTACGCGAAGAAGCCCGAAGGCGCACTGCGGATTTTCAACTGTTACTTCCGCAACACGCAGAACGGCATGCGCCTCGGCGGCAACACAGCCGTCCGCAACTGCGTCTCCATCAAGGACGGTAGCCATCCGATACAGGCCTGGTCGGGGGGCTCGCTCCAGCGCGGCGTGAACGTCGAAGCCACCGACCCGGCGAATTCCAGCCGCGGCATCGACAGCTACAACGGAACGCTCACCGTCGCGGACAGCGACTTCTACCACCGCTACCCGTCGTCGAGCTGCGGCGGCGCGATTACGGCACCGGTGCCGTGCGAGCGCATCAACGTCCAGGACGTTCGCGTCAGTTACGACTCGACGAAGAACCTCGACGCAATATACACGTACGAGAGTTCGACGAACCTCTCGTACCTCCAGCTCGAAGACGTCTCCGTCCGCAACGACCACGATTCGGAGTACGCGGTCTGGATCGGTCAGGAGCCGGATAGGTGGGGAACGGTGTCGGGCACGCTGGGGGGGAGCGGCCCCCAGACGAACTCCTCTTTCGTCAGTTCCCGCATGACGACCGACGGCGATCCGCCAGCGCCCGACACGACGCCGCCGAACCCCATGCCGGTCGGAGACGTCCCGATGGAGCCCTCACAACTCCTCCGTATCGACAACGCCGGTAACGACTCGGCCGCCACCTACGACATTGAGGCCGGCAACTACGTCCTTCCGGCGGGGAACGACGGGGCGACGATAACGATGAAGTGGGGGCCGAACGGGGAGCCGCTACGGCCGCCGAACTCGCAGCGAGCGACTGGGACGATTCCGGCGGGCGACGTCTACGCCTTCTACGTGACCGGCGGCATCGTCTCGGCGGACGTGACCGAACCGGCCACGCTGACCGTGGACGGGGAACCGTACGCGCCGCCGGCGGCGCTCCTGACGAACGCCATCACGGCCGACCAGCCGAACGCGGAGTTCTGGAACCAGGTCGAGTCTGTCGCCCCACAGGACCGCGTCGTCGTCGCGAAACCGCTCTCCAACAGGGGCGGTCAACCGACGCACGTCCGCCTTCGGAACGTGGCCGACGGCGACTTCGAGTACCAACTCGAGGAGTGGGCGTATCTCGACGGCCGACACGTCACCGAGACGTTCCACAGCCTCGCCGTGGAACCGACCGAACAGGTGCTGCAACTGGACAGCGGCGCACCGTATCGGGTGACGGCAAGCAGAACGGACGCGAACCACACCTTCGAGTCCGTCTCCCTCGGGGATTTCTTCGGGACGCGGACGCCCGTCGTGCTTGCACAATCGCAGACGTACCGGGGCGCGGACCCGATAGTCACGCGAGTCCGGAACGTCTCGAGCGACTCCTTCGACGTACGACTCCAAGAGGAGGAAGCCAAGGGATGGCACGCGAGCGAAACAGTCGGCTACGTCGCGCTCGAACAGGCGACGGGCGCACTCGACGGGAGGCCGTTCGAGGTACGGAGGACCGACGCGACGATAGGTCACGAGTGGACTCGCATCCCGTTCGAGCAGCAGTACGACCTCCCGCGATTCGTCGCCGGCATGCAGACGTTCAACGGTACCGACACGGCAGAGTTGCGCTACCGGAATCTCACCGGCGACGGCGTCGACGTCAGGGTCGAAGAGGAGTAGAGCGCCGACGCCGAGACGAACCACTGGGACGGCGAACGCGTCGGATACCTCGTCACCGAGGGCGCTGAGTGAGCGGCCGTCTCATCGCTTCCGTCGTAACCGCCGACGCTCGTTCGAAGCGGTGTCCCGGGCCGATCGCAGACGAACTCCGGCGCGATGGGAGTCAGCCCGACGACAGTCTGCTGTTCCGCGTGTCGTCGGTGAACGACGTGAGAAAGCGGCCGTACGGGGTTCCGCCGGTCCCCTCGGTGTCGTCGAGCTGGTTCACGAGGTACGTCTCGACGACGTCGACGTGGTGTTCGCGGAATGTGACCAGCTGGTCGATGCAGTCGTTGTAGGCGCCACGGAGGGCGTCGTCGGCGCGGTCGACGTGGTCGCGGAGGGACGGTCCGTCCTCGACGGCCTCGACGAACGCTCGATGGGCGGGTGGCATGTCCTCTCGCAGTTCGTGGAGGTGGTCGACGAGCGGGTTGTCGCCGTGGTCGATGCCGAGGGCGGCGTCGAGCGCCGGAACGAAACTGGACTGTGCGCCCGAAGCGCCCCGATACGACTGGTAGCCGTCGAGTTCCGGGACGCCCTCGTACTCGACGTTGGTGAGCGAGTTCAGGTACGGTCGGAACGCCCGTCCGTACTTCTCGGGTGCGTTCCGTTCGGGCATCCTGTCGAGGATGGCGGTCACGTCCCGCAGGGCGTCGGTGATAGTGCGGAGCGCACGGACGACCCGGTCGGTGTCGTCGTCGAGGACGCCGCGCTGGGCGTCGCCGATGGCGGCGATCGCCGGTCCGGCCGCGCTCTCGATGGCGACGTGGACGGCGATGAACCATCGCTCGTCGCGAAGGCTGGCGAACTGCGTGATCGGGCGGACGTTCGGCGGTCCCAGCCCCTGTTCGGGTTCGTCGCGCGTCCAGTTGTGGAGGACGTAGGCGTCGTACGAGAGGACGGGCGTGCATCCGAGGCGGTCGGTCGCTTCGTAGAGGGGGACGGCGACGCCGGCTGGAATCGTCTCGACGTCGGCGTCCGGGTCGTTGACGTACGCGTTCGCGAGGAAGCCGGTGGTCCGGTAGACGTGGTAGAGTTCCCGGTCGGAGAGCCCGTCGAAGATGTCTCTCGGCGGTGCCGAGAGGTCGCGCACCTTCGGCCCGAGTTCGTCGCGTTCGAGAAGCGACGGGAGCCGTTCACCGAGTTCGTCGAGTCGCTGGAGTCGCGGATGTGCGTCCCTGCCGAGCGAGGAGCGGGGTGTGACGTCCGGGAGGAAGCCCCGTTCGGGACTGACGCCGAACCGGTCGGGGTCGGGTGCCTCGTCATCGGTTGTCATGGTACCGTCGGAGTTCTATTTAGCCGCAGTAAAAGATGAAGGTTCGTTTTTCTGTCATCTCTGGCGGATAGCTGCCAGAGACGTACATTAGATTACATACCGGGTCACCGCTCTCCGGTTTTCACCGGTCCCGGGAACCGACGACGGGAGAGCGACCCCCGACCCGTCGCCGTCGGTCATTCCCGTTTCGGGGCTCTGCCACGGTCGGTAATCTCATCCTGACGACCGACGCCGCCGCCCGAAGCGTCCGCCTTCGTTCTCCCACGCATACCTATCCGAAAAACCCAACAGAGAAGCAGTAGCATACGAACTATGGACGACGACTTCGAACGCGGACGCGAGTACGCCCGCGAACGCGACCGGTCGGCCGCTCTCGGCGTCCGCGACCGCTTCTACCGTCCCGACGACCTCTACATGGACGGGAACTCCCTCGGCCCGCTCTCGACGGACGCCGAACACGTCCTCCAGCACGTCCTCGACGAGTGGCGCGAACTCGGGATTCGAGGGTGGACCGACGGCGACCCGCCGTGGTTCCACTACGGCGAGCACCTCGGCGAACGCCTCGCGTCGCTGGTCGGCGCTCGCGACGACGAGGTCGTCGTCGCCAACTCCACGACCGTCAACATCCACACGCTCGTCGGCACCTTCCTCACGCGGTGCGACCGGGAGAACCGCGGGCAGAAGGTCCTCGTGAACGAACTCGACTTCCCGACCGACCACTACGCCATCCGCGCGCAACTGCGAAACCGCGGGCTCGACCCCGACGAACATCTCGTCGTTGTCGAGTCCAGAGACGGACGGACGCTCCGCGAAGACGACGTCGCGGCGGCCCTCGACGCCCACGACGACGTCGGCATCATGTTCATGCCGTCCGTGTTCTACCGTTCCGGACAGCTCCTCGACGTCGAACGCATCACGGAGCTCGCGCACGCACACGACGCGTACGCCGGCTTCGACCTCGCACACTCCATCGGCGCGGTGCCGCACTCGCTGGCCGACCACGGCGTCGACTTCGCCGCGTGGTGTCACTACAAGTATCTGAACGCCGGGCCAGGTGCCGTCGCGGGCCTGTACGTCCACCGCGACTACCACGGCGAGACCCCGGCGCTCGCCGGCTGGTGGGGACACGAGAAGGAGACCCAGTTCGAGATGCGGACGACCTACACGCCGGCGCAGTCGGCCGGCGCCTGGCAGACCGGCACGATTCCCGTCCTGAGCGCCGCGCCGCTGCTCGGGGTCATGGACATCGTCGACGAGGTCGGCATCGAGGCGCTGCGCGAGCGGTCGGTCGAACTCACCGAGTATCTCGTCTTCCTCGTCGACGAGCGTCTGCCCGAGTGTACGGTCGGGACGCCGCGCGACCCCGACCGGCGGGGCGGCCACGTCGCCGTCGAGCATTCCGAAGGCTACCGCATCAGCGAGGCGCTCAAGGAGCGCGGCGTCGTCGTCGACTTTCGGCCGCCGAACGTGGTGCGCGTCTGCCCGTCTCCCTTCTTCGTCGGCTTCGAGGAGGTTTGGGAGACGGTCGACCGACTGCGCGAGATTCTCGACGAGCGCGAGTACGAGACGTTCGAGCGGCGCGGAAGCGGAGTGACGTGACCGCCGGTCGCCGGGTCCCCTGGTCGACCCTGACACGCATTCCACACGTCAGAACTTCTACCACTGCCACGGTAGTGTCAAGTAGCGATACACTATTATGTCATGGTATCGCATACCTTCGGTATGCTGCACCACGAGAGCATCCAGCGACCGAACGTGCCCACGGACCGGTTCCCCGACCCCGACGCACGTCCGGACCTCGTCCACGCGCTGCCCGAGCTCCACTATCCGGAACGGCTCAACGCGGCGCCCGGCTTCGTCGACCGGCACGTCGACGCCGGACGCGGTGACGCACCGGCCATCCACTTCGAGGGCGAGACGCTGACGTACGCTGACCTCCAGGAGCGGGTGAACCGACTCGGAAACGCGCTCCGAAGTCTCGGCGTCGAACCGGGTGAACGCGTGTTCGTCAGATTCCCGAACCGGCCGGAGTTCGCCGTCGCGGTCCTCGCGACCCAGAAGATCGGCGCCGTCCCGGTACCGTCGATGAAGCTCCTGCAGGCGAAGGAGGTTACGTACGTCCTGGAAGATTCGGCGGCGACCACCGCGCTGGTCGACGACGGCCTGCTCGCCCCCGTCGAGGCCGCCGACGAGGAGTGCGAGACGCTGGAGACGGTCGTCGCCGCAGACCGGGCGGGCGTCGACCACGACTACCGCGACTACGACACCCTCGTCGCCGACGCCGCACCGACGCTGGAGCCCGCCGACACGCGACGAGACGACCTGTCGATGCTCGCGTACACCAGCGGGACGACGGGCCGACCGAAAGGGACGATACACACCCACCGCCAGATGCTGGCCATCGCCGACGGATACGCGCGGTACTGCCTCGACCCGTCGCCGGACGACGTCTTCACCGGGAACCCTCCGCTGGCGTTCACGTTCGGGTACGGGATGCTCGTCGCGTTCCCCCTCCGGTTCGGCGCGAGCACCGTCATCGTCCAGAACCCCGAACCGGCCGACCTCCTCGACGCGGTCGAGGCACACGACGTCACCGTCATCGGGTCGATTCCGACGGCGTACAACCAGATGCTCGGCGAACACGGCGACCGACTCGCCGAGATGGATAGCTCGTCGCTCCGTCTCGGCGTGAGCGCGGGCGAACCGCTGCCGCCAAGCACGTTCGACCGGATACAGGAACGGCTCGGCATCGAACTGCTCGACGGAATCGGCACCACCGAGATGCTGCACATCTTCATCAGCCACCGCAGAGACGACGACGTCGACCCGTCGGCGACGGGGTATCCTGTCCCCGGCTACGAGTGCAAGGTCGTCGACCCGGACACCGGCGAGGAGGTCGACCGCGGCGAAGCCGGACTGCTCGCCGTCCGCGGACCGACCGGCGTGGACTACTGGGACCGGCCGGACGAGCAGGCGAGAGCCGTCCGGGACGGATGGAGCGTCCCCGGTGACGTGTTCGTGTACCGTGACGACGACCGGTTCGAGTACAAGTCCCGGCAGGGCGACCTCATCATCGCCAGCGGCTACAACGTCCCGGGTCCCGAAGTCGAGAACGTCCTGCAGGAGCGCGACGAGGTGTACACGGCCGCCGTCGTCGGCAGTCCCGACGAGGAGCGAGGAAAGATAGTCAAGGCGTTCGTCATCACCGCCGACGGGTACACCCCGGACGCCGGTCTCACGGAGACGCTCCAGTCGCACGTCAAGGAACGTATCGCACCCTACAAGTACCCCCGCGAGATCGAGTACGTCGACGACCTGCCGACGACCGAAACCGGCAAGATACGGCGCGACCGGCTCCGGGAGCGGGAACGCGAGCGGTCGAGCGCCTGAGCACCGGATCGTCCCGGTCGCCGTTCGCGCCCGTACCGGTCTCCGTCTCGTCCCCGAGACGACCGCCGTCGGTCAAGTCGCAACGGTATCGATTTCAACCAGTGCGGTGATAACACGGGTATGCTCACGGGATACGAGCACTCGCCGGGTGCACACTGCGGTTCGTCGTCGCTTCGCAACCTCGCCGCCCACTACGGGTGGGGATTCGACGAACCGTTCTGCTTCGGACTCGGAGCTGGCCTCGGATTCGGATACTACGAGGGCGGACCGGCGAGTCGGACGATAATGGGTCGCAACGGCCGACTGGAGACGTTCTTCTTCGACAACCTCGGCGTCGACTACGTCGAGCGTTCGGGGCAGGAGTGGTCCGCGGCGTGGGACGACGTCCGCGCCCGACTCGAGGCCGGGACCCCGGTGATGCTGTTCGTCGACCTCTACTATCTCGACTACTTCGACACGAGCACGCACTTCGGGCCGCACGTCGTGCTCTGCATCGGCGGTGACGAGGACGAGGTCGTGCTATCGGACGGCGAGTTCGACGAGCGACAGACCGTCGGGACCGACGACCTCCGGCGAGCCTGGAACTCGGAGTACGGGTTCGCCCCACTGGAGAACCACTGGCTCGCAGTCACCGACCCGGCGGTTCCGGAAGACACCGCAGCAGCGGTCAGGGCGGCGGTCGAACGGACGGCGACCGTCATGCTCGATTCCGGAGACGCTGCGTGGGACACGCAGGGCGTCGCGGGGATACGGCAGTTCGCCGAGGAGTTGCCGGACTGGCACCGGTTCGAGGACACGGGATGGTGTGCGCGGTTCGCGTACCAGAACGTCGAACGCCGGGGGACCGGCGGCGGTGCGTTTCGTCGTCTCTACGCCGACTTCCTGGACCAGGCGAGTTCCACGGTCGAGCTTCCCGAGGGGAGTTCGGACCGACTCCACGCCATCGCGGACGACTGGACCGACCTGGCCGGGACGCTCAAGGACGCGAGCGAGGCTGACCCTGACGAACAGCGCGGAAAGCTGGAACGGGCGGGCGAGCAGGCGGCGGCGTTGGCAGACGAAGAATCCGCGTTCTTCGGACGGCTGCGGGACGCCGTACGGTGACGGCACCGTCGACTCGACACCGTCACTCCGGCGGAGATTCCCCGACGGCGAAAAACGACAAACGCATCGCCCCCCAAGACTGCACCGTGATGGCAACGGACACCGAAACTCTCGAGGGATACGTCATAGACGGCGGCTGTATCCGGAAGAACGGGCGCGAGGAACTGCTCGAGAAGGCGCGGGAACACACGCGAGAGTGCGCGCTCATGGGTCACTGCATCGAAAGCGGCTACGGCGTCGTCACCGAGGGCGACCGGTTGACGATGCTCGACCCGGAGGCGACTCCGAAGGTGGTCGACGTCGTCCAGGAATCCGACACCCAGGAGGGAATCCGCCTTCGCGTGACCCGCGAGAGAGGCGACGGCCAGATGGAGACGACGGACGTCGAGGAGCTATAATAACCGACGACGTCTCCTGCCTCAAGAACTATCCGCGAGGGTCACGAACCACGCACCGATGAGTTCGCGAACACCCAAGGAGTGCGTCGACCTCGCAGTCGACGAATCGGCGAGCAAGGACCGACGTGAAGACGCAGTTCAGGAGCTCAAAACGGCGAACGAGTGCGACGAACTCGAAAACCTCGTTCGGATGGACGACCTGGACGACAGGTATCGCGAACAGGCGCTGCGGGCGCTGGCCACTCCCCAGTGCGACTCGACTCTCCGGGAACTCGTCGAAGAAGGACCCCTCGACGAGTCGCTCCGGGAGAACGCGACGGAGTTGCTTCGCAAGGTCGAGGAGAACGCCGAGTAGGGACGCTCTCCTCGATTTCCGACACACCACCAATGACAGACCCATCCCATCCGTTTTCGGCCGACCGCATCGAGGGCGTCGCGGAGGAACGCGACGTCGACGAGGAACGCCTGGACGAGACGCTCGCGCAGCTCCAGAGCGAACTCGACCGTAGCGACGGAGGCTACGAGTACTCCTCCGAGTTCAATTTCGGGTGGCAGGACGACCGGGCCACCTACTTCTACGGCGGTGACGACCTCTGGACGTGGTTAGCGGAGAAGCTCTCGGTCCCCGACGAGTTTCTCGACCCCGCCCGGGACGTCCACTACAGGACCATGGTGGAGGCGGCGGCAGAGCGCGACGAGAAGGAATCCGTCGAGGAGATGCTAGCTGACGGGAACGAACCGCTCGTGGTTACCAACACCTCGGAGGGTCCCCCGTCGTTCGGCCAGGGCGATTCGGTCTGACTCCGTCGAAGCCGGTCACTCGGTCCGTTCGAACTCCGGACGGTGAACTCGCTGCCGTCCTGACTGACGACGCTCGTGCCGAGACTTGGCGATGGGAGTGCGAAGCCACGAACTCGGTAGCCGCCGAGGCATCTTCGGGGTGGAATGGCGACGAGGTGAGTGGAACTGGTAACACGACCGGCGGTTTTTCCGGTACCGGAGACCGGCAGCTACTCGAGCTGGTGGTAGTCCAGTTCGTAACCGGCATTGAGCGCGTCCTGGACTACGGCGCTGGGTGTCCTGATTGGTGCCGTCGTCAGTCGCATCGCGCCGACGCTGTCGCGCTCGACGACGATGTTCCGCTGCCAGTCGGGACTAACGTCGGGGTAGTCCGTCCGGTAGTGCGCGCCACGTGACTCCGTACGCTCGCGCGCGCCACGCAAGACGGCCTCGGCGACGACCAGTGCCAGCCCGAGGTCGAGCGCGAACTCGAACGAGCGACTCGTCGGTCCGCCGACCGCGAGGTCGTTCGCGCGTCCGCGGATTCGATCGAGTTCTGCGAGCCCGGAAGCCAGTCCCTCTTCGTCCCGTATGATGCCGGCACGACTCCAGAGTAGTTCGCGGACTTCGTCGAGCACCGTGCGGGGGTCGTGTGTTCCGTTGCTGTCGGCCAACATCGCCAGGTCGGCGAAGTGGCGCTCCGCGCGATCGTATAGCACGTCGCTGTCGCCCCCGATCGACTCCGTCGCGAGTCTTGCCGCGATAGCCCGTCCGGTGACCTGTCCGAAGGCGACTGTCTCGGCGAGCGAGTTACCGCCGAGCCTGTTTGCACCGTGAACGCCCGCCATCGTCTCGCCGATGGCGTACAGCCCGTCGATACGCGTCTGGCCGACGCTGTCCACTGTGACGCCGCCCATCCCGTAGTGGGCGGTCGGAGCGACCTCCACGGGTTCCTCGGCCATATCGACGCCGAGGTCCGAAAACCGCTCGTACATCCGCGGAAGGCGCTCCTCGATGAACGACCGACTGCGATGCGAGATATCCAGATAGACACCGCCGTTCTCCGTCCCCCGTCCCTCAGCGATTTCCCGGGCGATAGCGCGGGCGACCACGTCGCGGGCGTCGAGTTCCATCTGGTCGGGCGAGTATCGCTCCATGAACCGCTCGCCGTCGACGTTGTACAGGCGTCCGCCCTCGCCGCGGACAGCCTCTGTGACTAGCCGTCCATCCCACTCGTCGCCGTAGCGGTCGCCGACCATTCCGGTCGGGTGGAACTGGACGAACTCGACGTCCATCAGTTCCGCACCGGCCTCGTAGGCCAGCGCTGGGCCATCGCCGGTGTTCTCGTCGTCTCGCGACGAGTGTCGCCGATAGAGACTGGCGTAGCCGCCGGCCGCGAGCACTACGACGTCGGCGTCGAAGACCACGAATTCGCCGGTCTCCATGTCGTGTCCCGCAGCGCCGAGCGTTCGACCTCTCTCGGTCACGAGCCGAGAAACGAAGACGTTCTCGTGGTAGGGGACGTCCAGGTCTCGTGCACGTTCGACGAGCGTATCCAGAAGTGACTCGCCGGTGTGGTCGCCGGCGAAGGCCGTCCGCCGGAACGATTGAGCGCCGAAGTAGCGTTGGTCTATTTCGCCCTGGTTGGTGCGGCTGAACGGCATCCCCCAGTCGTCGAGCTCTCGCAATAGCGCTGGCATTCGCTTCGCGACAGTCTCGACCTTTTCGGGATCGTTGAGGTATCCCCCTTCCCTGAGCGTGTCCGCAGCGTGAATCGACCAGTCGTCTTCGGGGTCGTGCGTTCCAAGTGCGCCGTTTATTCCACCGCGTGCCCACTTCGTGTGGGCGTCACCGTACTCCTGCTTTCCGATGACGAGTATCTCCTCCGGGTCGATTCCCTGTTCGACCAACTCGATGGCCGTCTGCGCGCCGGCGGCGCCCGCGCCGACGACGAGTACGGTCCGCTCGACTACCCTGTAGTCGGCCGGGTCGAGCGGTACAGCATCACCTGTTCGGTTTTCAGTTCTCATACCTATTCTTGGTACTCACCAGGCTTAACGGCGTTGTGAGCGATACACGAGGCGTCTCATCCCGTATCTATTAGATAACTTATTTTTTAGAATTCTGGTCGAACTCGATTGGTGCCCACCCTGTGGACAGATTGTAGGTATCCAAGGGTTCGATGTACGGACTCGCGAAGGAGGTTTGCTTCCACCCTCGACGGGTCGTCAGCTCTCACGAACAGGGACGTTCGATTCCGGTCGCGTCGCCTACAGGTGGCCAGAGCATAGCTCTCCACCACGTACCTTCGTGGGCGGAGATTGGTTAGTTATCGCCCGCGCTCGACACACCCTCACTCCGCATACTCGCGGTCGTTCGGGTAGAGTTCGAGCCATTGACCTTCGACGCGTCGTTGCGTCGAAGCCAGTCGCGATACTCGTCGGGAGGGAGTACCCGCACAGTCGTCCGCATCTCCGAATGACCCGCACCGCAGAGTTCGGCGCAGTAGCCGCGGTACGTTCCCGGCTCGAAGACGCGGGTGTGGATGACGGTCGTCCGGCCCGGGAACACGTCCTGTTTGACGCCCAATTCGGGAACGTACAGCGAGTGGATCACGTCTTTGGACGTCATGCGAACGTAGACGTCACGGTTCGCAGGCAGAACGAGTTCCTCCTGGTCGGTGACGTTCCGCCCTGGATAGCTGAACTGCCAGTCCCACTGGTAGGCGAGCCCGCGGACGACGACGGCGTCCTCCGGGACGTCCGCGGCGGCGTTCCCGGACTGGTTCGGTGAGATGTACGGATTGCCGAGGACGCTGTACGCAGCGACTCCGACGAACAGGAGGATGATGGCCGTCGCGACGGTCCACGTTATCTCCAGCGAAGGGGCCTCGGCCGTCGGGAGCGGGTCGTCGTTGTTTCGGAACCGATAGACGGCGTAGACGAGGATGAGTTCGACGAACAGCGTGAGCGGAATGGCGACGTAGAGCAGCTGGAAGTTCAGCTGGTCGATAAGCTGCCGGTTCACGGATTGTGCCGCCGCCGGCTCGGCTACCACTCCCACGGCCAGAGTGACGAATCCCCCCACGACTGCCGTGCGACGGTCCCCCGGTACCATCACCACCATCGGTCGGTAGGCGGCGAGTTATATCTGTTGTCCAACGCGGTTCACGGCCATCGCCGGGGCGGGTAGACGATTTCGAGCCAAGCGGTGTCTTTCCACGGCGAACGCCGGCGGTTTCCACCGCTCGCCCCGGTACGTCACCCTTCACCGGCCGTGAACCCGGGTCTTTCGACGACGGCCCCCGATTTTATTGGAACGAGTGTTGAGACAGGTGGTGGAGCAACGATGGACTGGGGGACGCAAGGAGGGGGAGACCTGCGGGTCCGAGCGGCGCGATCGGGGAGAGGGCGATGAACCGCGCACTGGTCGAAGTGGGACTGCTCGCAGTGCTCCTCGTCGGGTGCTGGGCCGTGGTCCGGCGGTCGAAGGCGGGGAGCGGCAGGTCGAGCAGCGACGGTGGTTCGACCGGCGGATACGGACGGGAGCGCGAACGCGAGACCGGAATCGGACGGTTCCGGGAGACGGTCGGTCGCTGGACGACGACGACGAATCACCGCGAGATAGGGATACTGTACCTCGTGTTCGGAACCTTCGCGGCGCTCTGGGGCGGGATGGAAGCGATGATGTTGCGGACCGAGTTGTTGACCCCCGAGACGACCATCTGGTCGGCGGAGACGTACAACGCCCTCTTCACGACGCACGGCGTCACGATGCTGTTCTTCTTCGTGACGCCCGTCTTCTTCGGCATCGGGAACTACTTCCTGCCGCTGCTGATCGGCGCGGACGACATGGCGTTTCCACGGCTGAACGCCGTCGGCTTCTGGCTGTTACCGCCGGCACTGCTGATCGCGCGGTCGGGCCTGCCCGCGCAGGTCGTCGGACAGTTGCTCGGACTCCTCGTCGAGACCGGCGACGTCCTTCGATTCTTTCTGACGCTTCGAGAGCCGGGAATCGGCTGGACGCTGTACACGCCGCTGTCGATACAGGTCCCGGATCCCCAGATAAACTTCCTCCTGCTCGGCCTCCACCTCAGCGGTATCTCGACGACCGTCGGCGCGATCAACTTCGTCGTCACCACCGTCTACGAGCGCGGCGAGGACGTCGGCTGGCCCGACCTCGACATCTTCTCGTGGACGATGCTCACGACCAGCGGCATCGTCCTGTTCGCGTTCCCGGTGTTGGGCAGCGCGCTCGTCATGCTGTTGCTCGACCGTAACTTCGGGACCACCTTCTTCGTGACTGAGGGCGGCGGTCCCATCCTCTGGCAGCACCTCTTCTGGTACTTCGGCCATCCCGAGGTGTACATCATCTTCCTTCCGGCGACGGGACTGATGAGCCTCATCCTCCCGAAGTTCGCAGGACGAAAGCTGTTCGGGTTCAAGTTCATCGTCTACTCCACGCTGGCTATCGGCGTGCTGAGCTTCGGCGTCTGGGCCCACCACATGTTCGCCACCGGCATTGACCCGCGCATCCGCGCCAGCTTCATGGCCGTCTCCATCGCCATCGCCGTCCCGAGTGCGATAAAGACGTTCAACTGGATAACGACGATCTGGTCCGGGAACCTCCGGATCACCGCGCCGCTGTTGCTCTGCGTCAGCGGTATCGGTACGTTCGTCATAGGCGGCGTCACCGGCGTGTTCCTCGCCGTGATTCCCATCGACATCCTCTATCACGCGACGTACTACGTCGTCGGCCACTTCCACCTCATCCTCATGGGAATCATTCCGTTCATGATGTTCGCAGCGAGCTACTATTGGTATCCCATCGTCACCGGTCGGATGTACGACCGCCAGCTCGCGCTCTTCCAGTCGATGCTGCTAGTCACGGGGTCGGTTGTCACGTTCGGAACGCTGGTGGTAATCGGATTCTTGGGGCTCCCGCGCCGGCACGCGAACTACCCCGCCGAGTTCATCCCCTACCAGCAGGTCGCGACGGTCGGCGCCTACGTCATTGGTATCAGCGTTCTGTTATGGCTCTACAACATGCTCTGGTCGTACCGGAACGGACGGCCGGTCGAGGACGCCGACGTCTGGAATCTCAAGGGAACCGATCAGTTCACCCGCGAGTGGCAGTGGTTCGAACGGCGACTCGAAGAGCAGTACGGCATCGAGCCGACCGAGCCGGAGATGGTCCGACCGGCCTCGACGAGCGTCCCCGGCGAGGGAAGTCCGACCATCCTCCGGGGCGTTACGCCGCTAGTCGGAACCGTCTCGCAGGTCGTCGCGGCCGCTGCCATCTCCGGACTCGTCGGAACGCTGCTAATGGCGGGAGCGCTCGCGGTTGCGGCCGGACTGGACGTACTCGACCCCGCCGCGTTCGGCGAACTCGCCGAACTGGTCGGCCTGGGACGGAACGTCACCGTCGGGTACGCGCTCTTCCTCGCCGGCGGCATGACGACGTGGCCGCTGTTGTTCGTCGCGTTCGTGGAGTTCCTCCCGGGCAAACCGCTCGTCGTGGCCGGCGAGGCGTTCGTGACGGTCATCTCGGTCGGATTCCTGCTGGCGTTCTACACGGGACAGACCGGCCTCGAACTGCTCGCCTACGTCGTGTTCGTCTTGATCGGACACTGGCTGTACGGCTTGGGACTGGCCGGGACGTTCGGCTACCTGGCGCGCCGCTGGTCCATCGAACTATGACCGACGACGACCCCACGCGACGAGCGACGAACGACTCCGCGGACGGGACCCCGACCGGCGACCCGACGCGCCGAACGGCGTCCACCGCGGGACGGGCGACAACCGACCTGCGCGGATCGGCCGCGCTGACCTACGGTCCGCCGTTCCTCGGCACGCTCCTCATCGCGCTGGGGATGGCCGGTGGCGTCGTCGGCGGGTACGCATTCATCCAGGCCGAACTGGGCCTCTGTGGCGACCCGACGGTCGTCGTCTACTCCCCCGAGGCGACCGACCGGTTGACCGCCGAGCAACCGTCCGGCCCGAACCTACAACGGTTCGGGTTCGACGACCTCACGCCCGCAGAGCGACGAGCGGTCGCAACTGCCGTCTCCGACCCGGCCGGCGAAGCGGAGGTACGGGGACGGTTCGCTCACCGCTCCGCGTTCGAACGCGGCGCGCTCGTCGAGTACCGGGGAGCGACTCGCTACGTCACCATCGCGTCGACGACCGCCTGCCTAACGGTCAATCCGCTCCTGTTCCCGCTCGGCGTCGTCTCCATCCTGCTCGGCGTCGTCGGAATCCTCGTCCCGCCCGTCTACCGCCGCTTGATCGCGCTCGAGGCCCGGTCCGAACGGTCGCGACAGGAGGAGCAGGGCTAAGCGACGAGCGTGGCACCGGCGTAGACGTAAACGACGAGAAAGAGCCAGACGGCGTCGACGAAGTGCCAGTACCACGACACGGTCGTCACCGACGTATCGTGCCCGGCGGCGTACCCTTCGCGTACCGCGCGACCGAACACGATGGACAACAGTACGACGCCGAGGAGGACGTGGAGGCCGTGGAGTCCCGTCAGACCGAAGAAGGCGCTCCCGAAGATGCCGCTCGTCAACGTGAACCCTTCTTCGACGACGAACTCGTAGTACTCGAACACCTGGCCGACGACGAAGACGACGCCGAGCGCGACCGTTACACCCAGCAGTCGGCGGAACCGGCGCTGATTCCCCTCGCCAAGCGCCGAATGGGCGACGTGGAGCGTGACACTGCTCGCGACCAAAACGGCCGTGTTCACCAACACGAGCGACCCGAATACGTCGGGGACGTCGGCCGGAGTCCACGCTCCAGCCCGGATGTAAAAGTAGTATGCGAAGCCGGCGCCGAACGTAGCGACGTCGGTCACCAAAAAGAGGACCATCGTCATCCGGTACGACGCGCGCTTTCGTTCGTCGGCCGCACGCATTCCACCGACGTACGCCTGGTCGAGCCAGCCGAAGAGACCGACGACGACCACCCCACCCCCTGCGACGGCGACGGCGATACCGAGGGACGTCGGCACGATACCGGCCGCACCGGCGAACAGCGCGACGGCCGCGCCAAGATACAGCGCGCCCGCGCCTGCCGCGGCGACGAACGGCCACAGACTCTGCTCGTGCTCGTGTGCTGGCGCGTCGGAAACCTCCGTCCGACCGTCCGGTGGCTTCGTCATGTGGGTGTCCCAACCGGCTTCGAGAGGTAGTCACATGACAGTAGCGGCCGGCGGACGTCTCCGAACCACGTTCGGGTCACGGCCACTCGTCTCACCTGCTCGACGTTCACGTGACGCGGCGGGGAGTCGGTCACGGGTTGACCTTCGCCCTCCTCTACGGCGGCGACTCCCGGCAGCTCGACGAGTGGTCTCACGCGAGCTACGTCGACGTCTGTCGCTGGGTGGCGACGCCTACCGTCGTTAAGATGCGTCGTACGGCGGGAATCTTCGCTACCGAGCCGTACGCCGCCTCCGCGTACTACATCTCCCGGATGGGCGATTGCTGTCCGGACTGCCCGTACGCTCCCGACGACACCACCGGCGGCGGTTCGTGCCCCTTCAGCGCCCTATGTGGGGGTCCTTGACCGGAACGAGGAGCGGCTCTGCGAGAATCCCATCATCTCCCGTACTCTCGCCCCGACGGCGAGGACCGCGGGCGATTCGTGACCCGGTCCGGGCCCTCCGACGTATCGTCACGGCGGCGAGTCGCGATGCGCTCCGCAACGGAGCTTCAGAGGTCGAACTTCTCCGCGGCGGTCTCCATGTCCTTGTCGCCGCGGCCGCTGAGATTGACGAGTATCGTGTCGTGGTCGCCCTCCTCGGCGAGCTGGATAGCTCGGGCGACGGCGTGGCTGGATTCGAGCGCCGGGATGATGCCCTCCGTCTCGCTCAGTTCGCGGAAGGCGGCGAGCGCCTCCTCGTCGGTGATGCCGGTGTACTCTGCGCGACCGATCTCCCTGAACATCGCGTGTTCGGGACCCACGCCGGGGTAGTCGAGCCCCGCGGAAACCGAGTGGACTTCGACGTCGTCGTCGATGACGCGCGTCTTCATCCCGTGGAGGACGTCGTCCTCGCCGCTGGTGAGCGGGGCAGAGTGGCGCTTCGACTCGGCTCCTTCGCCGCCGCCTTCGGCGCCGTAGAACTCCACGTCGTCGTCGCGGAAGGCGTGGAACAGGCCGATGGCGTTGGAACCGCCGCCGACGCACGCCACCGCAGCGTCCGGAAGCTCGCCCGTCCGTTCCTGGAACTGCTCGCGCGCTTCGCTGCCGATGACGCTCTGGAAATCCCGAACCATTCGGGGGAAGGGGTCGGGACCGACGACGCTCCCCACGAGGTAGTGAGTGTCGTCGACGTTCTGGGCGAAGTCTTCGAGCGCGGCGTCGACGGCGTCGGCGAGCCCTGAGTCGCCGCGGGTGACCTCGTTGACCTCCGCGCCCATCAGCCGCATCCGGAAGACGTTCATCTTCTGGCGCTCGACGTCTTTCTTCCCCATGTAAATCTCGGTGTCCAGGTTCAGGAACGCGCCGACCATGGCGGTCGCAGTCCCGTGCTGGCCCGCTCCCGTCTCGGCGATGAGTCGTTCTTTGCCGGCCCGCTTCGCGAGCAGTCCTTGGCCGAGCGTGTTGTTGATCTTGTGCGCGCCGCCGTGGAGCAGGTCCTCGCGCTTGAGGTAGATGTCTGCACCGTATCGGTCGCTGAGATTGCCGGCGTAGTGGAGCGGCGTCGGTCGACCGGCGAACTCCTCGAACAGCGCCTGGAGTTCGGACTGGAACTCGTCGGTGTCGCTGACGTCGTCGTACGCCGTCGCGAGCCGTTCGAGCGGTTCGACGAGCGGTTCGGGAACGTGACGGCCACCGTAGCCCTGGAAGTCACCCTCTGACATACCTACCTATTACTATTACTACACTTAAATCGTTTGGTGAAGGTCCCGCTCACGGGTAACCGAGCCGTCTCCGTTCGCCGGTTCCGCCTGCGGCCGCTCCTCCGATGCCTCTCGGTCCGCCGACGAAGCGCTCCTCCGGGAAACAAATCTTAATATCCCGTGGTATGAGTGTTGTGGACACGTGACGGTGAACAGCGTGCAAGAAGACATCGACATCACGTCCGACCACGGCGAGGCGACGTCGTCGCTCGACGCCGCGACGCTACGACAGCCCGAGACGGCGCCGGCGCGATACCAGCTCGTGTCGCCGGACGGGACCTACGACGCCGGGACGCTGCCGGACCTCGACGACGAGGAACTGCGCGACCTCTTCCGGTGGATGGTCCGGCAGCGCGTCGTCGACGAGCGGATGGTGAAGCTCCAGCGTCGCGGCGAGATGGGGACGTACGCCTCCGGTCGCGGGCAGGAGGCGAGCATCATCGGCTGCGTCTACGCGCTCGACGCGGACCGGGACTGGCTGTTCCCGTACGGTCGCGAGGCGACGGCCCTGCTGAAACACGGGATGGCGTTGCGGGACCTCCTGCTGTACTGGCGCGGCGTCATGGACGCGAACCGGTTCGAGGACAGCAACATCTTCCCGATGTCCATCGCCATCGGTACCCACATCCCGGTCGGCGTCGGCCAGGCGTGGGGGATGAAACTCGACGGCGCCGACGCGGTCTCGGCGATGTACTTCGGCGAGGGCCATCCGAGTACCGGCGAACTCCAGTCCGGCATGAACTTCGCGGGCGTGATCGACGCGCCGGCCCTGTTCTACTGCCAGAACAACCAGTACGCCATCTCCCAGCCGTTCGAGAAGCAGACGAACGCCAGGTCGGTCGCCCAGAAGGCCATCGCCTGGGGGTTCGACGGCATCCGCGTCGACGGCAACGACGTCCTCGCCGTCTACGACGCCTGCCGGCGCGCCCGGGAGCGGGCCGTCGACGGGAGTCCGGTGCTCGTCGAGGCCGTCACCTACCGTCTCGACGCCCACACCACCAACGACGACCCGTCGCTCTACCGGAGCGACGAGGAGGTAGAGCGGTGGGAAGCCTACGACCCCGTCGACCGCTTCCGGTCGGTGCTGAAGGCGGAGGGCGTCTGGGAGACGGTCGACGAGGACGCGATCCGGGACGAACTGAACGCCGAGTTCGACCGGGCGAAGGAAGCCGCGGACGCGTACGAGTCTGGCGGCGTCGACGAGCTGTTCACGTACCTGTACGAGGAGATGCCGCCGGAGCTCGAACGCCAGCTCGCCGAGTTCGAGGCGCTGCTGGAGGAGCGACCGGACGTGATGGAGTACGTCGACGACAGACCGAAGGGGTGACCGAGATGCAACTGACACTCGTCGAAGCCGTCAACGAGGCGCTACACGCGGAGATGGCTGCGGACGACCGCGTCGTCGTCTACGGCGAGGACGTCGCCGAAACCGGCGGTGTCTTCCGCGCGACCGAGGGTCTCGAAGACGCGTTCGGGAGCGAGCGCGTCGTCAACACGCCCATCGCCGAGATCGCCATCGTCGGCACGGCGGTCGGCCTCGCGATGCGGGGCTACCGTCCCGTCGCCGAGATTCAGTTCTCCGGGTTCCTGCCGCCGGCGTTCAACCAGCTCGTCTCGCAGGCGAGCAGGATTCGCTGGCGGACGCGCGGCGAACGCACCGCTCCGATGGTCGTGCGGGCGCCGTACGGCGGTGGCGTTCGCGCCCTCGAACACCACTCGGAAGCGATGGAGGCCGTCTACAGCCACGTTCCCGGACTGAAGGTCGTCGTCCCCAGCACGCCCCGCGACACGAAGGGGCTGCTCACCGCGGCCATCCGCGACCCCGACCCCGTCCTCTTTCTCGAACCGAAACGCGTCTATCGCTCGTTCCGCCAGGCGGTCCCCGAGGAGTCGTACGTGGAACCCATCGGCGAGGCCGCGGTCCGGCGCGAGGGCGAGGACGTGACGGTCGTCTCCTACGGCGCGATGATGGAGCCGACGACGACGGCCGTGGAGACGCTCGCGGAAGAGCGGGGACTGGACGCGGAGGTCGTCGACGTCCGGACGCTCTCGCCGCTCGACCGCGAGACGCTCGTCGAGTCGCTGAAGAAGACCGGTCGCGGCGTCGTCGTCCACGAGGGGCCGAAGAGCGGCGGGTTCGCCGGCGAAATAATCGCGACGCTCAACGAGGAGGCGCTGATGTACCTCGAAGCGCCCATCGAGCGCGTCACGGGGTTCGACGTTCCGATTCCGATGCTCGCCTGGGAGGACTACTACCTCCCGAACCCGCCGCGTATCGAGGAGAAGATTCTCGACGCGATGGCGTTCTGACCGCTCCCCCCGTCCCTCGGTAGCGCCGTCGGTCCGATTCGACGGAGATAGATTGATAGGCGGTGGCACACCACTGGTTGGCGTGCAACGCGAGATACTGAACCCCGACGAACTCGCACCGCCCAGCGGTTTCAACCACGGCGTCCTCGTCGACGGCGGGAAGACGCTCTACCTCGCTGGGCAGGACGCCAGCGGTCCCGACGCCGAGATCGTCGCCCCCGACGACCTCGTCGGTCAGTTCGAGCAGGTGCTCTCGAACCTCTCGACCGTGGTCGAGGAGGCCGGCGGGAGTTCGAACGACATCGTGAAACTGAACGTCTTCGTCGCCGACCGCGACGAGTACAAGGCCCACCTGGACGAACTGGGCGACGCGTTCGGACGGTACTTCGACGACTATCCGGCGATGGCACTGTTCGAGGTCGCCGGCTTCTTCGCGGACGACGCCCGAATCGAGATGGAAGGGTTCGCGGTCGTCGACGACGAGTGACCGCGAGCGCGGCGCTCTCGACGTGGCCTCGACTCCGGGGCCACGAGGACGACGAGCGACGACGGAACCGCGGGTCCTATCTACCGTCGTCTGCCTCGCGGACGCGGATTTCGTCGCGCGTCACGGTGACCTCGCACCCGCCGAACAGGAGGACGAACGACCCGCCCGCTCTGGACGATTCGGGCCCCCGTTTCCCGAACAGCCCGTCCAGGTGGTCGGGGTCGACGACGTCGTACAGCGGGTCGAGGTCGATGGGCGACCGGTTCGTGTAGGCTGCGACGGCGTTCACGACGGCGTGGCTGGGCGATTCGTCGGTCCCGACGTCGTACGTGAACTCGCTGCGCCGTTCCCGTCGGTCGTTTTCGCCGTTACCGTCGGTGATGGGATTATCTGTCATGGTCAGAAGGAAAACGTTTGTCGGAAGTCGTCGCTCTGGAAGTCGAGGTGGTCGAGCCGCGGGCCCAGTAGCTCGCGCACGAGGACGACGAGCGGGTTCGTCTCGCCCTCGCCGACCACGGCCGTCTCCGCGTGTGCGTCCGCCGACTCCTCGAGGAGGCCGAGCATGACTTTCTCGCGATCCGCGAAGACGAGCCGCCCGACTTTCGGATACCGGGACGGGGCGTTCATCCAGTCCAGGTCCGGTTCCCAGATGGTCGCTTCCGGAAGCCGCCGGCGGGTGACGTCGCGGACGTTCCGGTTCTGAGAACCGAGGTAGATGTCGACGCCCCGCTCTATCGCGTCCACCGCGTGACAGATGCACTCGTCTTCGAGCAGGTCCTCGCGAACGTACATGAGGAACAGCTCGTCGGTCGCCTCGTCGGCGAGGTGACGACCGTGTTCGATCACCATCTCCCGGCCCTCTATCGTGCCGACGTCGCTTTCGGCGGCCTCGCTGCCGTTCGTGAGCCGGTCCAGTTGCTCGTCGATTCGACCCGCGTCCAGCCAGTCGGCGTCGACGTCCGTCGAGTCCCGCGACTTGGCGACGTTGGCTGTGCTGTCGTACTCGACCAACCCCGCCTCGTCGAGCTTCGGCAGGCGATAGTGATGCAGCGAGATCCGAACCCGGTCGAGTTCGTCCTCGTACTGGGACGTTCGAGCCACGGGCATCTCGCGGGCGACGAGACGCTCGGCCAGCTCCATCACGTGAAGCGACCGGCCGGCTTTGTCGAGGACGGTCAGTATCGAGCGATTGCACCCGTCCGCGAGGAGACCGTCGATTCGCTCGGACCGTGGGTCGGTTTCCATGGATAAGACGGCCTACAGTGCATCAGTAATTAAAAATGATGGCGTCGTCGCACTGCGCCGACTTCGTGGCTCGTGAGCCCCCGTCCGTCGACCGGTCGCCCGCTGGGGTCATCTGGAGCCTCCATCGCCCATCGGCACCCTCGCCGGAGCGTCGGTAGACGTCGTAGCCGCCCGGACGGCAGTGGCGACGAACGGTTGGCGCACCGAGAAATTAAGGCCCGGGTGGCCGACTGGACGAACGTCATGCTAACCAGGCTCACGATATCGGACGACCACGCGGCGTACCGCGAGGAGGTCCGGGCGTTCTACGACGCGGAGATAGCGCCGCACGTCGAAGCGTACGAAGACGCCGGCGAGTTTCCCGGGGACCTGGTGCGGACGCTCGGCGACGCCGGACTCGTCGGCGTCCCGTACGCGGAGGACGTAGACGGCGGCGGCCTCGACTACCGGTCGTTCGCCATCGCGATGGAGGAACTCGCCCGGACCTGGAAACTGCTCGCGGGAACGGTCAACGTCGCTGCCGGCCTCGTCGGCTATCCGATAGCTACGTTCGGCGCTCCCTGGCAGCGCGAACGGTGGTTGACCGACGTCTTCGCCGGCGAGTCCATCGCGGCGCTCGCGATGACGGAACCGGACGCGGGGAGCGACGCCGCGTCGGCGTCGACGACCGCGGAGCGAGACGGCGACGAACTGGTCGTCGACGGACACAAGGTGTGGTCGACGAACGGCGCCGTCGCGGACCTCCTGCTGGTGCTGGCGCGGACCGGCGAGGACGACGGCCACCGGGGACTCAGCCTCGTCGGCATCCCGGAGCCGCACGACCGCGACGGCGTGACCGTCGTCCGGGACATCCCGTCGATGGAGGGCGAAGCGGCCGTCGAGACCGAGATACGGTTCGACGGCGTCCGCGTCCCGGCGGAGAACGTCGTCGGCGATCCCGGGTCCGGCTTCCGATACGTGATGGAAGCGCTCGACGTCGGCCGCATCGGGACCGCCGCACAGGGCGTCGGCGTCGCACAGGCCGCCCTGGACGCCAGTCGCGAGTTCGCGGACGAGCGCGAACAGTTCGGCCAGCCCATCCGGGAGAACCAGGGCATCTCGTTCAAGCTCGCCGACATGGCGATGGACGTCGAGGCGGGGCGACTGCTCACGCTCGCGGCGGCGGACGGCCGGGACAGGGGCGACCGCGTCACCCAGGCGGCCGCGATGGCGAAGACGTTCGCGACTGACGCCGCGATGGACGCGGCGACCGAGGCCGTCCAGATACACGGCAGTCGCGGCTACTCGAAGGAGTATCCCGTGGAGCGGTACATGCGCGTCGCCAAGGGGATGCAGATATACGACGGAACCAACGAGATAAACCGCGTCGTCATCAGCAAGCGGATGTACGAGAACGAGGGGGAGCGATGACCCTCGCGCCCGACGTCGACCTCTCGGGCGAGGTCGTCGTGGTGACCGGGGGCACGCGCGGCATCGGCCGCGCCATCTCCGAGGCGTTCGCGGCGGCGGGCGCGGACGTCGTCCCCACCTCGCGGACCCGGGCGGACGTCGAGGACGCGGTCGAGACCGTCCGCGAGGCGGGCGGCGACTCGGTCGCCGTGCCGACCGACGTGACCGACGAGGCGGCCGTCGATGCGCTGTTCGAGACCGTCGAGGCGGAGGTGGGTTCGGTCGACGTCGTCGTGAACAACGCAGGCATCAACCCCGTCGACGGGATGGACCGGCCGGAGGACGTCGACCCGGACGCGTTCGACCGGACGGTGGACGTGAACCTCCGCGGTGCGTTCCGCTGCGCTCGCCGGGGCGCGGCGGTGCTCGCCAGCGACGGCGGCGGGAGCGTGGTGAACGTCGCCAGCGTCGCCGGACTCGTCGGCATCCCGCGCCAGCACCCCTACGTCGCGTCCAAACACGGTCTCGTCGGCCTGACGAAGAGCCTGGCGCTCGACTGGGCGCCCGACGTCCGGGTGAACGCGCTGGCACCCGGGTACGTGAGCACGGACCTGACGGAGCCGCTGATGGCCGACGAGGAGCTGTACGAGTCGGTCGTCGACAGGACGCCGCTCGGCCGGTTCGCCGACCCGGCGGAAGTCGCGGGACCGGCGCTGTTCCTCGCGAGCGACCTGGCGAGTTTCGTGACCGGGGCCGTCCTGTCGGTCGACGGCGGGTGGACGACGCGCTAGTTACGGGAAATCGAGGAGAAAGCCCCGTGCTGTAGCGCGGGGATGACTCCGACAACAGGGACGCCACCCACGAACTATTAAGTTACCCGACAGCATATTCAGTAGCAAGCACATCGGACGAAAATTGGAGTTGGGTTAGGGTCTCCACTATCAAAAAGCAACCCTGCGTCGGATGGCCACTCGCCCTTCGCGGGTGAGTCGGGTCGATGGCACGGCCTGTGAGGTGCAAGCGGATACCCAAGCACACCACGCCTCCTTCGGAGGCCCGACCCACTACTCACGAACCACAGCCGAGACCCCGATGGTCTCGGTCAGGGTGCCTTCGGGGACGCACGAACGGCGTGCCGTCCCACGAAGGAATCCTCGCGCTTCAGTGCGGGGAGGATGTCAAGTCTCCCACTCCGGGTCGCGACCGTCGAGTTGCGCGTCGACGCCCTCCCGGTAGTCGGGGTCCTCCCGGGCGGCCTCGTGCGCGATGCGGCCGAGGTGGTCTTTGGCCGCCGCCGGCGGCATGTCCATCGTCTCGTAGAACCCGGTCTTGAGCTTCCGGAGGACGCGGGGGCTCTTCTCCAGGAGGGACGCGGTCAGCGAGGCGACCTCTTCCTCCACCTCGGACCGGGGGACGCTCCGCGTGACGAGCCCGATGCGTTCGGCCTCCGCGCCGTCGACGGGTTCGCCGGTCATCACGAGGTCGAGCGCCCGCCGCCAGCCGACCATCTCGCGCAGCATCGGCGGCGAGAAGTGGTTCACGATGCCGAGGCTGGCTTCGGGTTGGCCGATGGTGGCGTCGTCGGTGGCGACGACGAAGTCGACGTGGAGCATGAGGTCGAACCCGCCGCCGAGACAGACGCCGTCGACCTGCGCGACGGTTGGCTTGCCGAGTCGCCGGAGCGCGTCGAACAGTTCCTGCCAGGTCTCCGTGAACGCGGCGAGCGAGTAGTCGGTCTCGCGGACCTCCTTCAGGTCGCCGCCGGCGCAGAATGCGTCCTCGCCTGCGCCCCTGAACACGACGACGCGGACGCCGTCGTCGTGTCTGTACTCGCGAACCCGGTCGATGATGTCGCGTTTCGTCTCCGAGTCCATCGCGTTCAGCGCGTCGGGGCGACGTATCTCCACGGTCGCGACGCCGTCAGTGACATCGAACACCGCGTTACTCATGCACACATCTTCCGCCGAGAGGACCTTAAATCATCACCCGGGCCGTCGTCGTACAGAACTGCCGAATTATGTCCGATACCGTTACCTACCGGCCCGAATTGAGCAGCGTACTTTTACGTTCCGATGTGTCCTGTGTTGACACATCATGCATGTAGGCGTCGGCCTACCGAACACGTTGACGGGGACCGACCGCGACCTCGTTCTGGAGTACGCCGAACGCGCGGACGCCGGACCGTTCTCGAGCATCGGCGTCTTCGACCGCCTCCGGTACGACAGTCTCGACCCGATGGGAACCCTGGCCGCCTGCGCCGGCGTGACCGACGACGTTCGGTTGGCGACGTCGATAATCGCCGGCCCGCTGCGGCGGAACGCGTTGCTGGCGAAGAAGACGGCGACGGTCGACGTGCTCTCGGACGGACGACTCACCGTCGGACTGGCGCTCGGCGCCCGGCGCGACGACTACGAACTCGCGGACGTTCCGTACGGCGAGCGGGGCCGCCGCTTCACGGAGCAACTCGGCGCACTCCGCGACCAGTGGGAGAGCGAGGAGGTCGGTCCCGACCCTGTCCAGGACGGCGGTCCGGAGCTACTGGTCGGGGGGATGAGCGACCCGGCGTTCAAGCGCGTCGGCCGGTACGCCGACGGGTACATCCACGGCGGCGGCCCGCCGAGCGTCTTCGAACGGGAGGCAGAGAAGGCCCGGGCGGCCTGGATGGAGGCGGAGCGACCGGGCGGGCCCGCGCTGTGGGGGCACGGCTACTTCGCGCTCGGCGACGAGGACGTCGAGGAACGGGGCCGGGAGTATCTCCTCGACTACTACGCGTTCACCGGACCGTTCGCCGAGAAGGTGGCCGACGGACTCCTCACGACGCCCCAGGAGGTCGTCCAGTTCGTCCGCGGCTACGAGGACCGGGGCTGTGACGAACTCCTCCTGTTCCCGACGGTGATCGGCGTCGAACAGTACGAGCGCCTGGAGCGCATCGTCGAGAACGAATGGGGTGACGGTCTCGCATGAACGTCGAGGTCCTCGGCGGGGGACCCGGCGGTCTGTACGCCAGTCTCCTGTGCCAGAAGTCCAACCCGGACTGGGACGTCAGCGTCTACGAGAGGTATCCCGCCGACTCGTCGTACGGCTGGGGCGTCGTCTTCTCCGACGCGACGCTGTCCTCGCTCCGCGAGGCGGACTACGAGACCCATGAGCGCATCACCGAGGCGTTCGTCCAGTGGGACCCCATCGACGTGTACTACGGTGGCGAACGCCACCGCTGCGGTGGCCACACGTTCGCCGGCATCATGCGGACCGACCTGCTGGAGATTCTCCAGGACCGCTGTCGGGAGCTCGGCGTCGACCTCAACTTCGAGGTCGAGATCGACTCGCCGCAGGAACTCCGGGAGGACGCCGACCTCCTGGTCGGCGCCGACGGTATCGCCAGCACCGTCCGCGAGGAGTACGCCGACCGGTTCGAGCCGAACGTCTCGGAGGGGAACGCCAAGTTCGCGTGGTACGGGACCGAGAAGCCGTTCGACGTCTTCACGTTCATCTTCCGGGAGAACGACGACGGCCTCTGGCAGATACACGCCTATCCGGGCGAGACGAGCACCTTCATCGTCGAGTGTAGCGAGGAGACGTGGCGCAACGCCGGCCTCGACGAGAAGAGCGAGGCGGAGAGCCTGGCGTACTTCGAGGACCTGTTCGCCGACCACCTCGACGGGTACGGGCTGAAGTCCAAGCAGGAGCGCTGGCGGAACTTCCGGACGGTGAAAAACCGGAACTGGCACTTCGACGACGTCGTGCTCGTCGGCGACGCGGCGGCGTCCGCCCACTTCACCATCGGGGCGGGCACCAAGATGGCGATGGAGGACGCCATCGCCCTCTGGGAGGGGTTCAAGGAGCACGGGACGGACGTGTCGGCGGCGCTGAACCGGTACGAGATGGACCGCCGGGACAAGGTGAACGCGCTCCAGACGGCCGCCGACCGGAGCCGACGCTACTTCGAGCACGTCGACCGCTACCTCCACATGGACCCCGAGCAGTTCACCGTCCACCTCCTGACGCGTAGCGGCCGGATCACCTACGACAACCTGCGCGTCCGCGACACCGGCTTCGTCGACGACTATGATAGCTGGTTCGCGAACCGGGCCGACGGTGCGAACCCCGGAACGCTCGACGTCGCTACTCCGCCGCTCTTCACGCGGTTCGACCTGGACGGCGTCTCGCTGTCGAACCGCGTCGTCAAGCTCCCGGTCGAGGACCAGGACGCGACCGACGGGTTGCCGAGCGCGGCGTACCGGGACTCGCTGGTTGAGGCCGGTCGGAGCGGCGCCGGCCTCGTCCTGACGGACCCGGTTACCGTCGCGGCGGACGGCCGCATCACGCCGCGGAACGCGGGCATCTACGCCGACGACCACCGGGAGGCGTGGACGGACGCCGTCGGACGGGTCCACGACGCAGGGGACGCGAAGGTCGCGGTCCAGCTCTCTCACGCCGGCCGGCGCGGCGCGATGCGACCGCGGTCGGCGGGACTCGACCGTCCGCTCCCCGACGAGGCGGCCTGGCCGCTGCTCGCGCCGTCGGCGAAACCGTTCTCGAAGGACACCCGGACGCCGACGGCGATGGACGATGACGACCGCGAGCGCGTGCTCGCGGCGTTCGAGTCGGCAGCGACGCGCGCCGCCGAGGCGGGGTTCGACGTCGCACAACTGCACATAGGACACGGATACCTGCTGAACAGTTTCCTCTCGCCGTTCGCAAACGAGCGCGACGACGAGTACGGCGGGTCGCTCGAGAATCGGATGCGGTTTCCGCTGGCGGTCTTCGAAACGGTGCGTGACGCGTGGCCCGACGACGGGGCGGTGACCGTGACACTGCAGGCGACCGACTGGCACCCGAACGGGTTCAAGACCCGCGAATCGTACGCGCTCGCGGAACGGCTCGTGGAACGCGGGTGTGCGCTCGCCGCCGTGGTGGCGGGGCAGGCGAGTCCGAACGGCCGCCCGCGGTACGACCCGCAGACGCTCGGCTGGTTGAGCGACCGAATCAGGAACACGGTCGAGATTCCGACGATGGCGACGAACTACGTGACGACGACGGACGGGGTGAACACGCTGGTCGGGAGCGGGCGCGCCGACCTCGCCGTACTCTACGACGACGAACTGTGACCGCCCCCGAGGACAGTTAATTCAGCCTTAATCAAGTTATCTTATTTAACAAAACACCTATTCATTCCCACCGCGGTTTGCTATGGTATGGCATATGTAACGGGAGTTGACACGGGAGGGACGTTCACCGACACGGTCATCGTCGGCGACGATGGCTCCCGCGTCACCGGGAAGGCACCGACGACGCCCGACCGGCCGGAGGAGGGAGTCGTCGCCTCGCTCGCGAACGCCGCGGAGACCCTCGACCGCCCCCTGGAGGACGTACTGGCGGACACGAGTGTGCTGTTCCACGGCACCACGCTGACGACCAACACCGTCCTCGAACGAACGGGTGGCGACGTCGGCCTCGTCACGACCCAGGGGCACCGGGACGCGCTGCACATCGGTCGCACCACGACGCGAACGAAGGGGCTCTCCCAGCAGGAGATGCAGCACTACGCGGCGCAGTCGAAGCCACAACCGCTCGTTCCCAAGGCCAACGTCCGGGAACTCGACGAGCGAACCGACTACGCCGGCGAGGAGGTCGTCTCTCTCGACGACGACCAGGTCAGGGACGCCGTCGCCGACCTCGCCGACGACGTCGACGCCATCGCGGTGAACCTCCTGTGGAGCTTCCGGAACGCCGACCACGAACGCCGCGTCGGCGAGATCGCGGCGGACGTCGCGCCGGACACGCCGACGTACCTCTCCCACGAGGTCGTGCCGAAACTCGGCGAGTACGAGCGCGGCGCGACGACCGCCGTCAACGCGTACACGGCCCCCGTGCTCGCAGACTACGTCGACGACCTCGCGTCGGCGCTGTTGGACCGCGGCCTCGACGCCCCCGTCTACCTCATGAAGAGCACCGGCGGCGCGATGCCGCTCACCGAGGTCGAGAACGACGCCGTCGCGACGATAAACTCCGGGCCCGCGGGGGGCGTCATCGGCTCGCAGTTCATCGGCGACGCGGTCGGCGAGCCGAACCTCATCTGCACCGACGTCGGCGGGACGAGCTTCGACGTCGGCCTCGTCATCGACGGCGACCACCAGGTGCGCGCGACCTCCGCCGTCCAGCAATACAGCCTCTACCAGCTATCGGTCGACATCGAGTCCATCGGGAGCGGCGGCGGTTCCGTCGCCTGGATCGACGACGGCGGTGCGCTCCAGGTCGGCCCGGAGAGCGCGGGAGCGGACCCCGGCCCGGCCTGCTACGACCTCGGCGGCGACCGACCGACGGTGACCGACGCGGACCTCGTTCTCGGCTACCTGAACCCCGAGTACTTCCTCGGCGGTCGCCGCGAACTCGACGTCGACGCCGCACGGGCGGCGATGCGGGAACACGTCGCCGACCCGCTCGGCGTGAGCGTCGAGGAGGCGGCCGCCAGCGTCTTCGAGATCGTTAACGGGGCGATGGCCGACCTCCTCCGACAGGTCACCGTCGAGCGCGGCCACGACCCGCGGAACTTCTCCATCTTCGCCTACGGCGGGGCCGGCCCGCTGCACGCGTCCTTCTACGGGGAGGACCTCGGCACCCAGTCGACGATCGTCCCGCTGGGCGACACCGCGTCCGTGTTCTCCGCGTTCGGCATCTCTACGTCGAACGTCGGCTGGGTCGAGGAGATGTCGAACCCGGCCGTCGCGCCGTTCGACGCGGACGACCTCGCGGACACGTTCGGGGAACTGGAAGACCGCATCGAGTCCGACTTCGAGAGCCAGGGGTTCGACACGGACGCCGTCTCCTACGCCCGGGAGGTCGACCTCCGGTACAAGGGGCAGGTCCACCAGGTGTCCGTTCCGGTGCCGACCGGCGACCTCGCGGACGGGGACGTCGACGACCTGCTCGACCGCTTCGAGGCGAAGTACGAGTCGCTGTACGGCCCCGGGTCGACGTACGCGGAGGCCGAGGTCGAACTGGTCCACCAGCGCGTCCGCGGAAGCGGGGACACGACGAACCCGACGCTCGCGGCGTCCGCCGAGGCCGGCGACGCTCGCACGGACGCGCGGGACGTGTACTGGCCGGACCGGTCGGCGTTCGTCGAGACGGCCATCTACGACGGCGACCGGCTGACGCCCGGCGACGCCGTCGACGGCCCTGCAGTCGTACAGCTCCCCGACACCACCGTCACGGTGCGCCCGCACCAGCGCGCGACGGTCGACGACTACCGCAACATCATCATCGAGTGAGCATCCATGTCACAGATTCCAGGCGCGGACAAGTACGACGCGGTCACGGAGTTCGACGAAGCGGCGCTCCCGGACGACCTCGACCTGCACACCGTCTCGGACGACCACGACCTCGACACGGTCACGTTCGAGGTGCTCCGACACCGACTCGGACAGATCAACGACGAACAGGGGACGACGCTCAAACGGGTCAGCGGCTCGCCCATCGCCACCGAAGCGAACGACTTCAACGTCACCATCGCGGACGAACGCGGCGAAACCGTCAGCTTCGGCCCGTACGTCATGTACCACGCGAGCGTCACCGACCTCATCATCAAGTGGATTCTCGAACATCGCGCGGAGAACCCCGGCATCGAGCCCGGCGACATGTTCATCTGTAACGACCCCTGGGTCGGTGCCGTCCACCAGAACGACGCCGTCGTCATCGCCCCCGTCTTCCACGAGGACGAACTGTTCGGCTGGGTGAGTTCGACGCTCCACCAGGTCGACGTCGGCGGCAACGAGATCGGGAGCTTCTCCATCGAGGACGACGACGCGTTCGCGGAGGCGGAGCCGGTGCCGCCGACGAAGCTGGTCGAGGACGGCGAACTCCGTGCCGACGTGGAGGACCTGATGCTGCGGAAGTCGCGGGCCGCCCCGCTCCTGGGGATGGACCTTCGCGCCCAGATAGCGGCGAACAACGTCGCCATCGACCGCATCCACGAACTCGTCGACGACTACGGCGCGAACACGGTCAAGGCCGTGATGAACGAGACGATGGACTACGCCGAGGAGAGCCTCCGCGCCCGCCTCCGAGAGCTCCCCGACGGCGTCTGGCGGCACGTCGCCTACCAGGACGTCGCCAACGCCGCCGACCGGAGCGTCTACCGGACCCGCCTCGAACTCCGGAAGACGGACGACGGACTGACGTTCCGGGTCAGCGGCGACGAGTCGGCGGGCGTCATCAACACGACGTACGCGGGGATGCGCGGCGCGCTCACCACCGCCGTCCTGCCGATGCTCTGCTACGACATCCCGTGGGCGCTCGGCGGCATCTATCGCGTCCTCGACTTCGAGGCCGACGACGGCATCATGGTCAACGCCGAGTACCCCGCCGGAACCGGGATGGCCGCCGTCGCGGGCACGTGGCACACGGCCAACCTCTCGAACGTCTGCGTCGCCAAGATGCTGGACGCCAGCGACGAGTACGACGAGGAACTGTTCGCCGGGTCGTCCGGGTCGTGGGTGACGATGAACGTGATGGGCGTCGACCAGCGCGGCGAGTTCTTCGTCACGCAGTTCATGGACCCGATGGCCGGCGGCTGGGGGGCGCGCACCCACTCCGACGGCGTCAACACCGGTGGCATCTGGGTCGCGCCCGGCGGCGCCGCCCCGAACGTCGAGTCGAACGAACTCTCGTTCCCGATGCTGTATCTCTACCGGAAGGAGGAGACCGACTCCGGCGGTCCCGGCGAACACCGCGGCGGCGTCACGTCGAGCATGGCCTGGAAGGCCCACGACACGGACGGACTCGCGCACGTCGTCTCCTCGTTCGGCGCGGCGATGCCGACCAGCGAGGGCGTCTCGGGCGGCCACCCGTCGAACGCCGTCCGGTACGAACTCCTCCGCGACAGCGACGTCGCCGACCAGTTCGCCGACGGGACGATTCCCGCCGACAGGGACGACGTCGACGGGGAGACGGAGGTTCCCCAACCGAAGGCGAAGTTCGAGACCGGCGCGGACGACGTCTACTACAGCCGCTGGCAGGGCGGCGGGGGGTACGGCGACCCGCTGGACCGCGACCCCGAAGCGGTCGCCGAGGACGTGTCGGTCGGCTACGTCTCCAAGACTGAAGCCCTGGAGACGTACGGCGTCGTGCTCGACGGTGGCGACGTCGACGCCGCCGCGACCGACGAACGCCGCGAGGAGATCCGTGAGCGACGGCTGACCGCCGAACCCTGGGGAGGTGGTGCGTGATGGCTCGCCGACGGCTCGACGCCCACCTCGACGTGGACACGGACGCGGAGACCGTCGTCTGCCGGCGCTGCGACGAGACGCTCTGCGACGCCGACGAGAACTACAAGCTCCACGCGCTCTGCGAGCGACTGCCCGTCGAGGACGCCGGTCCGCTCGTCAACGACCCGGTGGAGTACGTCGACGATGACCTCGAGTTCCGGAAGTTCTACTGTCCTGGATGTGCCACCCAGCTCGCGACCGAACTCGTCGAGGCCGACCTCGAACCGGTGCACGAGGTCGAACTCGACCTCGGGTAGGCGGGCCGCCGGCACCCCCGAACTTTATGGCCGGAATCCACTTACCACGAGATGTCGATGGCGCTCCGACACTTCGAGGACGTCGCGGTCGGCGAAACGTTCGACTGCGGTGCGGTTTCGATCTCGGAAGCCGAGATAATCGCGTTCGCCGAGCGGTACGACCCACAACGCATCCACCTCGACCCCGACCACGACGAGGAGCTCTCGGACGGCGTCGTCTCGAGCGGCTGGCACACCGCGAGCCTCGCGATGCGCCAGTGCGTCGACGGCTTTCTCACCGACCTCGCCGTCGTCTGTGCGATGGGCATCAGGGAGCTGCGGTGGTACGAACCGCTCCGCCCCGCCGACGAATTCGCCGTCGCCGCAGAAATCGTCGACAAGGACGCCATGGACGACGACCGGGGCGTTGTCGACGTCCACGTCACTGCGACCGTCGACGGCGAGACGGCGATGGAGCGGACCGACGAAGTGCTCGTCAGACGAGCGTGAGGGCGGTCGACGACGGACGGCAGGAGCCGACCCCCCGTCGCCGGACGACGAACACCGTCGACCGGGGTCCCGGCGCGAGGGCCGGTGACTCAGTACGACTCCCGCAGCACGGCCTCTATCTCCGCGGCGTCCGGGTCGAGTCCGGGCGGCGCATTCGCCGTGAACGAGTCCGCGACTATCGCTTCGGCCACCGCGGGGAACTCGTCGGGGCCGGGTCCGTCGACGTCCCGGAGCCGCGACGGCAGGCCCAGGGCGTCGCGGACCTGCGCTACCGCGTCGACGACCGCGTCGGCGGCGTCGCGGGCGTCGTCGACGTCCAGCGCCTCAGCGAGGAGGTCACGTCGACCGTCGACGCGGTCGAAGAGGTACCGGAGGACGTGCGGGGCGATGACGGCGTGCGCGGCCCCCTGCTGGACGTCGTCGGTGCGCGTCAGGCCGTGGCCGAACGCGTGGACGAGCGAGAGTGTCGTCTCGCCGGGTCGCGAGATGCCGTACTGGACGAGCAGCAGGTTGCGGACGACGGGTTCCAGCGTCCGTACGTCCGCGTCGTTCCGTCCGAGTCGTCGGAGCCCCTCGTCGAGGAGGCCGAGCCCCCGGACGGCCGTCGCGTCCGTTATCGGGGTGGCGTTGCGGGCGTACAGCGTCTCGATTCCCTTGTCGAAGCCGTTCATCGCCGACGCCGCGAGGATGGGCTTCGGCGTCGTCGCGAAAAGCGCCGGGTCGTACACGGCCGCCCGCGGCATCAGTCGCGGGTCGGAGACGCCGCCGCTCGCCGGTTCGTCGACGAGTCCAGAGGCGGGCGAGGCGGTAACGCCGGCACCATCGGACAGGTCCGCGCCGGCGAGCGTGGTCGGAACGGCGACGATGGGTAGCGTCGAACCGGTCGGGGACGATATCGACCCGGTCTCGGCGAGTTCCCGACCGACCGCCTCGGGCGACCTGTCGTCCCCGGCGAGGAGGCTCGCGACCTTCGCAACGTCGAGGCTGCTCCCGCCCCCGAGCGCGACGAGAACGTCGGCGTCGCGCGCCTCCAGAGCTTCGACCCCGTCGTAGGCGGTTTCGAGCCGCTTTTTCGGCGTCGTCTCGGCGAAGACGCCGGCCAGTCGGTTGCCGAGTCCCTCCGTGACCGGGTCGATGACCGCGGGAGTGTCGCCCACCGTCGTTCCGCACACGACGAGCGCTCGGTCGAACCCCTGTTCGGCGAGTTCGTCCGAGAGGTCCTCGACGCAGCGGGTACCGTACCTGAGCACGCCGGGACGGTACTCGAAGCGGAACCCGTCGCTCCGGTCCACGCTACGCGTCCCCCGACGCGACGGTCGGCCCGTCGAACGGCGGTAACTGCGCCTCGATGGCCTCGCGCTCGTCTTCGAGCCATTGGGGGAGCCGCAGGTCGGAGCCGAGGTCGTCGACGTCCTCGTCGACGGTGAAGCCAGGGTCCGTGGTCGCCATCTCGAAGAGGACGCCGCCTGGTTCGCGACAGTAGACGGACTGGAAGTACTCGCGGTCGACGACGTCGGTCGCGGTCAGTTCGTGGTCGGCGAACGCCTCCCGCCAGCGCTCCTGTTCCTCGACGTCGACCGCCTCGAACGCCACGTGATGAATCGTTCCGACGCCCGACTGTCCGCGACCGTCCGCCTCGACGAGGTCGACGACGGACCTCGGTCCGCCCCCGTTCGCGCGGTACCGTCGTCGCCCGTCAACCTCGTCCTCGCGTTCGTAGCCGAGGACGTCGGTCAGCACCGAGGCGGTCGGGTCGAACGCCGGGACGGCGAGCGTCACGCCGTGGAATCCGCGAAGCTGGTGGTCCGCCGGGACGGGACTCCCGTCCCACGGTCGCACGTCGGCGTCGGCGGCCTCGTCGCTCGCGACCAGCGCGAGGCCGATGCCGTCGGGGTCGTCGAACCGGAGCACGGTCTCGCCGAATCGCTCCGTCCGGTCGATGTCGACGCCCTCGTCGGCGAGTCGGTCGTGCCAGTAGTCGACCGACTCGGGGCGTATCAGGTAGCCCGCGGTCCGCGTCTGCCCGGCACCGGCCCGTCCCCGGCGGCCGCCGTCCGTCCAGGGGAAGAACGTGATGGACGTCCCCGGTGTCCCCACCCCGTCGCCGAAGTAGAAGTGATACGTCGTCGGGTCGTCGTGGTTGACCGTCCGCTTGACGAACCGTAGGCCGAGCGTGCCGACGTAGAAGTCGGCGTTGCGCTGGGGGTCGCCCGCGATGGCAGTGACGTGGTGGAGTCCGGGTGTGGTCGGTGACACGTGTCTTCTACTCGGGCCTCAGAGCGGGTATGGTTTACTGGACGCGAGCATCACCTGGTTACGTTCGGTTACCGTCCGACATCGCCACCAAATCGGCGGTACGCGGGAAAGGAACGCTCGGCACGCTGACGGTTCGTGTCCCGCTAGCGTTCGTCGGCGGCGAGTCCGTCGTACCGAAAGGCGACCTCGGGGGAGTCCACAGGCACCGCAACGACCGCGGGAGATGTGGCCCGAAGCTGACAACGGCCGAGACCGGTCGGCAGTTTCCTTTCCTTTCAGGCGGCCCATAACAAACGGGGAGTCCGTCGTTCCGACCGTTGGAGTGATTCCAGTGAGTTCTCAACGCGATTCACGAACCCGCCGTCGGATGCTGCGGCGTTCCGGCGTCGTCCTGGCGGGGACGTTCCTCGCCGGGTGCGCCGGCTTCCCCAGTGCGGGCGACGAGGACACCGAGGACGGAACGACGACGAGCACGAGGACGGAAACGGTCGACCCCGGTCAGATGTCGCTCCGGAAGCTCGGCCAGACCCGACCCGCGGCGCAGCCGCCGCCCGGTGGCGGCTACTCGGAGACGGCTGTTCGAACGGATGGCAAGTACGCCGTCCTCGGGACCAAGTGGGGGACAGAGGGCACGTATCTCCTCGACCTCACCGACCCCGCCTCCCCGAACGCGGTCCACCACCTGAAGGGCTCGAACGACGCGCCGAACCTGGACGTCAAGTTCGACCACCGGGACGGTCTGTACTACCGGGCGATAGAGAGAACCTGGCCCGGTAACTTCGAAATCGTCGACTACGGCTACTCTACCGGAACGCCGACGAACCCGAGGATCGTCGGGTCCGTCTCCGAGGGGAAGTCCCACAACGTGACGCCACACCCAGGGAAGCCGGTCCTCTACACGGTGAACTACGGCCTGGAGACGAACGGGTTCGACGTGTACGACGCGGGCGACCCGACGGCCCCGCGCAAGGTCGGCCAGTACGGGCCCCAGGGAGCCTGTCACGACATCACCGTGGACCCGGAGCGAGAGGTGCTCTGCGCGGCGTTTCAGGCGGGGCAATTCATTGGCTTCGTCGTCTACGACGTGAGCGACCCTCGCAACCCGTCCGAAATCGGGCGTTTCGACTACAGGAGTCGGAAGTCGTACGATCAGGCGAGCGTCGGGGAGGAAGCATTCGGCAGCGCGCATCACGGCCACTTCGACCCGCGCCGCGACCTGCTCGTCCTGGGAGACGAGCGGCCGTACGGCGTCCCGGGCGGAAAGCACGTCTTCGACGTCGGGTGGCGGGACGGGTCGCTGGAGAGCCCCGTCCCGGTCGGGTTCACCATCTCGCCGAACGCCCGCCGCATGGAAGAGGGGAAGCGGACCGAACGCTTCGACTGGACCGGCCATCATTTCAACATCGTTCCCTGGGGGGACGCGACCTTCCTCGTCAGCGCCGACTGGCACGACGGCGTCGTGGTGTACGACGTCACCGACCCGACGGCTCCGCATCCGGTCGACCGGTATCCGACCGCCGACGGTGCGGACGCAGTCACGCCGAACGACAGCGTCGCCGCACTCGGTGCGCCACCGATGGCGTGGAAGGCGTCGTACAATCCCGAACGGGAACTCGTCGTCGCGAGCGATGCGTTCACCGGCCTCTACACGTTCGAGTTGACGCCTCGACCGGGGTAGTTCGCTCGACGTCCCGGCGGAGGATACGACTCGGGAGGGCCGAACGTCGGCGCGAAAGTCGACGCCCGCTTTCGGGTAGCGAACCGCTCGCCACGACGGGAGACGATAGCTGAAACCGCCGTGCGACGGCGCGATTCGAACTCGGTCGAAACGCCGTCGACGAGGGTCACGGAAGTCCGCTTCGGACGATGTCGACAGCCGAGTGTCGCAGTTCGAAATCCGCGACGTACCGTCCGTCGCGGAACGTCGACGCTCTCCCGTCGCGATACCTCGAAACGAACGGTCGACCGGCGCTGTCTCTCGTCGCCGCAATCAAGGTGCAGTGCGTCGTAACAGTCATCATGAATGACGGCAGAACGTGGTGGAAGGAAGCCGTCGTCTACCAGATCTATCCCCGGAGCTTTCACAACGCGAACGACGACGGCATCGGCGACCTGCGGGGCATCTCGGAGAAAGTCGATTACCTCGACGACCTGGGCGTCGACGTCGTCTGGCTCTGTCCGGTGTACGACTCGCCGCTCGTCGACGGCGGCTACGACGTTCGCGACTATCGTGCAATCCACGACGATTACGGGACGATGGCCGACTGGGAGACGCTGCGCGACGACCTCCACGCGAGGGACATTCGACTCATCATGGACATGGTGACCAACCACACGTCCGACGAACACGAGTGGTTCCGCAAATCACGCCGCAAAGCGGGGAAGTATCGGGACTACTACTGGTGGGTCGACGGTGACCCCGACCGTCCACCGAACAACTGGGAGTCGTTCTTCGGCGGGCCGGCGTGGAGTTACGACGAACGGCGCGAGGCATGGTACCTTCACCTGTTCGACGAGAAGCAACCGGACCTCAACTGGCGAAATCCCGACGTCAGAGAGAGCCTCTTCGAGATGGTACGGTGGTGGATCGAGAAGGATTGCGACGGATTTCGCTTCGACGTCATCAATCTCATCTCCAAACCCCCGGATTTGCCCGACGGGGACCCGGATTCGACCCAGCGAGGGAAAGAACAGTTCATCAACGGTCCACGAGTTCACGAGTACGTCCGGGAGCTGCACGACAGGGTACTGGACGACTACGACGTCGTGACCGTCGGAGAGACGTCCGACGTCACCATCGACGAGGCGCTGCGGTTCCACGAGGACGGCCTCGATATGGTGTTCTCGTTCCAGCATCTCCACATCGACAAGGGCGACCGGGGACCCTGGGACTTCGACGACTGGACCCTCGACGAACTTCGAGACGCGACCGCGAGGTGGCAGCGCGGTCTGGAGGACGGGGCCTGGAACAGCATCTTCCTCGGCAATCACGACCAGCCGCGACTGGTCTCGCGATTCGGCGACGACGAGGAGTACCGGGCCGAATCGGCGAAGATGCTCGCGACCTACCTCTTCACCCTCCGGGGTACCCCCTTCGTCTACCAGGGGGACGAGATCGGAATGACGAATCCGACGTTTCGTCGCCTCGACGAGTATCGAGACGAGGCGACCATCCAGAAGGTCATGCTCGCACTCCAGACGGGCGACGTCTCGACCTTCGACAAGATCCGGGACGCGGTCGACTTCTGGAGTCGTGACAACGCCCGGACTCCGATGCAGTGGTCTGACGACGAGAACGCCGGGTTCACGGACGGGGAACCGTGGATAAAGGTCAACGAGAACTTCCCGGAAGTCAACGTCGAACGGGAACAGGGGGACGAAGACTCCGTCCTCAACTACTATCGCCGTCTCGTCGTACTCCGCCATTCAACCCCCGTCATGGTGTACGGCCGCTACGTCCAACTCCTCGAGGACCACCCGGAGATCTACGCGTATCTCCGAACGCTGAACGACGGATCGGAGCAGCTGCTGGTCGTGCTCAACTTCTTCGACGGGGAGCCGACGTTTCGGCTACCGGACGACGTTACGTACGACCGAAGCGAGAAACTCGTCGGCAACTACGGCGACCGTACCGGCGACTCGATAGCCGAAATCGATCTCCATCCGTACGAGGCGCTCGTGTACCGACTGGAGTGATCGTCGGTAGTCTCCGGACGAAACGCGGTCGGGAGAGACCGGTCGAGTGCGACGAGCCGACGTCGATAGCCGGGAGCGGAGGCACCTCTCGGACCCTTAGCACTAAGCGCCTTCCGAACGATGCTCCGGCGATGGTCGAAACCAAACGCCTGGTACTCGACGTCTTGAAACCCCACGACCCAGGGATCCTCGAATTTTCCGAGGTCATCGCTCGCTGCGAGGGCGTTTCCGGAGCGAACGTCGTGTTGCTCGAAACTGACCGCGAGGTGCAGAACGTCAAGGTCACGGTCGAAGGCGACGACATCGATTCCGCTGCTGTCGAAGAGGAAATCGACGGTCTCGGAGGGACCGTTCACTCATTCGACGAGGTAGCGTGTGGCGAGGTACTCGTCGAAGAGAGCGAGACGCCCCAGGACGTTCGATGATGGCGTGGATGGAGGAAGTGAGGGAACTCCTCCGAAAAGAAGAGGTTCGGTCAATCTCACGCAGATATTTCATCTCCAACGGGTTCGACGGTACGCTGACGAGCATCGGAATCATCGTCGGAGCGTATCTCTCCGGTGTGTCGGACGGCGTCACGGTGGTCAAAATCGGTGCCGGTGCTGCCGTCGGCCTCGCAACGTCCGGCGTCTGGAGCGTCTGGGAGATAGAGCGCGCCGAGAAGCGGGCGGAAATCCTACAACTCGAGCGAGCGATGCTCGCCGACCTGGACGATACGAAGGTACAACGCCAGAAAGTCGGTGCACGAAAAATCAACGCTGTAATGAGCGGAATCGGGCCGCTCATCGGCATCCTCTTTCCACTGGTTCCGTTTCTGCTCCAGGGGACGTACCTCTCGCTCCTCGAAGCGACGGTCGTCGGTGTCGGCATCGGCGTCGGCGTTCTGTTCGCGTTCGGCGCCTACCTCGGCCAGCTATCGGAGCAGAACTGGTTCGTCGCGGGCGTTCGCATGGGTCTTGCGGGGCTCGTGGTCACGTTCGTCAACTTCCTCCTTCCGGGGTAGTGGACCCGCCCGCCCGAAAGCGAGTAGTTTGTACGAACTCACACCAGAATAGGTGATATCCATGCCTGACAACGCGTCCGTCTCACCGGAAGAAGCCTTCTCGGTGCTCGGAAACGAACTGCGGACCGCGATTCTGCAGGCGTTCGCGGAGGCAGAACGCGACGGAACGAACGGACTCACGTTCACCGCGATTTACGACAGAGTTCCGGTCGACAGTACCTCCCAACTGTCGTATCACCTCGATATGCTCGACGAGATATTCCTGTACAAGGACGACCAGGAGTACGCCCTGACGCAGGCAGGCGACAAGGTCGTGCGGGCGATACTGTCCGGGACGTACTCCGAACGCCCGTCGTTCGAGTCGACGCGACTCGAAGGTCGGTGTCCGGCCTGTGAGTCCGTATCGTTGCGGGCCGACTATCGCGAGAGGGGACTCGTCGTCGTCTGTACCGACTGTGACACGCAAATCGTTGTCTACGACCTCCCTCCCGCCGAAGCGAAGGACCGGTCGAGTACGGAGATTCTGCGGTCCTGCGACCAGCGGATTCATCACGAGTACGCCACCGCCCTCAGGGGAACGTGTACGGCCTGTGGCGGACGAACGTCGGTCGAGATCGACAGCGAAGACGGCCCCGGTTCGACGGAACACTACTGCATCGCGCGATGTCGAAGCTGCTATCGTCAGGTCTTCGCTCCCCTGTACGTTCGATTGCTCTACCATCCGGCGGTCGTCGTATTCTACTGGAAGCGGGGCGTCGATATCTCGTCGGTCCCCTTCTGGGAGATATCCGAGTACGTCCGGAACTGGAGCACAGAGGTCATCGAGGAGCGTCCCTTCCGTGCTCACGTCACGGTCGCCTACGAAGACGCCGAGATGCAGTTGACTGTCGACGGCGCACTCGACGTCAGTCTCCCGACTTCGAGGGGGTCGAAACCAGACACCTGACTCTCCCGTTGGATCTGAAGACCGATGCTCTTCCCGTGGGTCAAGAGAATTTGAGTAGCCGCTCTGACAAGATGTAACTAAATTGACAATCCTTTTCAACCCTTCCAGTATAGGTTCTCGTATGGTCACCTTCGCAGTTGAGGCTATCTACGAACGACGCTTCCGCTGGTTCTTCGTGCTACCCTGTGCGCTGGGGTGGATGTTCACTGCGTCCGGCGGGAGCAGTCCCCCCTCGATACTAATGCACGACGTTGGCAACGTACCTCCGGGACGACTTCTCCTGGCCGCGTCCGTCGTCGCACTCGGTATCTTCGGAATCGTCGGAACCGACCGCTACCGAAACCAGGTAGGAGACCGCACCGTCCCCATCGGCCGTGCGACGGGCGGTGACTGACGGTGGCCGCAATCCAGACGCACGGGCTGACGAAGCGGTACGGACACGACATCTACGCAGTCGACGACCTCTCGCTGACCGTCGAAGAAGGCGAGGTGTTCGGGTTCCTCGGTCCGAACGGTGCCGGGAAGTCGACGACCATCGACGTGTTGCTGGACTACGTCCGGCCGACCGCTGGCTCCGCGACGGTTCTCGGATACGACGCCCAGCGCGAGGCGGCCGAGATTCATCAGCGGGTCGGCATCCTCCCAGACGGGTACAGCCTGTACGACCGGCTCACGGGGCGCGAGCACGTCGAGTTCGCCACCAACATGAAAGGAGTGGACGACGACCCGGACGAGATTCTTCACCGGGTCGGCCTCGATTCGACGGCGGCGGCCCGACCGGCGGGGACGTACTCGAAGGGGATGAGCCAACGCCTCGCCCTGGGAATGGCACTCGTCGGTAATCCCGAGGTGCTGGTGCTCGACGAGCCATCGAGCGGGCTCGACCCCGACGGTATACGAGACATCCGCGAGATCACCCGAGAGCACGCTGCCGACGGCGGTACCGTCTTCTTCTCCTCCCACATCCTCAGTCAGGTCGAGGCGGTCTGCGACCGCGTCGGTATCTTGAACCGGGGTCGACTGGTCGCCGTCGATTCCGTTAGCGGACTCCGCGACGCGCTTGGAACCAGCTCGACCATCACGCTTACCGTCGACACGCCACCGACAGGAATCAGCGTCGACGGAATCGAAGGTGTGACGGAGGTGACCATCGAGGAAGACGTAGTCCGAGCGACCTGTACCGAACCGGCGGCGAAGGTGGCCGTCATCGATCGGGTGAGAGCCGCGGGAAGCACTATCGTAGACATCGAAACCGAGCAGGCGTCACTTGAGGACCTCTTCTCCGAGTACACGCACCCCGACGCACGCACCGAAGCCGTCCCGGAGGCGGTGCGATGAGCTGGCAGGTCATCGCAGCGAGGGAGTTCCAGGACGCCGTCCGTTCGCGGCTCCTCTGGGGACTCGTCGCCGTCGTCGCAGTCGTGATCGGCCTGACTGCCGTCGTTCCGTTGTTGATCCCGGCGATGAACGCCTCCGCGCTGACCGGCCTCGGCGCGGCCAGCGAGTTCGCTGCGATACTCGTTCCGATCATCGCACTCGTCGCTGCATACCTTGCCATTGCCGGCGAACGGGAATCGGGGAGTCTACGGCTCCTGCTCGGCCTCGAACCGGCCCGATCCGCGGTCGTCCTCGGGAAGTTCTTCGGTCGGACTGCGGTCGTCGTCACCGGACTGGCGATCGGATTCGCTCTCGCCAGCGCCGTCGCGTGGCTCGCGTACGGGTCGTTGCCACTCCTCGCGTTTCTCGGCACCCTCTTCCTCACTATCTGTCTGGGGGTTTCCTTCGTCGGCATCGCGGTCGGGATTTCCGCGGCGACTGCGACGCGAGCGAGAGCGATGATGCTGGGGATTGCAAGTTACCTCGGGCTGGCACTGCTCTGGGACCTCCTACCGCAGGGTGCACATCTCGTCATCGAGGGGTCGCCGCCGGGGGGAACCGTCCCCGCGTGGTTCCTGTTGCTCGAAGGGCTCAGTCCGTCCGGTGCCTACAGCGCGCTGGTGACTAGGACGCTGAGTGCGATAGACCCTGCTCTCCCCGGACCGGCGAGCCTCCTCGGCGGTCCAGTTCCGGTCTACCTCGAGTGGTGGGTCTTCATGCTCGTCCTGTTCGCGTGGACGGTCGTCCCGATCGTTGCCGGATACTGGGTGTTCGAACGGGCAGATCTGAACTGATTACGGGAGCCATCGTGACCCCGTGACCATCGAAACTCTATCCGACGACCCCTGAACGCAGATTGAATCGACTATCGAGCGGTCGTTCCCTCGCAGTGTATTGGTCGTGTGAGCAGCCAGCGATAGAACAGCGGGGGTATCAGATAGATCCGATGTCGAAGACGACTCCAACGACGATACCGATCGTGACGACCGTTCCAGCGTAGACGCCCGACGACCGACGCTCGAACGGTTCGTCCACCAGAATCGGATTCGAGGCCCGGAACCGGACGATGACGCACCTACGTCGCTTCGAGGGGCGACCTCGACGTTCCGGTTGCCCACTGCCGGTACAGCAGGACCAGCAGTGCGTAACACGCGAAGATGACTCCCCAGTTCGGCCACGCGCTCGAACCCGGGTCGACGAACAACGGCCACAAGTCGCCGATTCCGTGCAGGAACGCCACGAGGTACAGGTTACGCGTCAACTCGTAGACGGTACCGAAGGTGATACCAGAGAATATCAACATCAAGAGTATTCCCGACATCTCCCGGAGTTGGACGCCTCCGACGAGGACGATGACGGGGACATGTAACAGGGAGAAGGTGACCGCCGCCGTCACCACTCCGAGTGCCCTTCGAGTACGGTCGTTGCCACCCTCGAAGAGTGCGGTCAGTTTGTTCTGGAGATATCCACGAAACACCAGTTCCTCGGCCGGTCCGACGAAAAGATAGAAATAGACGCCACTCACGGCGATTTCGAACGACGAATAGTTCGGTGGCACAGACTGGACCCCGACTGACACTTCGGTCCCACCGAGGATAGTGAGCCCAGCGACGACCCCGTTGAGTACGAGCACGACCCCACCGACGGCGACCATCGCTGGAGCGAGGAGTTGGGGAGAGAGTCCGAGATCGCGTAGTCGAACACCCTCGTACCGGAGAACCAGCAGTGCAATCCCGATTTGAACGGTCGACGACGCCATGCCCAGGATTCGCTCGGAAACGACGCTCGGTTCTGGACCCACCATTTCTGTACGTACGCCGTTTGTAAAAATCAGCCATAGCGAGAGGAAAAGGACGGTCGCGAGTACTGGCGAGATTCCGCGGTGGAACGTCGGAGGCCACTCCGGGGCGTATTCGGCTTCCCGTTTCGATGTACGTGGCACAGCTAGCGGGCAGGTTCTGGTCGAAAACAGATATTCATATCGCTTCACCTATCAGTAGTCTTACTCACCAACTGGTAGTTCAGGAAGAGCAACCAAGACGCATAGAGACCTCGTGCTGTTGAGATTCTTTATATTCGCCGGACAATTCGTGTTAGCCCTCTATCATTTGGTGCAACGTCAGTGAGGGTTCGAGAGCGTAGAATTATGTGAGTTATTGTCTGTCAATTATATTCCTTAATCACTCCAGAGTCGTAATGGTCCACTAAAGACTATTAACATTATCAATCATAACATTTATCGGTGGTTCGCGTGACCAACGACTGTGGTGAAACGAACGATGGTATCCGTACTCCGCCCCAGACGTCGACCCTGAATCGCCTCTTCGAACGACCCGACAACCGCAGCAACCGATATGACAGACCGGACTCGATACGACCGAAGCGAAGAAGAAGCGCCGACAGTTCCGATGATCACCCCATCTGGTGAACAGACGCCGACGATCGACCCCACGAGCGTCCGTGCACTCCGACAGAAGTGCGCGGTCCTCCGGACGCATCTCGAACAGATCGAAGAGATACTCGACGGTATAGACGCTGAAGACCGATGATTCCCGACAAAGACGTGACGACGACCGACCTGGAGAACCGTGCCGCTCAACAGTTCCGCGACCGACTCGACTCGCAGGACTACGTGTTCGCGCCCGGCCTGTACCACGCCCTCGACGCCCGCCTGGCAGAGATGGCCGGACTCGATGCCGCGTACATGAGCGGCTACTCGACGGTGCTCGGGCAGTTCGGATACCCCGACCTCGAGATGGTGTCGATGACCGAGATGGTCGAGAACGCCAAACGCATCGTCGAAGCCTGCAACCTCCCCGTCGTCGCCGACTGCGACACCGGCTACGGCGGCATTCACAACGTGCGTCGCGCCGTCCGCGAGTACGAGAAGGCGGGCGTCGCCGCCGTCCACATCGAGGACCAGACGACGCCCAAGCGGTGCGGACACATCGCCGGGAAGAAAATCGTCTCGCGCGAGGACGCCCGCGGTCGCTTCGAAGCCGCCGTCGACGCCAAACAGTCCGAGGACACGGTCATCATCGCCCGGACCGACGCGTACGGCTCCGCGAACGGCGACTGGGAAGAACACCTAGAACGCGGACGCATCTACGCCGACGCGGGCGTCGACATCGTCTGGCCGGAGATGCCGGACCCGAGCCGCGAGGACGCCATCGAGTACGCCGAGACCATCCACGAGACTCACCCCGACCTCACGCTGGCGTTCAACTACTCCTCGTCGTTCGCGTGGTCCGAAGAGGACGACCCGCTCACGTTCGACGAACTCGGCGACCTGGGGTACGAGTACATCTTCATCACCCTCTACGCGCTTCACTCCGGCGCCCACAGCGTCTTCGAAGACATGGTGAACATCGAGGAGAACGCCGAAGAGGCCCAGTTCGACCTCGAAGACCGGTATCTCGGTCACGAGACGGAATCCCATCACGACCTCTCGTTCGTCGACCGCTATCAGGAGATCGAGAAGGAGTTCGACCCCGAAGCGAACGAGCGCATCGAAGGCTCCGAAGGATACTCCGAGGACGAGTCCGACCCCATCACGTCGGAAACCGACGGGGGCGAGACGGTCGCCGCGTCCGAAGGGGAGGACGACTGACGTGAGCACTCGCCGCCAGCACGACCGCGCGTTCGTGCGGACGTTCTTCACCTCGCCGACGGCGGTGGAGGGAGAAGACGACTCCGCCAAGATGGTGCGGAGTGCGGCCCAGCTACGCGGAATGGAAGCACCGGACGTCTGGGTCCCGGACAACGAGGACGCGACGGCACCCTCAATGCGCGACGAGGGTGCCGAGAACGTCGTCGACGTCGTCGCCGAACACGGGGCGGACTTCCCCGGCGAAATTCACCCCCGCGTCGTCTGGCATCGGGACAGCCCCACCACGCGGTACCAGGGCTTCCAGCACATACTGCAGATCGCCGACCCCGAGAAAGGAGCCATCGAGCACATCGACGGCTTCGTGATTCCGGAGGTCGGCGGCATCGACGACTGGAAGAAGGCCGACGAGTTCCTCACCGTCGCCGAGAACGAGCACGGCCTCGAGGAAGGGAGTCTGGCCATGTCGGTCATCGTCGAGAGCGCGGCGGCCGAGTTGGCGATGGGCGACCTCCGCGAAGAGATAGCGAAGCCGACGAACAACCTCGAACGCCTGTTCATGCTGGTCGACGGCGAGGTCGACTACACGAAGGACATGCGCGCGATGACGCCAACCGGCGGACTGCCGTCGTGGCCGGAGCTCCGCCACAACACGTCTCGGGGTGCGAGCGCTGCCGGCCTCGTCGCGGTCGACGGTCCGTACGACGACATCCGGGACGTGGAGGGCTACAACGAGCGGATGACCGACAACCGCGCAAAAGGGATGATCGGCATCTGGTCGCTGACCCCGGGCCAGGTCGTCGAAGCGAACGAAGCACCGCTACCGCCGGAAACCGGCAGTTGGCTCATCGACGTGGACGGCCGCGAGGTCGAACTCGAATCGGTGGACGACCTCCACGTCTACGACGGTGACCGGATCGAACTCGAGGACACCAGCGATGGCTACGTTCTCCGCGTCGACGGTGACGAACTCGAACTCGACGAGGACGAACTGCGTGAAGAGCTGCTGGACCTGACCGAGTACGTTCCGAGCATGGACGACATCGTCGACTCGATGGAGGAATTCGAAGCGGCCAAGGAAGCAGGCAGGGGCGCTATCTCCATGACGCAGGCGGCGACCATCGTCGTCGACGGGAACGAAATCGACATCACCAAAGACCGAATGTGGGACGAGGCCACCTACCAGGCCGCGATGACGCCCATCAGCCTGTTCCAGGACGTGTACGAGAATCGTCCGGACCAGCACGAAGCACTGGCGGAGTTGTACGGCGAGGACGTCGTGCAACGCGCGATGAACGTCGGATAACGGGGAAGTCGACGTTCCCTGGACTTCGACCGTTGTCCGAGACGATAACAGGTCGTCCGTATTTTTGCACCTCCGAGACGTGACAGCGATAAACCCGCTACCGGAACAGCAGGAAGACCCGAGCGGCGGGACTGGTCGAGCACGGAGGGTAATGCCGGGGATGGCGTGCAAGCGGGGGACGGACCGGAGTCACGTGTGGCGCCCACAACGTTATCCCGTTCATTCTCCTGTGTCACAGTATGGCAGACACGAAAAAGAGCCGGGACGAGCAAGCCCGTGACGAAGAGAACCGCCAGCGAGAGCGAGAACTTGAGCAGGCGCGCGAGCGCATCGACGAAGCCGAGCCGCCGCGTGACGAACGGGGCGAAGCGAACGAGACCCGAAACGAGCAGGACGAGTCTCCGGATTCGCCTCGCGAGTGTCACCGTCGCAACTGCGACGAGCCGGCGGCGTTCGTCGTCCTCGAACGATACCAGGAAGACACCGGTCACGGCGCCGTCGAGGCGGAGGCCCTCCTGTGTCGAGCGCACACGGACGAGGAGAGTCCGACGAACCTCGATGGCGTCTACGAGGACTACGTGTTTCGCGTCGAGCCACTGCCGGAGATAGCGAACGCGGACGCGTCGTGACGGCTTCCGCACGTCGAACCGTTGGCCCCCGGACTGGTGGCGGATCCAGTCGATTCGGACGAGGGGAGTCTCCAGCCCCCGGTCAGTCCACAGGGGCGTAGTGTGGGCTTTGCTGCCGGCCAGCTACGGAGCGAGTGGCCATGCTCAGTCGGTACCACCGTACCGGTGACGACATGAGCAACAGCAACTCGAAACCGAAGCGTTCGCTCTCCTTGCTCCCCTTGCGTCGATTACTTATTATAACTCGCGTATGAAGGTGACCTCCCAACTCCCCTCGACCTTCTTCGCATCGACGACGACGAGGCCGTCGTCTTTGGGGTCGTCTCTGAGCACCTCGACCTGGTACTTTCCCTCCGGTTCGTCATCGGATGCGTCGTCCGCGGCCGCTTCGTCGAACGGCGATGGACGGACCGCTTCTCCGCTAGCGTAGTTCTTATCGACACACTTCTCTATCGCCTCTCTCAGATCGCCACTCGCTGCGGAGTAACTCATACCGGACATGGCGACCACGGTCAGTTAATCTAATCGGCCGAAAGCGTCAGCAGAGACGAAGAAGAACGCTTAGCTGGATTTATTCGAGGTCGGAGCGCTCGAATCGCCAGTAGCCAAGCACGACGGGGATGATGCCCCAGGCAACCAGTACGATAACCGAAGCCCAATCTTCGAGGTAGAACGGGACCTCGCCTGCGACGCGATTGGCGAGTTCCAGTCGCTCCGGCGGGGTAGTTGTGGGAATATCTTCGAGAGGGAACTCGGGAACTGGGGCCACCTCCTCGTTGAGGGCGGCGCCCGTGAGTACGCGGAAGGCCTCTAAGGGATTGAGTCGTTTCAGGAGGAAGTACCAGCTATCGGCTTGGATTCCCGGAAGAGACCCGTTGACGGCGTAGTACAGCCCCACGATTATCGGCTTCCAGAAGAACACCATCCCCATGAACGACCCGATGGTAAGTCCCATCGCCCGTCCCCTGGTCGCCGTGGCGGCTGACCCACCAACGGCGAGGCCCGTGAACGTCAGTCCAACCAGTATACCAGCGGCCACGAACCCGACGAACGCTCCGACGTTGGGGGCGCCGTACAGCGTCACGACCAGTACACTCGCCACGGCATATCCCACGGTAAGTGCCGTGCCAGTGACCAGAAGTCGACCGACGAGTTTCCCGGTTACGATATCCAATCGAGAGAACGGATAGCTTAGCAGGACGTGCAGACTCCCCGAACGGCGCTCGCCGACCACGGCCATGTAGCCTGCGGCCAGTGCGATGCCCGGGACGAACAACTGGCCGAGCATCGCGACGCCAGCCAGCGCCATTGCGGCGTCGACAGTCACCCGGTCCGGGAAGAGCTGTTCGGCGGAGAGGAGTGCCATCACCAGAAAAGCGACGAAGACGGTGATGAGTCCCCAGAGCATCTTCGACCGGACTGCGTCTTCGAAGTCCTTCCTGGCAACGTCCTTCCAGGTAGCCGTCATGGGGACGCCTCCCCGACGGTCGGTTCGTTCCGACCGACTTCTCGAGACGTTTCGCCGGTCGTATAGGCCGTGAAGACGTCTTCCAGGGAAGCGCTCTCGGAGTCGACGTCGAGGATGTCGACGCCGGCGTCCGTGAGACGGGCGATGACCCGTGCCTTCGCCCGTGACTCCGAACACGTGACTCGAAGGATGCCGTCCGTTTGGACGACCGAGTCGACACCTTCGATGGGTTCTACCTCGACGTCGACGTCGTCGGTCACCCGCAGACGTAGTTCGGAGCCAGCTCCGACGGTTTCGCGTAATCCCTCGACAGTGTCGACTGCCACCAATTTCCCCTCGTACAGGATACCGACGCGGTCACAGATGGCCTCAACCTGGCCGAGGATATGGCTGGAGAAGAACACGGTCTTCCCCGCCTCGGCCGCCTCGCGAACGAGTTCCTGCATCTGGCGGATGCCGTGGGGGTCCAGTCCAGAGGATGGCTCGTCGAGGATGAGGAGGTCGGGGTCGCCGGCGAGTGCCATCCCCAACGCGAGCCGCTGTTGCATGCCCTTCGAATAGTCACCGACTGGTCGGGAGGCATCAGCCCTGGTCAGGCCGACTCGGTCGAGGAGCGCGTCGGGAGCAGTGGCGGCGTCCTTCCACTCGATGGCGAACTCTAAATGTCGCCGCCCGGACAGTCGGTCGTAGAGACCGAACCCCTCCGGAAGGACACCGATGCGCTTCCGGAGTGCCTCTGATTCGTGATGCACGTCCAACCCCAGGACCGTCGCGGATCCTGCAGTGGGGCGCACGTAGTCCAAGAGCATGTTGATGGTGGTGGACTTGCCGGCACCGTTGGGACCGAGGAATCCGAACACCTCGCCGGATTCGATCTGGAGGTCGAGTTCTTCGACCGCAACGACTGCACTGTCACCGGACCCGTACTGCTTTGTCAAGCTGTCCGTTTCGATGACTGTCTCCGAACTCGTTCTGGAGGTCACGACGAAACACACCTCCAGCGACGGATGCGGCTCTCCAATCTTTGCCGAGGATGGCGTTCGCTTCCGGAAGTTCGGTGCCGTCTCTCCTGTCGCTCGCCCGGTAACGTACTCGATCCGTCGGTCTCTAACGAAGCCATCTCCGTTTGCAGCGTAGGAGCGCGTCGTGCTTGTACTCATGTATTGAGATTTACATCACGAACGGGAACCGTTCCACGAAACGGGACTGTACCAGTCGTCGAAACGCCTTAGTCAGCCGCCTTGTTATAAACTAGCAAAGATCCGATGAAGTTCGACGACGAATTCCTCGAAACGGCGGTGGGCCGCAAACCGGTTTTGGTAGCATTACTGGAGGGACCACACCACCGCCGCGAACTCCAGGAGCAACTCGACCTCTCCAAGTCAACCTGCCACCGGATTATCCGGTCGTTCGACGAAAACGGTCTCGTCCGACGAACGAATTCGGGATATGGATTGACCCTACTGGGGCGCATCGTTGCCGAGCAGGTCATGCAGTTCGAGGAGGGTCTCGAAACAGCCTGTCAGCTACAGCCGCTACTCGAACTGTTCGAGTCGTCCGCAGAAGAGTTCGACTGTGCCGTGTTTACCGATGCCGACGTCGATTGGGTCGTCGAACGGGACCCACCGTTCACGATCGATAGAGACGTGGAGTTCGTCGAACGTAGTGACGTCATTAGGGTCATCGATTGGACACCCGTGCCGGAACTGTACATCCAAAAGATTTTCCAAATTATCGCAGAAGACGGGATGAGAGCCGAGTCTATTTATCCGAAAGACGAGGTGGAACACCGCCTGGGAAAGTTCCCCGAGTTACACGACCAACTCATCGAACGGGAGGCCAAACCACGATACTGGGTTTACGACGACGTCCCTCCCTGGGGAATGACGATATACGACGATTCGCTCGTCCAGTTGCGGGCGTACGAACAGCAGTCCGGTGCGCACCTCCTGGACGCGACTACGGATGATCCACGGGTGGCAGAATGGGCGATGGATATCTTTGCTGATTATCGCGACCGTGCCGACCCGCTATCGGCCGTCGACGATCTGCCCGATTGGGGCGATTACTCTTGGTGACGAGTCCGTCACTGTTCGCACCGTGAGCCAGTAGTCGACCGTTTTCTCGGACCGTCGTTGCTTCTCGACGGTATCTGCGTTCGCTCACGGCAAGGGGTCGTCCGCAGCAACGCTACACCGATGGTAGAATGGGTTTCCTCCTCCACAGCGACGCGGTGATACTCGGCGAAGAGTGGCGGGCGACGAGGGTCCGGCCAGCGTTCCACGAATGGGCGCGGACCTACGGCACCAGGGTGACGACGAGTCCCCGGCCGCTTCGACGCTCGTCAGGCCCACCTGCCGGAATCCGTTGTTCCGATAATCGAGCCGGCGACTTCGAGTCCGGTTGGCGAACACCAGAGGACGACGGTTCGCCGTAACGGGAATCACCCGACCCATTCGCCCCCGACGTCGTCGGCGACGCGTTCTCGCCACGTCTCGAAACGCTTCTTGCAGGACTGATTACGTTCGAGATGGTCGACGAACGCCGGACCTGCGTTCGCGAGCTCGTCGTTACAGAAGGGACACCGTTCGGGGTCGTTCCACGTCGTCACGTCGTCGGGGTGGGATTTTTCCGACATCTCTTATTCCCGTGGAACGGCGATGTTCCGTAACCGACCGTCACAGTCCGGACAGGTCGACTGGTACGAACTCGTGGTGACCCGCCGCATGCAGTTTCGGCACTCGTAGTACTTTCGCATGGTTGTTCGTCTACCTCTCCACGGAATACGTATCGTACTCTTCCATGTTAAGTGTTATCATTGTACAAATGGGCGGCTATTTCCGATACACTAATCAGATGTCAAATTCTCATTCGCGTTGGTCCGTACGTCGAGACGGTCGCAGCACGACGAAGCCCGGAGTATCGACGCCGGAGTGACCCCGAATTACCGGGCGTGTCCAACTCGACCAACGCTACTACTGACTGACGACCCTTCGAACTGCTGCTGGCCACGTGATTACGAACGACCGTATCCACGAAAACTAGTTCCACCCAAGAGGGAGAGCTGTGAGAGAAGAGGCCGACTCTCCGTTCGGTATCAGTGAAATGGATGAAACGATGGCTTCGTCAACTCTGTCACATAGCATCTTAACCTGCAGGACTCCGTACAGTGCGTGATGGCCTCACCCGTCGAACTCGTCGAACGATCGCTCGCCGACGCGACCCAGGATGAGTTTGACCGTCGAGTCATCGAGCAAGCTGCGAACTTGACCACAGCCGTCCGAAACGGGCGGCTTGCGAATCCGGGGTTCGCCCTCGGACTCGAATGCGAGTTGTACGCCGTCACCGACGACACCCGTCTTGCACGACTGCCGGGGGAGGTGTTCGATGGTCCCTGCGAGCGGGAACTTGGCCTCCACAACGCCGAACTCCACACTGCACCCAGCCCATTCGCCGTCGAGGGAATCGAGAATCAGGTAACGCAACTTCGGCGCCAGTACCAGCGGGCACAGCGAGCCGTGAACCGACACGACGTGGAACTCGTCCTCGACGGAATGTGGACCGTACCGCCTCCGGAAGGAACCGTCTCGTACCTTAGCGAGGTGGACGAACACGGCGACGTGACCGTCGCGGAAAACATGACGGTCTCTCCCCGATACTACGCGATAGACAACGACGTCCTCGATCGAGCCGAGGGGACGCTCTCCCTCACGGTTCCAGGAACCGTCCGTGACTTCCCGTCGATCCTCTTCGAGTCGCTAACGAGCTCGATCCAGCCACACGTCCAGGTTCCCGATCCGGAACTCTTCCCCCGGTACCACAACACGGCAATCCGAACGCTCGGTCCGGTACTCGCGTTAGCGACGAACTCGCCGCTCTTGCCACCGGATCTCTACGACGTCGACGACCCGTACAAGCTGCTCGAGACCACCTTTCACGAACTTCGAATTCCCGTGTTCGAGCAATCAGTCAACGCCGGGTGGGAAAAGGTGCGGTTCCCCGACGACATCCGGACGACGACCGACGTCGTCGACAATCTGGTGGCAGATCCGACGTGTGCGCCGTTCCTGCGTGAATGGATCGCTAGGGAGGACTCGGAGACGTTCGACGACCAGTTCTGGGAACTCGGCCACAAGCGGGGGACGTTTTGGCGGTGGCTCCGGGGCGTCATCGGCGGGCAACCGGTCGGCGAGGGCGACCAGTGGTCGATCCGCATCGAGTATCGGCCCCTCCCGACGCAGCCGACGATAACCGGCGTAGTGGGCTTTCAGTGTTTGGTTGCCGGACTGCTCCGTGGGCTGGTCAGCGCCGACCATCCTCTCCCGGAACTCGATCACGGAGCAGCCGAACGGAGCTTCTACAGCGCCGTCGAGTCCGGCCTCGACGCCGACCTCGCGTGGATTACCGCTGACGGCGTCCGCACGACGAACGCAGAAGAGATTTACGAGGAAATCTTCGACTTCGCTCGCTCCGGCCTGCGTGAGCAGGGAGTCTCGACAGAGCTCGTCGAGACGTATCTCCGGCCGATCGAACTGCGCTGGGATCGGCGAACGACGCCGAGCCGATGGAAACTCGCTCGGGTCCGCGAGCAGCTCGATCGGACGGACTCGCTCGAGGTCGCCGTCCGCGAAATGCAGACCGAGTACGTCCGACGAGCAGGGACTACCGCCGCCTTCGCGTACTGGGGCCAGTGAAAACGTACCTCCGGACCCGCACCTCTCCAATTCCCATTGCCACGAATGAACCACACAGTTCTGGCCGGTGGCCACGTGGGCACGACAGTGTCCTGAACGTCCAATCGGGAACGGTACGCACTCGTTTGCGGACGACAGGCCGTAACCGGTCGTAGAAACGAGACCCCGACCTCGCTCGGCGGATGAAGCGTACGATCGACGGCGGAGAGGCGTCGTGACCCTCGGCGTCGTCGGGAGCGCTCGAGTCGAGTTTGGCGACGTGAGCCGAGAAGGCCCAAATCGACGAGTCGGTCGACGACGCACGCGGACGCATCGACACTGCCATCGAATAATCGGCAGTCGACGATGCGGGTCTAGTGATCGAGCGCCGCCTGGGCCGTCCCAACCGCCTGCGCCGCGGCGTTGACCCGGCCGCTGGCGAAGAAGTCCACGAGCCGGTGGAACCCCTCGTTCTCCTCGCCGAACTCTCGGACTGCCTCGCGTATCGAATACTGTACCTCTGACAATCGAAATGCTATCTCTCCACTGAGATTCCAATACAAAACAACCTGCCATATATGCATCTCTCGTTAACGGAATCGCGGGAGTCGGCGTACGTTCGGCCGTAGATTTATCTTCGAGAACGTCTAGAAAATCCGTATGCGTGCTGCAGTGTTACGAGAGTACGGCGAACCGCTTCAGATCGAGGACGTGGAACGGCCCAGCCCCGACCCCGACGGCGTCGTGATCGAAACGGAGGCCTGCGGCATCTGTCGGAGCGACTGGCACGCCTGGCAGGGCGACTGGGACTGGATCGGGGCGAAACCACCGAAAGGGCAGATTCTGGGCCACGAACCCGCCGGAACCGTCGTGGCGGTGGGGGAGGACGTGACGCGTCTCCGCGAGGGCGACAGCGTCGCTGTCCCGTTCAATCTCAGCGACGGCACTTGTCCCGAGTGCCGGAACGGTCACTCGAACGTCTGCGAGAACCTCGTTCCGCTCGGGTTCGCCGAGGCCGCGCCGGGGGCGTTCGCCGAGCAGGTGCACGTTCCCGCCGCCGACCAGAACGCGGTGGCGCTGCCCGACGACGTATCGCCGGTAGCCATGGCCGGACTGGGGTGTCGGTTCGTAACCGCATTCCACGCACTCGTTCACAGGGCGGACGTCGACGCGGGTGACTGGGTCGCCGTCCACGGCTGCGGCGGTGTGGGGCTCTCGGCCGTCCACATCGCCTCGGCCGTCGGCGCGAACGTCGTCGCCGTCGACCTCGCCGAGGAGAAGTTGGAAAAGGCCGCAACGCTCGGTGCGGCCGAGACCGTGAACGCCGCGGAGACGGACGACGTTCCGGGAGCCGTCAGGGCCGTGACCGACGGCGGAGCCAACGTCTCGGTCGACGCACTCGGCATCGCCGAAACGTGCCACAACTCCGTGAACAGCCTCCGCCGTCGGGGCCAGCACGTACAGATCGGTCTCACCACCGAAGACGAGCGAGGGAGCGTCGACCTCCCGACCGACGCGATGGTCATGAAGGAGATCGACTTTCTCGGTTCGTTCGGGATGCAACCCCCGCGCTACGACGAAATCTTCCGGATGGTCGAACGGGGGACGCTCACCCCGAGCGCCGTCGTGTCCGAAACGGTGACCCTCGACGACGTGCCCGACCGGCTCGCCGCGATGACTAACTTTGAGACCATGGGTATCCCCGTCGTGGACGAGTTTCGGTCGTAGATGGCGCGTCTCCGTCACCGGAGTACTCGGTGGAACGGCTCAGTGAGAATCGTTCGGTCACGCCTCGGACAACGTCGCCGGGGCAAGTGGCTCGGGCTCGGCCAAGTACCCCTCGTAGCGTGACCCGGACCACGATGTTACGGTTAGTTCTCCACGACTCGCACTCCTCGAACCACCAGTTCGTCCCCGCGTTCCTCGCCCACCTCGATTACCACCGATTCGTCGGCGATGTTCACGTCGATTGAGATCAAGCAGAACGTCCACTGTTCAGCGTAATGCAAGGTGGAGCCTCCGGCCTCAAGGAGCGAGCGAAGCGAGCGAGTAGGCCGGAGAGGAACCCGACACGGTACTACACCAGC
>NZ_JBPBWC010000012.1:0-135006 GCF_050954125.1 Halomicrococcus pelagicus | reverse complement strand
CTGTACGCCGCCGCACGCCAGGTCGGCGTCCCGCGCAGCCTCGACGAGGTGGCGACGGTGAGCCGCATCGACGCGATGGAGTTCAAGCGCACCTACCGCTACATCGTCCGCGAACTCAGCCTCGAAATCCAGCCCGCCGACCCCCAGAGCTACGTGACGCGGTTCGCCTCCGACCTCGACGTCAGCGACGAGGCCGAACGCCGCGCACACGACCTGCTGAAGACGGCCAAGAGAACGGGCGTCCACAGCGGGAAGTCGCCCGTCGGACTGGCGGCCGCCGCCGTCTACGCCGGGTCGCTGCTGTCCAACGAGAAGGTGACCCAGAGCGAAGTCAGCGACGTCGCCAGCGTGAGCGAGGTCACCATCCGCAACCGCTACCAGGAACTGCTGGAGGCCGCACAGGACGACGAAGTGCTGGCCTGACGATGGGACCTGGCGGGTTTTTTCTGACTCGATTCGTCGACGACGTTCGTTTTGGCGGAACTCGATACCGATAGCTACAGCGCGAGCGTCTTCGTCTCCATCCCGACGAACGCCGTCTCGTACCCCTCGTGGCGCGACACCTGCGGCGGCGACTCGACGCGAATCGCCAGTTCGTCGCCAGACGCGACGCCGTCGACACTCGTGCCGTAGTGATACCCCGCGTCCGGGTCGAGCGTCGGTGTCAACGCACCCTCGAACGACGTCTCGCCGCCCCGGGTCAGCGTCGCCGACAGCGACATCATCGGCAACGGATAGCGGTTGTACGGCGTCCGGGGCGAGACGAGGAGGTAGGTACCGTCGTTCGCCAGTGGTCCGTCCACGACGGTGCTCACCAGGAACGGTGCGTCGCCCGTCGTCACTTCGCCGCGGAACCGCCCCGGGAGATTCGCCCGCTTCGGGACGTGACTGACCGGCATCTTCATGTCCATCCGGTCGACGGCGTCGCGCTCGCCTTTCCGGTCGTCGAGTCGCCTGTACGCGATGTCCTCCTTCGTGGATTGGCTGTAGTCGAACGTCGTCGTCAGCGTCTCCGTCCCGTCGAACTGTCCGGCCAGCGCGCCGGTCTTGCGGAAGTCGAGTCCGCCGACCTTCACTTCGGCCTCGTACGTGCCGTCGCCGTCGAGGCTCAGATTGTCGCCGAAGTGAAATCCCATGTTCTGTGAGAGCATCGGCCACATCGTCCGCGTGGCGCTCCAGTCGCCTTTCGAGAGAGCGATTCGGACGTTGCCCGCCGGCAGCACCCGTTTCGTCTTCGCGTCCCACGCCGACGCCATCAGATGCACGTCGTCCTCGGACTGTATCTCGACCTTCTTCTGCCGTTTCGCCGTCCCGCCACCCATCAGCCAGAAGCGGTGGGGGAAGCTGTAGAACAGCGCCAGCCGGAGCCGTCCCCGCTTCGCCATCCCGGCCATCTCCATCCCCTCGACGTGCGAGGGGACGTAGACGGCGTCGGGACGGTTCTGCACCATCGGCGGCGAACGACCGACCGTGCGCGTCTGGAAGAGGTTCGCACAGCCGGCCATCGACCCGGCCACACCGACCCCCGCGGTCCGCAACAGCGTACGCCGGTTCATCGTCGGTCCCTAGTCGTGGCGTGCGAAAAGGGGTTCTGGTACGCCCGTCGAAAACGGACCGACGCGGTCGTCTCCCCCTCTCGAAGCCGAACGGTGGACACCCGCCACAGCGTTCATTACCCGGGACGGTGCACTGGGAACGGGAGCGGGTGAGGCTCCGGGGCGACTTTTCCCGTCTCGCGACCGTTAACATGTTAACCCAGCAGTATTTGCCGTTTCTTGTTCCCGATACACACGTCATGGTAAACCACGGCGTGAACCGACGCGACCTGCTCACCTCCATGGGAGCCGTGGGGGCGGCGGGACTCGCGGGTTGCACCGGCAATAATGAAGACGGAGGGACGACGAGCGACAAGGGAGACGGCGGCATGACGGGAACGCAGCAAACGACGGCGACGGACGTATCGGGGACGGTCAAGGTCGGCGTACTCCAGCCAGTCTCGGGCGACCTGAAGTACTACGGACAGCAGAGCCTCTGGGGCTTCCTCTCGGGACTGGCGTACAAGGCCGACGCCACGCCGAAGACGGGCGTGAAGACCGGGACGACGACCGTCTCGGTCGGCGACGTGGACTTCGAGCTTCACGTCCAGGACACAAAGTTCAGCGCGAAGAAGGCCCAGCAGCTGGCGACGAACCTCGTGAAAAACGACGTCGACGTGCTCTTCGGCTGTGCCTCCTCGGGAGCCGCCACCCGTGTCATCGAGACGGTCGCCAAGCAAACGAACGTCCCGTACATCGCGGGGCCGGCGGCGTCCGCGGGCGTCACGTCCAACGCGGACATCTGCGCACCGAACGTGTTCCGCGCGAGCGAGACAACCGCGATGGACGCCCGTAGCGGCGGGAAGTACGTCGCCCAGGAGACGGACGTGAGCAAGGTGTTCCTGTTCGGCGCGAAGTACAGCTTCGGGAAGGCCGTCGTGAACAACTACGAGGAGGTCCTCGAGCAGGAGGGCGTCGAGATCGTCGGCAAGAAGTTCGTGCCGAAGGGCCACTCCGAGTGGAAAGGCCTGCTCGACCGCGCCGAGGACGCCGGCGCAGAGGGCATCGTCGGCGGGTTCACCGTCGCCACGCTGCCCGCGCTGTTCACCTCGTTCCTCTCCGGCGATTACAGCTATCGCGTGTTCGGCGGGTTCGCGACGCGCATCACGAACGCCGTCGTCGGCCAGACGATGCAGAAGGTGCTCGGCAAGCCGCTGACGAAGGAGAAGATTCGAAACGCGAAGCTCGGTCCGTTCACCACGCGTTACCACTGGAACCAGTACGACAACGAGATTAACTCGAAGTTCGTGAACACGTACACGAAGGCGTACGGAACGGTGCCGGACCTGTTCACCTCGGGCACGTTCACCGCCGCCTCGGCCCTGGTCCAGGGCGTCCGCGAGAGCGGGTCGACGAAGGGCGCGGACATCGTCGAGGCGATGCGCGGTATGACAGTCAGGGACACGCCGAAGGGCGAGGGCGGCTACGTCTTCCAGGGGTACAACAATCAGGCCCGGTCGTCGATGACCGTCGCCAACCCCGTCCCGACCACGGACGAGTGGTCGGACAGCTGGAAGGCGGCCGTCATGCCGGGCGACCCCGTCACCACCATCGACGGGGCGAAGGCGACGATTCCGAAGGACGCGAACGGGATGGGTTGCTCGCTGTAACATGCTCCGGACCGCGGGGCTGACGAAGCGCTTCGGCGGACTCGTCGCCGTCGACGGCGTCGACTTCGCGCTCGAAGAGGACCAGCTCTGCTCGCTCATCGGCCCGAACGGGGCCGGCAAGACGACGTTCTTCGACCTGTTGACCGGCGTCCTCGAACCGACGGCGGGCAGCATTGAGTTCCGCGCCGACGGCGAGTGGCGCGACGTGACGGACGCACCGCCACACCGCACCGCGAACCTCGGCGTCCACCGGTCCTACCAGATAACGAACGTCTTCCCGACGAGCACGGTGCTGGAGAACATCCGCGTAGCCGCGCAGGCGCAGGGCGACGACGCGGCGAACGCGTGGCGCAACGCCGGGGCGTTCGACGAGTACGTCGCGGAGGCGCGCGCCATCCTCGACCGCGTCGGACTCCTGGACGAGGCCGAGACGACCGCCGAGAGTCTGAGCCACGGGGCGACCCGCCAGCTGGAGGTCGGCATCGCACTGGCGGGCGACCCTGACGTGCTCCTGCTGGACGAACCGAACGCCGGCGTCTCCAGCGAGAGCGTCGGCGACATCATCGACCTCATCGAGGACGTGGCGACCGACCACGCCGTGCTGCTGGTCGAGCACAACATGGACATCGTGATGGAGGTCAGCGACCGCGTCGTCGTCCTGAACCAGGGACGGGTCATCGCGGACGGCCCGCCCGAGGACGTGCAGGGTGACCCGGCGGTACAGAGGGCGTATCTCGGCGGCTACGAACGGGAGGGAGCCGCGTGAGCCTGCTGACCGTGGAGGACGCCCACACGTACTACGGCGAGAGCCACGTGCTGGAGGGCGTCTCGTTCGATGTGGCGGCGGGCGAGGTCGTCGCGCTCGTCGGCCGCAACGGCGTCGGCAAGACGACGACGCTCCGGTCCGTGCTCCAGCTGACGCCGCCGCGCTCCGGTAGCGTCCGCCTCCGGGGCGAGGAACTCGTCGGCAGGGACACCCACGAGGTGGCCGACATGGGCGTCGGCTGGATTCCGGAGGACCGCCGCGTGTTCGCGCAGCTCTCCGTCGAGGAGAACGTCCGCGTGGCGGTGCCCGACGACGGCGACGCCGACGCGGCGCTCGCGGAGGCGTTCGAGACGTTCCCCGACCTCGAGGAGTTCCGCGATCGGGACGCCGGGTCGCTGTCGGGTGGCCAGCAGCAGATGCTCGCCATCGCGCGGAGCCTCGTCGGCGACAACGACATCCTGCTCGTCGACGAGCCGAGCGAGGGACTGGCGCCCCTCGTCGTCGAGTCGGTCGCGGAGGCGCTGTCCGACGCCGCCGAGGACACGACGCTGCTGCTCGTCGAACAGAACCTCCCCCTGGCGCTCGACCTCGCCGACCGGTTCTACGTGCTGGACAACGGTCGAGTGGTCGAAGAGGGCGACGCCGACGACGCGTCGGCCGACGACGAGCGACTCAGGAGGCATCTCAGCGCATGACCGACCCGATGCTCGTCGGAGACGTCGTCCTCGCCGGGTTCGTCGACGCGCTGGGACGGTTCGTCCGGCCGTCGAACCTCGCCTCGGTGCTCGTCGATGGCCTCTCGAAGGCGGCGCTGTACGTGATGATAGCCGGCGGACTGACGCTCATCTTCGGACTGATGGGCGTGCTGAACTTCGCGCACGGTTCGCTGACGATGATCGGCGCGTACCTCGGCGGCCTCGTGATGGTCAGCGCCGTCGCCTCGGGGACCGGGCAGTTCGCGCGCCTCGCGCTGTTCTTCATCGCGGCCGCGGCCGTGTTCGCCGCGCTCGCGGCGCTCGGGGCCGGCATCGAGGTGGGGCTCGTCCGACGGCTGTACGACCGCCCGCCGATCTACCAGATACTGCTCACCTTCGGACTGACGCTCGTGCTGGACGAACTCGTCCGCATCGTCGTCCAGTTCTACGGGATGCAGCCCATGGCGGAGTGGCAGGCGGCGTTCGGTACGAAGCCCGCCGTCCTGACAGAGTCTGTGGGACTCGGTCCGGTCTCGGTGCGCGGCCTCGCGCTGTTCGAGATCGGCGTCGGCGTCCTGGCCGTCGCCGGCATCTGGGCCTTCCTCACCCGGACGCGGTACGGCCTGGTCATCCGGGCCGGGAGCGAGGACGCCGAGATGACGGAGGCGCTCGGCATCGACGTGCGCCGGGTGTTCACCGTCGTGTTCGCGCTCGGGACCGGCCTCGCCGGACTGGCCGGCGTCCTGCTGATGTGGGACCCCCACTGGGGCGCGAGCGTCCCCCTCGCGTCGCACACGCTGTTGCCGGCGTTCGTCGTCGTCATCGTCGGCGGCCTGGGAACCTTCCGCGGCACCGTGGTCGCCGCCCTCGTCGTCGGCCTCGCGGACGCCGTCACGACCTGGTGGTTCAACAACGCCATCGGCTTCGCCGGCCTGCCGGAGATGACCGTCTTCCTCATCCTGGTGGTCGTGCTCGTCGTGCGTCCACAGGGCCTGTTCGGCGTCGAGGAGGTGGGCGGCCATTAGCACCGAGACCGACGCGGAGACGGCCGCCGACGGCGAGTCGGAGGTATCCGGGAGGGCCGCGCTGGACGGCACCGACACCGCCGACTCGTGGGCGGTCGAGTACGCCCGCGACCACGTCGCCCACCTGGCGGTCATCGCCGTTCTCGCGGTCTATCCCGGAATCCACCACGTGCTGGTGAACTCGCCGGTCGGCGCGGAGGCGACGATGCTGCTGCCGCGGGTCGAGACGATGGTGCCGGTGCTGTACTTCGCGCTGTTCGCGATGAGCTTCGATTTCATCTCGGGGTACACCGGCTACCTGTCGTTCGGCCACGCCGCCTTTTACGGCACCGGCGCGTACTTCGTCGCCCTCGTGACCAACGGCAAGGTGCCGTTCGTGCCCTCGGGGACGCCGTACGTGGTACTGCTCCTGCTGGCCGGCGTTGTCGCCGCGGTGTTGGCGCTCGCCATCGGCGCGGTGTCGTTCCGGCTGACCGGCGTCTACTTCGCCATGATAACGCTCGGGTTCGCCCAGGTGCTGTACGTGCTGGTTCGCAACTGGAGCTACGTCGGCTCGAACCCACGGGACGGCGTGTTCGTCGATACGATGGACGGACTGAACGTCGGCGTTCCCGGGGTCGACGCGCTCAACCTCGCCATCGGGCAGTTGACGGGCGACGAGGTGTCGCTCGCGTTCGTCCAGTTGAGCGCGACGGAGGTCTCCTACTACGTGGTCGGGCTCGTCGTGCTCGGCTGCTACTTCGCGATGCAGCGCATCCTCCACTCGCCGTTCGGGCGCGTGATGGTCGCCATCAGGGAGAACGAGGAGCGCGCCGTCGCCGTGGGGTACGACACCTTCCGGTACAAGCTCGGCGCGTTCGCCATCAGCGCGTTCTTCGCCGCCGTCGCGGGCGGCCTGCTGGCGGGCTACCAGCGCAGCGTCTCGCCCGAGGAGTCCTTCTACTTCCTTGTGGCCGGCGACGCGCTGCTCGCTGCCATCATCGGCGGGTTCGGCACGCTGGCCGGGCCCCTGTACGGTCACCTGTTCAGCGAGACGATCAAGGAGTTCCTCTCGAAGGCCGCCAGCGGCGGCGGCCTGCTGCCGTACCTCCGCGAGCACCTCGGCGAGGGCCTGATGACGACCGAGCTCTACGGCGGAATGACGGTCGGCACGAGCATCGAGACGTTCCTGAACGGCCACGCCAGCCTCTACGTCGGCGCGCTGTTCGTCCTGTTCGTCCTGTTCGTGCCGAACGGACTGCTCGGCACAGTGCGGGACAGGCTTGGCGGCCCGGTCGCGAAACGCCTCCCCGCGCACGTCCGGAGGTACCTGTGACGGTCGGGCTCACCGGCTACGGCGTCTACGTCCCGGGCGAGACGATCTCCGGGACCGAAATCGCCGACCGGAGCGGGATTCCCGAAGAAGTCGTCGTCAAGAAGATGGGCGTCCGCGAGAAGCGCGTCTGTCCCCCCGATTCGGACCACGTCACGGACATGTGCGTGGTGGCCGGGGAACGGGCGCTCGACGACGCCGGCGTCGCGGCCGCGGACGTGGACGCCGTGCTCTACCACGGCAGCGAGTACAAGGACTTCGTCGTCTGGAGCGTCGCCGCGAACGTCGCCGAACGCCTGGGTGCCGAGGATGCGTTCGCCAGCGAGAGCTACGCGCTCTGTGCCGGCGCGCCCGTCGCGCTGCGGGCGGCGAGAGCGCAACTGCTCGTGGACGCCCCGGAGACGATGCTGCTCGTCGCCGGGAGCCGCGAGGAGGACCTCGTCGACTACGGTAACGAGGACGCCTCGTTCATGTTCAACTTCGGCAGCGGGGCGAGCGCGGCGGTCCTGGAGGCCGACCCCAACGACCCGCGAGCCACGGTCCACGAGAGCGCCGCCGTCACGGACGGCAGTTTCTCGGAGGACGTGGTGATGCCCGCAGGCGGGTCGCGGAACCCGCCGAGTCGGGAGACGCTGGCCGCCGGGCTACACGCGCTCGACGTGGCGGACCCCGAGGGGATGAAGGAGCGTCTCGCGGACGCCAGCCTGCCGAACTTCCTCGACGTGGCCGACGACGCCCTCGAACGGTCGGGCTACGACCGCGACGACCTCGGCTTCGTCGCGCTCACCCACATGAAGCGGTCGTTCCACGACCTGCTGCTCGACGAACTGGGCGCACCCGGCTACTACCTGGACGAGTTCGGCCACGTCCAGAGCGTCGACCAGTTGCTCGCGCTGGACCGCGGCCGCGAGGAGGGGCTCGTCGAACCCGGCGACGTCGTGCTCTTTCTCGCCGCGGGAACAGGGTACACCTGGGCTGCGACCGTGCTGGAGTGGCACGGGTAACGCTTTTCTCCCTGCCGTCGGCAGTCGCTGCCATGTTGAACCGCATCGTCGCCACGTTCGTCGGCGCGCTGCTGGCCGGGATGGTCGCCGCTGCCGCCGAGACCGCCGGGGCTCCCGGCGGCTACGCGGTCGTGGTCGGCCTCGGGGTCGCCATGCCGCTGCTCGTGTTCGCCGGATGGAAGCCGCAGTTCGACGTCGACGCCTACCGCGAAGCGCGCTGGCCCGAAGGGGCCGTGCGGGACGCCGCCGTCGTCGCCGTCGCGAGCGCGGCCTTCGGCGCCGTGGTCGTCGCCGTCGCGGAACGGGCGCTGGGCGCGTCGGCGGCCGTCGGCGTCGGCGCCGGCGGCGTGTTCGCGGGCGGCTACGCGGTGGCGTACTTCCTCGCCCGCCGGTTCCGGGCCGGGGAGTAGCGTCGCGAGACCGCGGGCGGTCGTGAACGCCAGACGCACGACCGCGCCGTCGCTTTTTCACGGCCCGTCGTCGGTACGGACATGGCATCAGAAACGGAGACCGCCGTTCGAAGGGAGACGGGAACCGTCGACTGGACCAGCGCCGTCCTGGCCGGCGTCGGCGCGGGAATCGCGATGGGGCTGCTGATACAGTTCGTGATGGGTATCATGCCCGTCATCGGGGCGCTCTACGGCGTCGAGAGCCTCGCCGCGGGGTGGATAGCGCATCTCCTCCACAGCGTGGCGTTCGCGCTGGTGTTCGCCGCTGTCGTCTCGCGGCCGCCGCTGTCGAAGTACGCCGAATCGACCGCGTCGGTCACCGGCCTCGGACTGTCGTACGGCGTCGTCCTCTGGCTCGTCGCCGCCGCCATCGTCATGCCGATATGGATGGGCCTGGTCGGCCTGCCGAGTCCTGGCGTCCCGAACGTCAATCCGCAGAGTCTCGTGGGACATCTCGTCTACGGCGTCTTGCTCGGCGGTCTCTACGCCGCTCTGTCGCGCTGACCGACGTCGCTCCGCGCTATCCGTCGCGACGACGGTCCCGTTCCGGGTAGTTCACGTACGGCCCCGGGAGCAGCGCGCGCAACGAGAGCGTCCGCCCCGTGCCGTCCGTCTCCTGCTCGTTCGCCCGCGTCTCCGCGGTGCGGTCCGCCCGGCGTCCGGTCGAGGGGAGCGCGTTCGTTTCGGGAGTCATCGTACACTTACGAAAGAACGTCCACGACCTTCATTATAAACTCGTTAATCGGTTACGGAGCGTCTTCGCGACGCGAGCGAGCCGACGACCGCCACCGCAGTCGACGGCAGCCACCGGCGGCCCGCTCACTCGCCGGAGTCGGTCATCCGGACCGTGAGCACGGGCACGTCGGAGAGACGGACGACCTTCTCGGTGACGCTGCCGACGAGGTACCGGTTCAGCCCCCGGCGGCCGTGGGTCCCCATCACGATGACGTCGACGTCCTCGTCCTCGGCGTAGTCAAGGATGGCGCGGTGCGGCACGCCCCGAATCACCGTCGTCGTCACGGCGACGCCCTCGTTCTCGGCTCGCTCCCGGACCTCGGTGACGGCGTCCTCCGCGTTCGCCTCGAGTTCGTCGAGCACCATACCGACGCGCACGTCCGGCGGGACGGCGGACCGGTCTGCGACCGAGACGACGTGCAGGGTCGCGTCGGATATCTCGGCGAGGTCGAGGGCTTGCTGGATCGCTTTCTCGGTGGCGGGACTGCCGTCCGTCGGAAGTAGGATTCGGTCGTACATGAGTTACCCCTTTCATGTGAAATACAGCTTCGATACGAGTGTCTTTTGCGGCGATTACCATCCCCCGGGAATCGGGCGGCCGCTAAATTCGGTTCCGTTCCAAGTAACGGAGCGGTGAGACCGTGCTCGACCCAGCCATCGCCAGTCGTCTCCAGTTCGCCCTGACGACCATCGTCCACATCGTCTTCCCCGTGATGAGCATGGGGCTTGCGCCGTTTCTCGTCTACTTCACGTGGAAAGAGATACGGACCGACGAGCCCGTCTACGAGCAACTGCGACGGTTCTGGGTCCGCATCTTCGCGCTGAGCTTCGTCGTCGGAACGGTAACCGGACTCGTCCTAGAGTTCGAGTTCGGGACGAACTTCGCCGCGTTCTCGACGACCGCCGGCGAACTGTTCGGCGGGCCGCTCGCGGTCGAGGGGATGATGGCGTTCTTCCTCGAAGCCACCTTCCTCGGCATCTTCGTGTTCGGCCGCGAGCGCGTGAGCGACCGCCTCTACTTCGTTTCCGCGGTGTTCGTCGCCCTCGGAACGTGGCTCTCGGCCGTGTGGATTCTCGTCGCGAACTCCTGGATGCAGACTCCGCAGGGGTTCGAGATGGCGATGCAGGCAGGCCGGCCGGTCGTTACGCTCGTCGACCCCGTCGCGGCGTACGCGAACCCGCGGTTCCCGTGGATGTACGTCCACATGCAGAACGCGGCCGTTCTCTCGGTCGCGCTGTTCATGCTGGGCGTTGCAGCCTACAAGCTCCGGAGCCTCGGCGTCGCGGACCCCGAGAGCGACGGCGGTGCGGACACCGACCGGCGGTTCTGGCGGAAGACGCTGAAAATCGCGCTCGTCGTCCTGCTCGTGACCGCGCCTCTGCAGGTCGTCCACGGCGACGCCTACGGTCGCCACGTCGCCGAAACGCAGCCACAGAAGTTCGCCGCGATGGAGGCAGTCTGGGAGACCGACTCCTACGTCCCCGAGTACATCGTCGCGTTCCCGACCAGCGCCGACGACCTGATGAACCCGCGCGCGAAGGACATCTTCGGCATCGGGATTCCCGGCGGTGCGTCGTGGCTCGCCAGTGGCGGCGACGCGCAGGCCGAAATCCAGGGGCTGAACGAGTTCGAGGGGTCACCGCCCGTCGCGGTCGTCTTCTGGTCGTTCCGCGCGATGGTCGCGCTGGGATTCTGGTTCGTCCTCCTCGCGTTCTGGGCCGGCTACCGCTGGCGAGCCGGCGAACTGTTTGAGGACCGCCTACTCCACGACGCGTTCGTCTGGTCGTCGCTGCTCGGCTTCCTCGCTGTCGAGGTCGGATGGATCGTCACCGAGGTCGGCCGCCAGCCCTGGGTCATCCAGGGGGTGATGAAGACGACGGACGGCGTCTCCCCCGGCCTGACGGGGACCGAGGCGACGGCCACGCTGCTCGGCTTCGTCGCGGTGTACTCCGCGCTCCTCGCGACCTACACCTACGTCGTCTGGCGGGTCGTCCGTGACGGCGCGCCCGAGGTGACGGTCCGGCGCGAGGGCCCCGACGCGTCCGCGGAGGTGGCGGTCGATGATTGACCTCCCGGACCTCTGGTTCGCGCTGGTGTTCGCGCTGCTCGGGACCTTCCTCTTCCTCGACGGATTCGACTTCGGCGTCGGCGCGCTGTTCGCGACCCGGGACGACGAGGAGGAGCGGGAGACGCTGCTCGCCGCCATCGGTCCCGTCTGGGACGGCAACGAGGTGTGGCTGGTCGTCTTCGGGGGAGCCCTGTTCGCCGTCTTCCCGGCGGCGTACGCGGGACTGTTCAGCCGCCACTACCCGCTGATGTTCGCCATCCTCGCCACCCTCATTCTCCGAGGCGTCGCCCCGGAGTTCTACGAGCAGCGCGAGGACGACGGCTGGCGGCGGGCGTGGAGCGCGTCCTTCGTCGTCGGCAGCGTCGCCGCGCCGTTCCTCCTCGGGATGTTCGCCGCGAACTGGGTGCTCGGCGCGACGAGTGTCGTGAACGTTCCCGCGGTGGCGCTCGGACTGGCAGTCGTCGCGCTCACCGTCGTCGAGGGGGCGGCGTTCCTCGGTCTGAAGACCCGCGGCGCGCTACGGGAGGAGATGGCGACTGTCGCGGTGCGGGCCGCGCCCGCGTACCTCGTCCTCGTCGTCGCGGTCGTCGGCTACCTCGCGTTCGCGCGACCGGACCTGCGCGGCGCGCTGGCGTCGCCGCTGTCGCTGACGGCGGTCGTCCTCACCGTCGCGCTCGTCGCCGGCGTCGTCGTCGCGGCACGCGGTCGGCGGTACCTCGCGGCGTTCGTCGCGGCGGGCGGACTCCCGTACGCCCTGGTCGCGTTCGCGGCGAACCTGCTGTATCCGTCCGTCGACCCCGCGGCGGGGTTGTCGGTCAGCGAGGGCGTCGTCTCCGAACTGCCGCTGACGCTGATGACCGGTGCGACCGCGCTGTTGCTGCCCGTCGTTCTGGTGTACTTCGCCGTCCTCTACTCGGTGTTCAGCGGCCCCGCAGAGCCGGACGAGGCGTACTGACGGCCGAAGCGGCGACCGGTGCCAGCAACGGTTTCCCGTCCGGTAACGTACGTCGGTCCATGGGGACCATCGTTGTCGGGCGGACTCCGGCGTCCGACTTCGCGCTGGAAAGGACGCTGGACCGGGTCGAGGGGGTCGAGTTCGAAATCGAGCGCGTCGTCGCCCCGGAGGCCGGTCAGGTGATGCCGTACGTCTGGGCGGCCGCCGACTCGGACCAGGCCGACGAGCTAGAGCGGGCGCTGTCCGACGACCCGACGACCGACGACGTGGAACGGCTCGCGGACCTCGGCGACGAGTGGCTCTACCGGATGGAGTGGGTCGAACGCACCCGGTTCGTCGTCCACGTCCTCGTGGACGCCCAGGGGACCATCATGGACGCCGTCGGGAAAGACGACGAGTGGTGGCTTCGCGTGCTCTTTCCCGACCGGGACTCGCTGTCGGCGACCTACGACTTCTGCGAGACGAACGACGTTCCGTTCGACGTCGACCAGATTTACCAGCTCGAAGCGGCACCTCGACGCAGCCAGTACGGTCTGACCGAAGAGCAGTACGAGGCGCTGGTGACGGCGTTCGAACACGGCTACTACGAGGTGCCACGCAGCGTCTCCGGCGAGGAACTGGCGACAGAACTCGACATCTCCCACCAGGCGCTCTCCGAGCGGTTGCGCCGCGCGTACCGCAATCTCGTCTCGCGGACGATAATCGTCGGCGAGGACATCCGGTAGGACGGGTCCGCCAGCAGTTTTATTCCGTCGTCCGTCGTCTCACGTCCGTATGTCCAGGGAAACTGCGAGGGCCGAAATCGGGCGAGCGGAGTCGACGAGAGACCCGATGGGGGGCGTCCGGACGGTCGGCATCTGGATACTGGGCACGATAGCGCTGGCGGTTCTCGTGCGATTGCTCCGTCGGACCAGGTCAGTGGTGGCTTCCTGAAACCGTCGGCGGGTGTCCGTGACGGTTCCGCCACTGGCGTGCTCTCCAGCGGGCGACGGTCCTTCCACGAAGTCGTTCCGCGACTACCTCGCGGACCCGACCGCCGGTCGAGGACGTCCGGTGCCGCACTCGCCCCATTCGTCGCGACGGCGTTCGGCACGGAGACGGTCGAAGCTAGCTTCCCGTAATCGGCCGGGAAAGCCCGCAGAATGGAGCGAAACTACGGAAACGGTGGGGGTGCGCCGCGTCGACGTGAGGCCGTCGAAGCAGAAGCGAGCTTCGACCGGGGTCGTCGGCGTTCGCTGCTCACCGCACCGACAGGCCGATGGTCTTATATACCATGAATCCTCGCTGGGGGTATGGACGTTCGAATCGGGGCCATCGGCCTCGGTGGACTCGGACGCATCGAACTCGGGATTCTCGACGACGTCGACGGCGTTCGCGTCGTCGCAGGCGCTGACGTCTCCCCGGAAGCCCGCGAGAGCTTCGAGTCGGAGTATGACGCACCGGCGTACGCCGACCACGAGGCGCTGCTGGCCGAGCAGGGGGACGAACTCGACGCAGTCACCATCGTCACGCCGCACACGCTTCACCACGAGCAGGCGACCACTTGTCTCGAGGCCGGAGTGGACGTGTTCGTGGAAAAGCCGATGGTGACGGACGTGAACGACGCGGTCGACCTCGTAGAGACCGCCGACGAGCACGGCCGGGTCCTCCAGGTCGGCTACCAGCGCCACTTCCATCCCCTGTTCGGGGAACTCCGGCGCGTCGTCGACGAGGGACGCATCGGCGACGTTCACATGGTGAACTGCTATCTCGGCCAGGACTGGATAGACGTCCAGCGCGGGACCTGGCGCACGAACCCCGACCTCTCCGGCGGCGGCCAGCTGTACGACTCCGGGTCGCACCTGCTCGACGCCGTGCTCTGGACGACCCGCACGGAGCCCGTCTCGGTCGCGGCAGTGACGGACGACCGCGGCGAGGACGTGGACGTGAACTCGGCGCTGGCCGCGACGCTCGACCGCGACGGCAGCCGGGTCACGGCGAGCGTCGGCGTCAGCGCGGACGGCGACACCGCCTCGCCCGAAGAGGGGATGGTCGTCTGGGGCACCGACGGTCACGTCGAGTACGACGGCGACCGGTTGCGCATCGTCGACGCCGACGGCGACGAATCGACGGTGCGCCCCGCAGAGGGGTCGACGGCGTTCGAACCCCTCACCCGAAAGAAGCTGACGAACTTCGTCCGCTCGGTCGCGGGCGAGGAGGAACCGGCCGTCCCCGGCGAAGCCGGAGTCCAGGTGACGGCGATGACCGAGGCCGCCTACGAGGCCGCCGAGACGGGCCGGACGGTCGACGTGCAGGCGCTCCTCGACGACGCGACGGAAGAGCAACTCGCGGCCAGCACCTGAGCAGTCGTCGGTCGGCAGCGGACCGGACGCGTCGTCGCTTCCGGAACGGTCACCGTCCTGTACTCACTGTCCTTCGGCCGCTAATTGAGTTAGGAAAATAACGGAATTTGAGTTTCGGTTCAGCAAATTCAGTCAAATATCGACGAGATGCCCAACATCGAAAGTTGTTTTGTGTCGGCCGGCGAACCGTCGACCGATGCGAAAGCTCGACGACACCGACAGGAAAATCATCAGGTTGCTCGTCGCAGACGCCCGGCGACCGTACAACGAGATAGCCGACCAGGTCGGTCTCTCGCCGCCGACGATCTCGGACCGCGTCGACCGTCTGGCGGAGATGGGGGTCATCCGCCGGTTCACCGCCGACCTGGACTACGCGATGCTGTCCGACGGTCTCTCGCTCCTGATCACCGTCCACGCGAGACCGGGGCACGTCGAGGAGGTCCGGACGGCGCTGGAGTCGTTCGACGGCGTCGAACACGTCTTCGTCACCGCGGACGCCCACGTCATCTGCAAGGCGAACCTGCGGGAACACGACGTGGAGACGCTGCTCGCCGACGCCATCGGCGAAGACGCGGTCGAGGAGTACGACGTCCAGTTGCTCGTCGACTCGACGTGGAACCCCCAGCCCGGCGACATCGACTTCTCGCCCGAGTGCGTCGAGTGCGGCAACACCGTCACGACCGAGGGGGAATCGACGCGAATCGACGGCGAACTGTACCACTTCTGCTGTTCGTCCTGCAAGTCCCAGTTCACCGAGCGGTACGAGCGCCTCCAGGAAGGTGCGACTGGCTGACAGAATTATTACAAAAATCCGGTTCAGCGAACTGTTTTGTGGTCCCGTGGCAATCGAACACACATGGCGACCGACAGCGAAACCTTCGTGAAAGCCGCCGACGCCGACGAACTGCGCGAGGAGGGACGACTGCTCGTGAGAGCCGACGGCCGGTCCATCGCACTCTTCCACCACGAGGGCGAGTACCGCGCCGTCGACAACCGCTGTCCGCACATGGGTTTTCCGCTCACGGATGGGACGGTGGAGGACGGCATCCTCACCTGCCACTGGCACCACGCCCGGTTCGAACTCTCCTGCGGCGACACGTTCGACCCCTGGGCCGACGACGTACAGTCGTTCCCGGTCGAGGAGCGCGACGGCGAAGTGTACGTGAACCCTCATCCGGAACCGGACGAACCGCCGGAAGAGCACTGGAGGAACCGCCTGGAGACGGGGCTGGAGGAGAACCTGCGACTCGTCGTCGCCAAGTCGGCCATCGGACTGGCGAACGAGGGGGTTCCCGCCGAGGAGCCGCTGCGCGTCGGCGCGCGATTCGGCGCGCGATACCGCCAGCAGGGGTGGAGTTCGGGGCTGACCATCCACTCGGCAATGGCGAACGTCCTCCCCGACCTGCGACCGGAGGACCGTACCCGGGCGCTGTACACCGGGTTACACCACGTCGCGGACGACTGCCAGGGCGAACCGCCGAAGTTCGACCAGCCCTCGTTCGACACCCGCGACGTGACCGAAGAGCGCCTGCGGAAGTGGTTCCGCGACTGCGTCGAGGTGCGTGACGACGACGGGGCCGAGCGCTGCCTGCAGACCGCCATCGCCACGCTCGAACCGGAGACGGTGGCGGACATCCTCTACACCGCCGCGACAGACCACCTCTATCTCGACGCGGGCCACAGCTTCGATTTCATCAACAAGGCGCTGGAGATGGTCGACCGCGTCGGCTGGGAGCACGCCCACGAGATACTGCCGAGCGTGATCCCCCGCCTCACGAACGCCCAGCGGAGCGAGGAGCTCTCCTCGTGGACCCAGCCGGCCGACCTCGGCGAGCTGTTGTTCGACGCCTTCGACGACCTGCCGGCGATGGTCGACGAGGGCCAGGCCGCCGCCGACGACGCCACCGACTGGACGGAACCGGACGACTTCGTCGACACCCTGCTGTCCGACGACCCGCACGCCGTCCTCGACGCCCTGACCGACGCCGTCCGGGCCGGCGCGAGCTGCGAGCAACTCGCTGACCGCGTCGCCTACGCGTCCGCCCTGCGGGTCGCGCAGTTCGGGACGAGCAACGAGTTCAACGACTGGAACACGGTCCATCACACGTACACGTACAACAACGCCGTCCAGCAGGCCGCCCGGCGAGCGAGTTCGACGGCGCTCTACCGTGGGGTCCTCGCGGGCGCGATGAGCGTCTACCTCGACCGCTTCCTCAACACGCCGCCCGCGCCGATTCCCGAGGTCGAGGAGAGCGACGCCGACTCTGCCGACCTGCGCGACCGACTGCTCGAGACGTTCGACGAGGAGGGTGGCGTCCGCGAGGCCGCGACCCTCGTCGCGGAGCACTTCGCGGCGGGCGGCGACCCCGCCGACCTCAAGGAGACGCTCGGCGAGGGACTGCTCCGCGAGGACGCCGGCTTCCACACGCTCCAGAACCTCGAAGCGTCGTTCGCGCAGTTCGACCTCCGGTCCGACGACGAAGCGAGCGACTTCGTTTCGACGGACCGCGAGCGTGAGCGACGGGTCGTCCTGATGGCGCTCGCCCGCTACATGGCCGCCCACTTCCCGACGCGGCGCGAGGCCGAACAGACCTACACCATCGCGGACCGGTTGCACCGCGGAGAGAAAATCCACGAGTCGGACGGCGTTTGAGGACGGTTCCGCGGGTTTCGACGCCCGTACCAGAACCCCTTTTCGCGCGTGGTAGCTAGAAGCGAGCGATGAGCGAGCGCGGAATCAAGCGACGCGAGTTCGTGAAGGCGGCCGTCGCCATCGGGGGGTCGGCGGCGCTGTCGGCCTGCCTCGACCGAAACGGCGCGCCGGACGTGCCGCAGGGGCCGGACGACCTCTCGACGCTGCCCGACCGCCAGCACGCGTGGAACGGCGCCCTCTCGACGGACGACCACGGAAACGTCCTGCCAGCACGCCACCAGGTGCTGCTCTACCTGAACTACGCTGGGAGCGGAACGCCGACCGCCGCCGAGCGCGAGACGGTCGAGACGGCCTTCCGGAGCCTCGAACGCGCCTACCGCCGGAGGAACGACGGCCTGCTGTTCTCGGTCGGCTACTCGCCGTCGTACTTCGACCGGTTCCCGGAGTCGCTGCCCGACTCGGTCGACCTGCCGTCGCCGTCGGCGCTCGCCCCGTTCGAGGACCCGACGTTCGACCGCCAGGACGCCGTCGTCCACCTCGCCAGCGACCACGCCGCTGTCGCGCTGGCGGCCGAGGAGGCCCTGCTCGGGGAGAAAACGGAGTTGAACGGCGTGGAGATGGCGGCGTCGCTGTCGGGGGTCCTGCAAAAGGCCGACCGCCGGACGGGGTTCGTCGGCGCGGGACTGCCCGCCGACAACCAGGACGTCCAGGGGATTCCGAACTCCGAACCCGTCCCCGAGGAGTCGCCGCTGTACATGGGGTTCAAGTCCGGGTTCGAGAAGAACCAGGCCAGCGAGGACCGCGTGACGATTCGAGAAGGGCCGTTCGCGGGCGGGGCCACCCAGCACGTCTCGAAGATTCGGCTCCACCTCGACCAGTGGTACGAGCAGGACAGTCGCGAACAGCGCGTCGCCAAGATGTTCTGCCCGGCTCACGCAGCCGAGGACCGCGTCGAGGGCGTCGGCGAGAATCTCGGTGACGACAGCGGAATGGACGAGAAGTGTACGGAGAACGTCGCCGACCGGGCCCGCGAGCGCGGGATGGTCGGCCACTCCCAGAAGTCCGCGACGGTCCGCGAGGACGACTCGCCGCTCATCCTCCGCCGCGACTTCGACTCGACGGACGGCGGCGAGGCCGGCCTCCACTTCGTGTCGCTCCAGCGCGCCATCGGCGACTTCGAGGACACCCGGACCGCGATGAACGGCACCGACGTCGCCGAGAAGTCGTCGGTCGGCCAGCGTCTCAACAACGGCATCCTCCAGTACATGACCGTCGAACGCCGCGGGAACTTCCTGCTGCCGCCCCGCTCGAAGCGGTCGCTACCGTCGCCGGCATAGCGTCGAACGACGGTCGGACTGCCGCCGCAGAATCTGCGTCGCTCCAACCGACCCGGGACGTAGCTTTTTGTGGAAGCCGCGTCGAGAGGAAGACGACGCCGCGATGATACAGCTACCGATCCGTCGCTGTTCGGAGTGTGGGTACATCGGACCGGTCGGCCGGTTCAAGGACGCAGAGCGGTCGCAACTGACGTGTCCGCGGTGCGGCCACGAGATGGCCGATACCTTCGACCCGAGGCTGACATGACGGACGCGACCGCGACGGGCACGACCGAGACGCCGCTCTCGACCGCCATCGAGGAGTACCTCACCAGCGTCGAAGCGGGCAACTCCGCCGCTATCGCCGACTCCTCGCTCCGGGAGTGGGCGAACTGGCTGGCGACCGAGCGCGACGCGACCACGCTGGAGGAGGTGGCGGTCATCGACTGTCGCCGCTACGCCCGTCACCTCAAGCGACGCGTCCGCGACGACGACCTGAAGGCGTCGACGGCGAACACCTACTACGCCTACGTCCGGGCATTCCTCGGGTTCTGCGAGGCCGACGAACTCATCGACCGGAACCCGGCCGCGGTCTCGCGCGCCCAGTCGGAACTGCCCGAGGACCCCGGCGACGCGGACCGGCAGTTCTGGTCCGAACGCGACCGCAAGGCCATCCTGCAGTTCATGGACCGCCGGGTCGAGCGGGCGCTGGACGGGGAGGCGGCGGTCGGGCGCGAGCGTGCGTACCGCGACCGGGCGCTGGTACGGCTGCTCGCGCTCTCGGGCGTGCGCGGCGCGGAGGTGTTCCGCGACCCCGCCGACGACCGCCGCGACGGCGCGACCTGGGAGGACGTCGACGTCGAGGGCGGCGCTCTCCGCGTGTTCGGGAAGTCCCGCGAGTACGAGTACGCCCAGTTGCCCGAGCGCGCTGCGGAGGCCCTGGAACGCTACCGCCGGGTTCAGGAACCCCCGACACCACGATTTCCGGTGTTTCCGACCGACCACGCCCCGTCGAAGTACGCCGCCGTGCGCGACCAGCTCGGCGACCGCGACTACGACGAGGCGCGCATCGAGGAGATACTGGACGCGAACCCCGTCGACGAGGTGGTCCGGGAGTACGAGGTAATCGTGCCCGCCATCTCGACCCGCGGTGCGCGCGACCTGATGAAGCGGCTCTGCGAGCAGGCGGACCTGGACGTCGACGGCGAGTATCTCAAACCCCACGGCGCTCGCCGGGGTCTGGGGCACAAACTCTACTCGGAGGGCCACGCGGAACTCGCACAGTCCGCACTCAGACACGCCTCCATCTCGACCACCCACGAGAGCTACAGCGACATCCGGGCCAGCGAGACGGCCGAGCGCGTCGACGACGTGCTGGACGAGTGACGAGCGATGTGACCCCCGACCCTACGGCGGCTGCGTAACCGCTAGCCACTCGTTTTACGTCGGACGCTCCCGAGTGTGAGAGACGGGAATGCGGGGTTGACGAAACAATGACACCGGAGAGCGGGGAAGGACTGCGGAATGCGGGAGAGGTGGAGGAAACCGGGGGTCGGAGAAACGACGAGAGAACGGGGGGACCGAAGCACGGCGAAGACCCAGAGAGCGCAGGGAGCGTACTGGTGCGAGGACACTGGGTCGCCGCGGGAAGCGCGCTGCTCGGTATCTGGCTGGTCGCCGCGCCGTTCGTCGTCTTCGAGGCGAGTCTGGCACCGAACTTCTGGAGCGACGTGCTCGCCGGCGTCGCGTTGCTGGTCGTCGCCTGCTACGCCGCCGTGCTGACGCTGTTCGGGCGGTCGGTCACGCCCGCCGCGGCCGGGTTCGTCGGCGTCGTCGGTCTCCTCCAGGTCGCACAGCCGTTCGTCGTGGGGTCGGCGAGCGCAGCGAACCGCTGGAGCGACGTCGCTGCCGGCGCGCTGCTGGTCGCGGTCGCGATCGTCTCGTTCCGGCAGGGGTCCGTGCGACGCGAGGAGTCGGCCGAATCGCGCCCCGGAAGACGCTGAGGACGATCCGTGCGACCAAGTGACGTGCTTAAGCGCGCCCGGTCCCAACCACGGTCGAAGGCGGCCGTGGCGGACGAACACACGGTCGTTCCAGACCAGATGACAGAACGCGAACGAAAATCGGACGAACAGAAGGGAGAACGAGAGGGGAACGGAACGGGACCAGACGACTACAGTTCGAAACGAGAGAGATACGGGACGTACCAGCACCTCTACCGCGAGACGATTCCGTCGGTCGTGTCGGTCTACGTGACGCCCGGAAGCGACCCGGAGGGAGTTCGAACAGGCGCAGGGTCGGGGTTCGTGTACGACTTCGACACCGACGACGACGAGGGTCACGACGGCTTCGTCGTCACGAACGCTCACGTCGTCGCCGACGCCGAGGAGGTCGAACTCCGGTTCAGCGAGGGAGACTGGCGGGCCGGTCGCGTCGTCGGTCGGGACGCGTACACCGACCTCGCGGTCGTCGCGGTCGCTGACCTGCCGGCGTACACCACCCCGCTGCCGGTCGCAACCGAGAGTCCGGAACCCGGCCAGCGAGTGGCTGCGCTCGGCAACCCGATGGGACTTGACGGGACCATCACGACGGGCGTCGTAAGCGGCGTGAACCGCTCCGTCGTGACCGGGATCGGGTTCACCATCCCCGACACGGTCCAGACCGACGCCGCCATCAATCCCGGCAACAGCGGCGGACCGCTGGTGACGACGACGGGCGAGGTCGTCGGCGTCAATCGCGCGAAGCAGGGCGAGAACATCGGGTTCGCCATCTCGGCGGCCATCGTCTCGCGCGTCGTTCCGAACCTCGTCGTCGACGGGTACTACCGGCACTCGTATCTGAAAGTCGCGACCCTGGACGTGTCGCCGGTCGTCGCCGAAGCCAACGGGTTGCCAGACGCTGGCGGGGTTCTCGTCGTCGACGTTCGTCTCGGCCCGGCCAGCGGCGCTCTCGTCGACTGTACCGGGACGCGTTCGGTTCGGGGGCGAGAGATTCCGGTCGGCGGCGACGTCATCGTCGGCGTCGACGGTCAGGAGGTGCGTTCGCACGAGGAACTGACGCGGTATCTCATCACGGAGACCTCCCCCGGAGAGCGAGTGACGGTCGACCTGCGACGCGACGGCGACGCCCTAAGCGAGGAAGTGACACTGGGAGAACGTCCACGGCCGACGAGGACGAGTGACGTCAGCGTCGCTGTCGAATGACGTCGGCGTCCGGTCGATGCCGTTTGCGTCCGGTCGATGCTGTCTGTGTCCGGTCGAGTGACGTCAGTCGAGTAGCGTCGGCGTCACTGTCGAGCGACGGTACCCACGACACGGGTGGCGAAGACAGCGGAAATGGTGGTGTCCGACGTCGAAGGGGGTTCAGCCGCGGCCGGCCTCCGCAACCGTCGATAACAGCGGAAACGGTGGGGAAACGTCGGACGAAGTGAGATGTATTCGATTGGTTCACTCCGGAAAACAGCGGAAACGGTGGAGTGACTGAAACCGCTGTAGGTGGTGCAAACAACGGAAACCACGGAGTTGACAGCGGAAACGGCGGGGTCGTGGCTTGCACCGCGTGCGATTCGTGGTCGACCGGCCGGCACCGATGACAGCGGAAACGGCGGTGTTCGACGTACGAGGAAAAGCGGGGCTACGCGTTCTCCTCGGCCGCGGTCTGGTAGTAGGGACGGATGCTCTCGTGAACGCCGGCGAGTTCGATGGTCTCCTCCAGCGCACTCACGACGAGCTGGAGGTCCTGCTTGAGCGAGTGTTCACGATACTTCCCGCCGGACATCCCCTCGTTTTTCTCTGTCGAGGAGATGACGCCGAGCATCGCCAGATCGGCGAGATGGTCGCGCATCCGACGGCTCGTCAACGCCTCGGTGCCGATGTGGTTGCAGAGCTGTTCGTACCGGGGGCGGATGTCTCGCGAGCGCGCGGGCGTGGCACCTTCCGCTTCGAGCGAGGTAAGAGCGTACAGGATTAGTCGCGCGTGCTGAGTCAGGTCCGCGACCCCCTCCATTATCCGGTCGCGTTCGAGCTTTCGACGAGCCTCCTGCACCTGTTTCTCGGTCACCTGCTTGGCGTCCTTGCGCGCCAGATCACCCGCTTCGAGAAGCAGGTCGAGCGCCTGCCGGGCGTCGCCGGCGTCCTGGGCGCCGTAGGCCGCACAGAGCGGGATGACGTCGTCGGCGAGCGCGCCGTCGTGGAACGCGACCTGTTCGCGCTGGCTGAGCACCTTCTGGAGTTCGTTGGCGTCGTACGGCGGAAACGAGACCTCCTTCTCACAGAGCGACGAACGCACTTTCGCGGAGAGCGAGTCCCGAAAGGAGAGATCGTTGCTGATGCCGATGAGGCCGATCTTGGCGTCTTCGAGGTAGCCGTTGCTCCGCGCACGGGGAATCTGATAGAGGATGGAGTTGTCGTTGATGTGGTCGACCTCGTCCAGGACGACGATGATGGTGCCGCCGACCTTGTCGAGTTCGTCCCAGAGGAAACTGTAGACCTGCGCCTGGGGGTACCCCGTGTTACTGATCTGGTCGGCCGGGTCGCGTAGCGTGTTGACGAGTCGAACCGCCACCTGATAGCTGGAGTTGAGGCCGTCGCAGTTGATCTCGATGACCGACAGGGAGATATCGTCGTACTTCGCGGCGTCCTCCTGAAGCTGGTTCAGGAGGAAACGGGTTGCGGCCGTCTTGCCAACGCCGCTTTTCCCGTAGAGAAAGATGTTCGACGGGGCCTCTCCGTTGATGATCGGCTGGAGCGCGGCGTGATACTCCTCGAGTTCGTCGTCCCGGCCGACGAGGTTGTTCGGGGTGTACTCCTCCAAGAGTGCGTCCCGGTTCTTGTAGAGGGAGTTGTCCCGGTCGAAACTGAACGATGACATTGTAAAATCATTTCGCGGAACGATACTTAAAACTGTGGCGTCCGCTGTTTCTTCTGTCCCGATAGTATTTAAATATACGCCAGTAGCTGTAGGTGCGTCGTTTCCGATGTCTATGTCGGACGTCGCCGAGAACGGCGACTTTTCCCTGGGTCGCATGGCGTCGGAACTCGCGAGCGTCCCATCGCGTCGTTCTCTCTTTGTCCAGTGTTCAGGACTGCGGGTTGTGAACGCTTCAAACAGTGGCTGATGAGAATCGGAACAGCAGTCAGAACATCGTGGAAGGATAGGGGACACCCACCCCGTCGTTTCCGCTGTTTAGACAGGATTGAGAGGGGGTGGGGTGAGGGGTCTCTGTAACACCGGTGGTTTTATGCTATAGTAGGTAAAACTTTCTCCGCACTAGGAAAATATTACTTTGTCTTGACTTAGTTAAGTTCGTCAGTTGCGTTTTAAAGCCCGCCAGGGCTCTATTTTCATCGACACGGCGTTCGTCGCAACCGATGGCGTCCCCGAGCTTTCCGTCCTCGACTACCCTCTTATCCCTGCTCTCCCCCTGACCACTCCACCGACCCACTAAAGACAGCGGAAACGACGGGGTGGGTGTGCCCTATCCCATCTCGTTACCCTCACGTCGTCCCAACAGCGGAAACAACGGGGTCTCTGTCTCTTCTCCGCGCTCCGACTCCCGCTTCCTTCTTTCTCGTTCTTCCCGTCGCCCTGCTCTCTCGCTTTTCCTCCCTTCTCTCGTTCTTCAGTTCACGTCTCACACTTTCCCGACACCCCCTTCTCGTCCGGCGATGCAGGGACTGGTACGACCGTCGACGCGACACGAAGCGGCCCGAGGCATCGAACCCGGGGCACTGACCCCGAGACACCGAGTGCAACGCACGTGGAGCCGTACCGTCGCGAGACGACGTCCACGTTGGGCCGTACTTCCGGGAGACGGCGGAAACGTTGGGCTCTGCCGCCTGGAGACAGCGGAAACGATGGAGGTGCGTTCGCCGAGTCGGCCGCTATCCCCGCTACCGCTAGATAGACCCGGCCGAAACAGCGGAAACGCCGGTGTCGCGTCTCGGTCGTCTTCGCCCGTGGGTCTTTCGAGGGGACGGCCATCCGCCCGCTGTCGACACGGCAGAACTAGACGAAGGAGGCCGACTCGGACGAAACAGCCAGTACCAGACGAACCGGCCAGGTTCGGAGAAAACCACAGTCCCGGACAGAACCACCAGATCCGGACGAACGGGACAGCTACCCCTTGTCGTGAACCTCGAATCCGCGGACAGAATGCCCGGAGTCGATTCGGACGACAGAAGGCCGGTAAAACAACGGAAACGACGGAGTAAGCCCGCCGGGATACGTACGTTCCAGAGCTTACGTTCTGTGGATGTACGCTTCAGGAGACCTACGACTTCAGGGGACGTACGCTCTCGGCAGCGAACGACTATCGAGCTACCGGTCCTGTTCGACTTCGAGGAGTCGCGCGTCGCAGTTCTGGCAGTTCGCGGCAACGACGTCCATCGAGCGACAGCAGGACTTGACGGTCTCCTGTTCGGGCACGACCGTCCCACCGCACTCGGGGCACTCCTCGAGGAAGATGCGCAGGCCGCTCAGGACGCGGCTCTGGTCGTCGACCGTCAGCGCCTCCCAGTCGGGGTACCGATCTCGAAGCTCACGAGCGGCGGCGAGGTCTGCGACGAGCGCGGCGTGAGACTCCCACTGACCGAGATGGCGGCCCTCGAGGCGGGCGAGAAACGCCTGGTCGTGCTCCTCGAACTTCAGGTCGTCCTCGTCGACGTCCAGGATGGCACCGAGGTCGCTCTTCTCGGCACCCTCCTCCTCGACGCGCGCCATGCTGTCGTGCCACGCGTTGCGGAACTGGTCGTCGAGACAGAGGTCGTCTATCTCCTCGCACGGGCGGATGACGCCGGCCGTCGAGAGGACCTCCTCGGGTTCGACGTCGCTCTCGCGGGGGACGGTCTCGCTCGTCTCGTGCTTGTCGAAGGCGGCGAGGAACCAGTCGGGGAAGTAACGCTTCGTGAGCGTGGGAGTTCCCGGTACGAGATAGCCACGGAGGTAGATGGCCGCGAGGCTCAACGCGAAGACCCCGATTCCGAACGGGATAGCGACGAGCGTCAGCGCTGCACCGAGGACGACGGCGATGGCCACGTTGACGATGGTGCACGGCGTACATCGATTCTCGCCGGTGTACTCCGGTCGCCGGAAACGGTCGATGAACGACGGTAGTTCCGTACTCATCCTACTCTACTTCGTCCCTTCTCCAATATATATCTATCGTTAAAACAGTATATAGTAGAGTGAAATAAACGTCCGTAACGCGTATCCGATTCTGGACCGCCGCTTCGTATCAGTCAGTCGCACTTCCGGTTTCAATTCGGTCGGTCGCCCGTCCATCGGCCCGCTCGAGACGGATCGTCACGACGCTGCCGCGGGGCTGGTTGTGACCGAATTCGAGGTTGCCACCGAACTTCCCGACGACCCAGTTCGCCAGCCAGAGACCGAGTCCGCTTCCGTGGTGGAGTGCCGTCTCCCGTCCCTCCAGCAGAACGGTGCGTTCTTCCTCCGGGATTCCGGGTCCGTCGTCGGCGACGGTGAGTTCGACCTGGTCGTCGCCGTCCGCGGTCCGCTGTCGGACAGCGATGGACACGTTCGGGACGTCACTGTCGTTGTGTTCGACGGCGTTCTCGACGAGTTCGCTCACGACCGCGTCGAGGGTGTTGTCGCCGTACACCCACGCTTCCTTCGGCACGTCGGCCGAGAGGTTCGCGTCCGGATACGTGTCTTGTAGTTTCTCCTGGATTCGCTCGACGACGGCCGTCAACTCGACGGCTTTCCGGGTTTGGCACTCTCCGTCGAGCGTCTTCCCGACCTCCCGGGCTTTCTCGCTGACGTCGATGAGTTCCGACGCCTTCCGCCTGATGACGTCGGCGCTCTCGCGGGCGCTAGGAATCGTCTCGGCGAGGTTGTCGGCGTGACCCAGTACGACGTTCAGGTCGTTTCGCAGGTTGTGCCGGAGGATGCGGTTGAACACCTGCAGTCGCTGTTCGTGCCGGACGAGTTCCTGGCGCGTCTGAATCGAGTTCATCGCGTACGCGACGCTGTTGCCGAACTTCGAGAGGATACGTCGTTCGGTGTCGCCGAACGCGTGCAACTCGTCGGCGTAGACGTTCAGGACGCCGTACGTCGTGTCCTCGTAGTCGAACGGAACGACCGCCTTGGAGTAGCAGTCCCGTTCGATACCAGTCTCGCGCAACTGCGCGACCGCGAGGTCTGACTCCACGTTCCGTGTGACCTGGGCTTCGCGCCGCTCCAGTGCCTGGCGGAGTGGCTTCGCCTCCCGGGCCGACTCCCCGCAGTCGACGTCGTCGAGATAGCTGTCCTCGATGCCGGCGGAGACCCGAGGAATGACGTTGCAGTCGTCGTCTACCTTCCCGACCCAGGTGAACCGGTACAGCTCGGAGTCGGCCAGCCGCTCGCAGACGGCGCGTTCTATCTCCTCCTTGGAGGACGCCTGCAACAGCGACTGGCTGACGTCCCAGACGAGGTCGTTGACGTCGGCGACCCTGCTCGCGGACTTCTCGGCTCGCCGACGGGAGACGGCGTTCGTGATGCGGTTGGCCAGCACCACGAACTGGCGTTTGCCCTCGCCCTTCTGGAGATAGTCGGTGACCCCCGCCGAGATGGCCTCGCTGGCCGTGTCTTCGCTCCCGACGCCCGTGAGTAGCACGAACGGCATCTCGGAGTAGTCGTCGCGGAGAACGTCGAGGAGTTCGAGCCCGTCCATGCCGGGCATCTCGTAGTCGCTGACCACGCAGTCGAAGCGCTCGTCGTCGAGTCGAGCGAGCGCGTCGGTCGCGTTGCTCTCCCTGCAGACGGTCATGTCAGCTTCGGTTTCGAGGACGTCCGAGGCGACCGTCGCGAAGAACTCGTTGTCCTCGACGTGGAGCACCCGAATAGGTGGATGTTCCATCCTACACACAGGTTCAGAAGCTTATATTAAATAAATTGGCACTGTTCGGGCACGGTCGCCTCTCGGCTCGGCCGACCGACGACGCCCGACGGCGCCGTCACGATCACTCGTCGGCGACCTCGTCGTCCTCCCAGCCCTCGCTGTAGACGCGGTCGTCCGGGACGCCGAGTTCGGCGAGTCGGTCTTTCGTCTCGACGACCATCTCCGGGACGCCACAGACGTAGCAGTCGGTGTCGGACACGTCCGGAACGACGTCGGCGAGGTGTTCCTGGACGTGGCCCGTCGGTCCGTCCCAGTCCTCCTCGGAGAGCGAGTAGACGACGGTCAGGTTCTCGTGGTCGGCTTCGAACTGGTCGAGCGTCTCCCGGTACATCACGTCCTCCTGGGTCTTCTCGCCGTACAGGAAGTAGACCTCCCCGCTTCCCTCCTCCAGATACTGCTTCAGCATCGCTATCATCGGCGTGATGCCAGTCCCGGTGGAGACGAGCGTCACGTCTGCGTCGAGGTCGCGCAGGTAGAGGTTACCGTCCAGGTCCTCGATGCGAACGGTGTCGCCGGGTTGGCGGTCGTGCATGTACACCGACGCCGTTCCGTCGTCGTAGCGCCTGATGGCGAGCGTGATCGTGTCCGTCCCGGGAAGCGACGTCGCAGTGTACGGCCGGACGACCTCGTCGGAATCGTCGTCGGAATCGCCGTCGGAACCGTCGTCAGAATCCTCGCCGCCGGATTGGTCGTCGGAATCGCCGCCCGTATGATCGCCGGCGGACCCCGCCTCGTCCCGTTCGAAGTGAAGGTGTGTGTGCTGGCCGGGCCGGTACTCGAACGGCTCGTCGGCGACGACCTCGAACTGTTTCACGCTCGGAGTCATCTGATGGATAGACGTTATCTCGACCTCGCGCATACTGGCACCACGGTCGTCGCGCCCGTAAGTCTGCTCGCCGGGACGCCTTTGTTCCGGGGCGGCCTATCGGCGCCCGTGTTTCCGCGCGCGCTCACCACCCTGTTCTGGAACGCCGACAGCGACCGCCTTCGCATGCCCTGGCGACTCCTCGCCGGCACCGTGCTGCTCGTCGGTATCGCCGTCGTCTTCGGTCTGCTGTTTCAGGCACTGGTCTCGACGACACGCACCGGAGCCTTGGCCTCGCTCTTCGCCGGCACCGCGAACTCGCTCCTCCTCTCGCTCGCGGGCGTCCTCTTCACGACCGGCGTGACGGTCGTGGGGGTGTATCTCGCCGGACGGCTGGTCGACCGCCGGCGGTTCGCGGACTTCGGCCTCCACCTCGACCGGGCGTGGTGCGTCGACTTCGCCTTCGGCGTCGCGCTCGGCGCGGCCCTGATGACCGGAATCTTCCTCGTCGAACTCGGGGCGGGCTGGCTCGCAGTGACGGGGACGCTCCGGACGAGCGCCGCCGGCGCGAGCGGACCGACCGCGTCGCTGGTCGGCGGACTGGTCCTCGCGTTCGCGCTGTACGTCCTCGTCGCCGTCGGCGAGGAACTGCTCCTCCGGGGGTATCTCCTGACGAACCTCGCCGAGGGACTCCGGGGACTCGGCGCGACGCTGGCCGTCGCGGTCGCTACCCTCCTCTCTTCGGCCGTGTTCGGTCTGTTGCACGTCGGCAACCCGAACGCGACCGCCGTCAGCACCGCGAACGTCGCGCTCGCCGGCGTCGTGCTCGCGGCGGGGTACGTGCTGACCGGCGAACTGGGCGTCTCTGTCGGCTTCCACCTCTCGTGGAACTTCGTCCAGGGGCCGGTCTTCGGCTTCCCGGTGAGCGGTACCAGCCGTGGCGTCGCGCTCGTCGCGGTCGCGGAGCGGGGTCCGGACCGCTGGACGGGGGGCGGGTTCGGTCCAGAAGCGGGACTCGTGGGCGTCGCGGCCCTGGTCGTCGGTCTGGCGGCTATCGTCGCCTGGGCGCGCTATCGGACCGGGAGCGTCGGACTCTCGCCGGCCGTCTGGACGCCCGAACTGCGGGAGTAGGGTCGAACGTCAGTCGGCCCGCCCCGGGACCTCCGAGAGGTCGGGCGACGTCTCGGCCGTCGCGTCCGTGGACCGACCGAGCGACTCGTCGACGGCGGCGCGGAACTCCTCGCGGAAGCGTTCGCGGCCGAACCGTCGCCGTATCTCTTCGGGACGTTTCCGGAGGTCGCGCTGGAGGTCGGGATTCGAGAGCACGCGGTCCATCTTCTCGACCGCGTCCGCGGGCGACTCGTACAGCAGTTCCTCGCGGTCGTCGACGATGGCGTGCTGGCCGCCGTCGTTCGGGACGAACGGGATGGCCCCACCGGCGGCGAGTTCGGCGACGGCCATGCCGAAGTGTTCGAACTCCTTGGCGTGGAGGCCGTAGCGGTGCGAGCAGACGCGGTCGACCAGTTCCTCGCGCGGGAGTTCGCCCTCGAGATAGACGTACTCGCGGTCGCTCGCCAGCGCTTCGACCTCGCGGCGATACTCCTCGTCGACGGTCGGGCCGATGACGTGGAGATGCGTGTCGTGGCCGCGCTCGCGGACCCCGTCGACTATCTCTATCATCTCGACGACGCGCTTGCTGCGCTCGATGCGGCCGAGCGTGACGAACCCGTCCTCTCTCCGGTCCCACGGGTCGGGGTCGAACTCCTCGGTGTCGACCGGCGGGTGGACGACTAGGGGTCGGGAGCCGTAGGCGTCCTCGACGACGGACGCCGTCCACCGCGAGTTGGCCATCAGCGTGTTCGCCTGGATGTCCTCGCGGTCGACGCCCGCGATGGCGGTACAGAGGCGCTCGTACACCGAGTCGTCCTCGACGGTCGGGTGGAATATCTCCTCGCGGTTGTCGAGACTGACCGTCCAGTCGAATGGGAAGTGGACGTACTGTATCGAGTTGGTCTCGAGGCCGAGTTCGTTGATAGTGCTGACGAGCAGGTCGAACTCGTCGGCGTGTCGACGCGCGTACTGGCTGAGAAGCGCGTTCTGGAGCACGTAGTACTGGAGACCGTACGTCTCGTGCAGCCAGGGTGCGAGAAAGCCGGCCTGCCGGACCGACACCGCGCTGACGTCGGTGTTGAAGTAGTCGTTGAGTTCCTCGATGTCGGGCTCTGTCAGCGTTATCAGCGTCACCTCGTGGTCGTCCTCCAGTGCCTCGAGAACGTTCATGGCGACCGCTTCGCCACCTCCCTTCGCCATCATATCCATATGAATGACTGCTATTTCTGCCATAGTACCAACCCCCTGTTAGTTGGTCGGCGCCGTTTTCATTAGGTATTCTGGGCGGACCGAAACACGTCACCGGCTGGTCAGTTCGAACGTGAACGCTGCAAAACGTATTCTGGAATCGTGACGCGATGGATGAAACTTATATTCGCTTCGGTTACGTTAGCCGGGTGCGTCTATCGTACCGCGAGACAACAGGCGATTGGACGCTCGCGCGTCCGAGACGGGATTTCTGCCCCCGTCGCGGCCGACGTGTAACAGAACGGGAACGACGAAGCGGTCACCGCGACCCTGCCGACGGGCGCGCCCCGTCCAGCGCCGGTCGTCACGCGAGGCGGAAGGTACTTTGGGGGCGGACGCCGACCGTCGAACGTGCGCTGGACCGCAGTCGTTGCAGGGGCGCTCGTCGAACTGTTCGCTATCGCGCTCGGGGCCACGGTGCCGCTCCCGCTCGACGTTCGAGTGACCGCCGGGCTGGCGCTCCTGACCGTCGGCATCGCCGGGGGTTACGTCGCCGGACGACTCGCCGGTGGAACGTGGAAGACGGGCCTCCGCCACGGACTGGTGGCGGGTACCTTCGGGGGCGTCGTCTTCGCGACCGTGCTCTACTACACGATGACCCACCCCGGGTCCGAGGTCGGCGCGTACTGGGGACTGAACTTCGCTATCTCCAGGATCGACTTCCCGCCCTGGTTGGTCGACCGCTACGGACGGACCCTCGCGGCCCTCGTCGCCGCCCTCGGCGGGGTCGCGCTGGCGCTGGAGGGCGCGATAGCCGGCGGGGCGGCGGGCACGGCGCGCGTCGAACCGCCGGAGCCTACCTGACGGCGACCGAGACCGCCGTCTCCGGGTCGTCCGGTCCGCGGACGTATCTTACCTCCTCGTCGCGCTCGACCGCGAACGCCCGAATCTCGACCACGAGCCGACCGGCGTCGGTCGTCCCCCGCAGGACGGGGCCGCGACTCGTCACCACCACGTACGGCGGCGCGGGAACCGGCGACGCGGCGAGAGACAGTCCGGTCACCGCGACAGCCTCGGAGAGCAGGTCGGAACAGCGAGCCAGCAGCCCCGCGTCGGTCAGTCGCCGGGAGAGCGGGTCGACCACGGCCGCCCGGTCCGTCGCGGCGTCGCCCTCCCACGCCGCCGTCACCTCGTCCGCACAGCGGAGGACGGCGGCGACGGTCTCGCGGCCGTCCGAGAGGACGTGCTCCCGGGCGACGGTCGTCGGCGCGGACCCGTCGGTTCCGTCGTCGGCGTCGACCATCGACCGAACTCCCTCCCGCCGCCGACAAAACCGTGTCGCTCGCGACCCCGCCTCGGACCTTCCGGCGGACCCCGTTCGGTGGCGACGCGTCGGGTTCTGACCGATCGAGACGCTGCAAACGTTTATGACGGAAAGCGACACACTCTCGACCGTATGAAGGAAGTGCTCTCCCGCGTTGGCATCGGCTCCGCGACCGTCGACACCGTCCTCCCGACGACGACGCTGACCGCCGGCGAATCCGTCGACGCCGAGGTCCACGTCGAGGGCGGGTCGACCGACCAGGAGGTCGACGCCATCTACTTCGCCCTCCTGACCCGATACGAGACCGACGACAGCACGCGAACCGGCGTCGTCGACAAGTTCCGCGTCGCCGACCCCTTCACCATCGAGGCCGGCGAACGGCGGACGTTCGCGGTGACCATCGACGTGCCCCGCGACACACCCGTCACGGTCGGTCGCACGAACGTCTGGCTGGAGACGGGTCTCGACATAGACTGGGCGGTCGACCCGGACGACGAGGACCCACTCCAGGTCGCCCCCGGCCCGCGTCTCGCCACGGTGTTCGACGCGCTCGAATCGCTCGGCTTCACCGTTCGGACGGCTGAGTGTGAGGCGGCGCCGGGCGGACTCTTCTCGGGCAGTTTCGTCCAGGAGATAGAGTTCGTTCCCCGCTCCGGTCCGTTCTCGGGTCGGCTCGACGAACTCGAGGTCGTCCCGCGTCCTACCGCGGACTCCCTCGAGGTCGGCCTGGAGGTCGACCGCCGGGGCGGTCTGCTCTCCGAGATGAGCGACCTCGACGAGCGCCTGACTCGACTCCGGTTCACGGACGAGTCGGCCGACGAGGTCGAACGGCGACTGCGCGAGGAGATAGAGACCCACGCCTGAGGACCGGTCTAGTCGTTCGAAGCGAGGACGCCGGACCGCTCCGCCACGTCCCCGTCGCCCCAGACGCCGCCCGTCAGGTCGATGGCGTCGTTGTACTTCGCGGCCAGCGACGAGACCGCGAGGTCGCCGGTCACGTTGTTCATCGTCGCGATGCGGCCGAGGATGGGGTCGACGCCCGCGACGAACCCCACTATCTCGAGCGGGAGTCCGGCCGCGTTGAGGATGACGGTGAGCATGACCAGTCCGGCGCCGGGGACGCCGGCCGTGCCGATGCTGACGAGCACCACGGTGGCGAGGACGGTCACCTGCTCGGTGATGCCCAGCGGCGCGCCGACGAGGTTCGCGGCGAACACCGCCGTCACGGCCTGCCGGATGGCGGCCCCGTCCATGTTGATGGTCGCGCCGAGCGGCAGCGAGAAGCCGTAGACGCTCTCGTCGATGCGGAGGTTGTCCCGGGCGTCGGCGATGGTGACGGGGAGCGTCCCGCTGGACGACCGGATGCTGAACGCCGTCACCATGGCGTCTTTCGCGCCGTCGAGGAAGGCGAGGGGCGACTGGCCGAGCAGCCCCGCGGTGATGACGCCGAGGTAGGTGACGGCGATGTGGACGCCGATGGCGACCGCGATGGTTCCGACCAGCGCCGCGAGCGAGACGATCGCGTCGACGCCGTGGGAGCCCAGCGACGCCGCGACGAGCGCGAACACGCCGACGACGCCGTACTCCATGACGCCCCAGACGACGGCGAACAGCGCCTCCGTGGCGGCGTCGACCGCCCGGAAGATGGTCTCGACGCCCTCCCGGACGGCCTCGTCGTCGGCCGTGTCCCGGACGACGGCCAGTCCGAGTCCGAACACGACGACGAAGAAGATGGTCGCGAGGAGGTCGCCGCTCGCCATCGCCGAGATGGGGTTCTCCGGGACGATGCCGAGGACGACCTTCGCCAGCGACGGGGGCTCGGCGGATTCTGCTTTCCCGCCCGTGAACTCGACCCCGACGCCGGGGTTCAGGAGGTTCGCCACCGTGAGACCGATGACGCCGGCGACGGCGGTCGTCGCCATGTAGAGGCCGACGACGATGCCGCCGACCCGACCGAGTCGCGAGGGCGAGAGGCGTTCCATCCCCGCGAGCAGGGTGAAGACGACCAGCGGGATGACGAGCATCTCCAGCAGGCGGAGGAAGAGGTCGCCGAGCGGTTTCAGTTGCGTCGCCGGTTGCCCGACGGCGAGACCGACGACCGCACCGAGCAGAAAGCCGACCGAGATGCGGTAGACGATGGGTACGGAGCGGTACCCGCGCCACGCGCGTCGCAGTGAACTCATTGGTGCCGTCCCTTTTCGCTGGAGGGTCCAACGACTGTCGAAGGCGGGCAGTTTGGCCGCTATCCCGGTCGCAGACAGAGCGACGTTGGTTCGGGATTTCGCCGACGTCGGCGGGTCGACCGCCCGATTCCGACGACTGCCGGCCGTCGGCGCCCGACCCGAACCGGACCGCGTTCCGAGAACTGCGGGGGAGGGCGCGTGAACGTCCCCTCGACCGTCCGAGGCCGCGGGCGGCGGGGGCGGCGAACGACACAAGAACGACGAGTGCGTAGCCTGCTCCGTGACCGACGACACTACGCTCCGCGAGGAGTCGGCGAGAGACGCGTCCGAGGGAGACGACCCCGATCACCCCGTCGAGGCCACCGACGGCGAGGAACTCGACCGACTCGTCGCCGAGCACGACCTCGTGCTCGCGGAGTTCTACACGAAGGGGTGTGCGCTCTGTCAGGCCATCGAACCGGTGCTCGGGAACGTCGCCCGCGCCACAGACGCGACGGTGGTGACGGTGAACCCGGGCGACGACCTCGACCTCGTCGACCGGTTCGACGTGCGGAGCGTGCCGACCCTGCTGCTGTTCGAGGACGGCGACCTCGTCGACCGGATGGCGGAGGGGTTCCAGAGGACGGAGGCGGTCGTCGACTTTGTCGAGCGACGGGGCGACGCCGCGTCTTCGTAGTCGCGCCGGAACCGCCGCCGTCCCGCCGGGCGGGGTCCTCGCCCGTCCGAGGCGAGCGAATGGACAATACACTGACAGACAAAAAGCCTATAAATAACTGCGTCCGCGTGTTCTATACAGATGGTAGCCGAAATGATTCCCCTGTTCGGGCCGGTGCCGGGCGGGATGGAACTGGCAGTCATCCTGCTGATAGCCGTCCTACTGTTCGGCGCGAACAAGATTCCGAAGCTGGCTCGTTCGACGGGCGAGGCGATGGGCGAGTTCAAGAAGGGTCGACAGGAAGTCGAGACCGAACTGGCGGAGATGCAGAACTCCGAGAGCGACGCCGCGAACGCGGACTCGAACCCCACCGTCGACGCCGAAACGTCGGACTCGGCCTGAGCCGACGCAGTTCCCACCCGACCGCGAACGACCGGACTTACTTTTTATCGCGACCGATTCCGAGTAGTCCTACGGCTCGTCCGGCCGGGGACAGTCGTATGTGTCCCGGACGGTGTCGGCCAGCATCGACTCCTTCTGGAGGACGATGTAGACCACAACGCAGGGGGCGTCCGCGGGTCGCAGGACGAACACCTCCTGCGGGCCGTCGGCACCCTCCGCGGCGCGTTCGAGCAGCGGTTCGAGCGGCCGCACGCCGGTCCGGAACTCCTCGAAGAGGTCGAGCTCGCCGCCCTGCTCGGCGAAGGCGTACAGCGCACCGTTGACGTCGCCGTCCGTACTCCGGGTCACGTCGGAGGCGACGCCCTCCGTGCGGGCCTCGCGGCACGTCTCCGTCGCCGCCTCGAAGAGGTTCGTCACGCCGTCTGCGAACGAGAAGAGGGTGAACTCGCGAACCGAGACCGTCGAGAGCTCCGGTTCGCCCTCGACCCACTCCAGCGTCGCGTCGAGCAGGTAGCCGGGCAGCAACGACTCCTCCGCATCGTCGACCGCGACGTACGTCGGGTCGTGCGTGTCGACGTCCAGCAGCAGGCGCTCGCCGTCGGCGCGGGGACTGTCGAGGACCCGGAACGTGCCGCTCGTCGTCGGATTCACGTCCGAGGATTCGTGTCGGCGGGTGAAAGGCTTGCGGACTCCCGCGGTCGACCACAACGGAAAAGTCACTCACTCCCAAACTGTCAGGCATGTCTGACGACACGACAGGCGTCGACCGTGCTGGGAGCGGCGAGTCCGGACTGCGAACGCTCGTGCTGCTCGGACTCTCGTTCGTCGCGGGGTACCTCGTCGGCCGGGGACGAAGCGGGGCGGTCGACCTCGACGAGGACCTGAAAGCGCTCGCACCCGAGGAGGAGCCCATGGAGATCGAGATCGAGGAGTCCGACGAAGAAGAGGACGAGGACTCCGAGGAGTAACTACCGAGATATCCGGAGAGAAACCTGCCACCGCGTCCCGGGACGACGCGGAGTCCGGAGAGTGGTCAGTAGCCGCCGACGGTCCCGTCTTTCCGCGGTTCGGTCGCGCCGGAGAGGACGCCGTCTTCGTTTCTTGCTATCTGTGCACCGCCGAACAGCGTCGGTGCGAGCACGCGCACGTCGTGGCCCATCCGCGCGAGTTTCGTCGTGAGGTTGCCGTCGGTGCGCCCCTCGACCGCCAGCGAGCCGTCCTCGCGGTAGCGCCACCGTGGCAGGTCGAGCGCGGCCTGCAGCGGCAGGTCGTAGTCGACGACGTTGCTGACGACCTGGACGTGACCCTGCGGCTGCATGTAACCGCCCATGACGCCGAAGGCGGCCCAGTCGTCTCGCTCTTCGTCGGGCGCGAAGTCGACGACGCCGGGGATGAGGGTGTGGAACGGACGCTTGCCGGGTTCGAGGCTGTTGGGGTGGTCGGGGTCCAGCGAGAACGACGACCCGCGGTTCTGGAGCGCGATGCCGGTGTCGCCGGCGACGAGACCGGAGCCGAAGCCGGCGAACCGGGAGTTGATGAACGAGACGACGTTGCCCTCGTCGTCGGCGACGCAGAGCAGGACGGTGTCGGCGTCCTCCGCGTGGGAGTCGGGGACGCCGAAGCTCACGTCGCTGGCGGTCGCGTCGACGTCCGCCGACCGCTTCTCGGCCCACGACCGGGAGGCGAGTGGCGGAATCTCCTCGTACTCGGGGTCGGTGATGTAGCGGTGGCCGTCGTGGAACGCTCGCTTCGTGGCCTCCGCGAAGTAGTGGACGCGCTCGGGTGAGTCGAGCGGATGCTCGCCCGCTCCGACCTCCTGGGCGACGTTGAGCGCTTCGAGGGCGACGAGCCCCTGGTTGTTCGGCGGGAGTTCGTATATCTCCGCGCCGTTGTACCGGGTCGAGACCGGGTCGGGGAACTCCGGTTCGAAGGCGGCGAGGTCGGAGACGGTGAGGAAGCCGCCCTTCGACTGGACCTCCTCGGCTATCGCTTCGGCTATCTCGCCCTCGTACACCACGTCCGCGCCGCGCTCGGCTATCTTCCGCATGCTCTCGCCGAGGCGGGGGAGACGCACTCGTTCGCCGACGGCCGGCGCGCGACCGTCTTTCAGGTACGCTTCGCGGGCGTTGTCGTCGGTGAAGAGGTCCTCCGCTCCCTGCCAGTAGTGGGCGATGACCTCCGAGACGGGGTAGCCCTCGGTCGCGTAGCGGATGGCCGGCCGGAGCACGTCGCCGAGCGACCGGCGGCCGTGGCGCTCGACGGTCGCCTCCCAGCCTCGCGCGGTCCCGGGGACGGTGACGGTGTGGGGTCCGAGAAACGGCATCCCGAGGTCGTCGCCGTCGTCCCCGTCGTCGACCGCGTAGCCCCGGTTCTCTGGATACCAGTCGGACACGTCGTCGCGGTCCCGGAGGGACGCGCGGACGTTCTCGACCGTCGCCTCGGCGGGTGCGCCGCCGCAGGAACGCATCGCGCCGACGTCTCCGTCGGCGGTCCGGTAGAGCGCGAAGGCGTCGCCGCCCAGCCCCGTGCTCGTCGGTTCGACGACGTTGAGCGCGGCGGCGGTGGCGACGGCGGCGTCGAAGGCGTTGCCGCCCTGTCGCAGAATCTCGACGCCGGCTTCGGCGGCGAGAGGCTGGCTGGTGGCGACGACGCCGTTGTCGGCGTAGACGGTAGAGCGACGCGACGTGAAGCGGTCGAGATCGGGTTCGGGCATACGTATTCCTACGCTGACATCCACCTAAAACACCCACCGTATAGTTCCGGGCCGGACGTTATCGACCAGCACACCGTCGGGTCGAGCATGACGTTCTCCATCTGCGTCCGCGAAGAGACCGACGAGGGAACCGCGTTCGGCGTCGGCGTCGCCACCGACGCCCCGGCGGTCGGCGCGCTCGCGCCCTGCGTCAGCCACGACGGAGCCATCAGCACGCAGAGCTTCGTCAACGTGCGACTGGGCCGCCGCGGCGTCGCGCTCCTCCCCGACCTCGCCGTCGACGACGCCCTGACGGGCCTGCTCGCGCAGGACGACCACGCCGACCTCCGGCAGGTCCACGGGGTCGACGCGCGCGGCAACGCCTACGCCTTCTCCGGCGAGAACTGCGACGACTGGTTCGGCCACCGGGTCCACGAGGAGCGCGGCGTCACCGTCGCCGGGAACATGCTCGTCGGCGAGGACACGCTGGACGCGCTCGTCGAGACGTTCGCGGCGGCCGACCCCGGCGAGGACGGCGACCTGGTCGCGCGCCTCGTCGACGCGCTCGCGGCGGGCAAGGCCGCCGGCGGCGACAGCCGGGGACACAGCTCCGCAGCGGTCGCGGTGAAAGCCCCGCGCACGACGGCCTACCACGACCTCCGGGTCGACGCCCACGACGAGCCGATAGCGGAGCTCCGGCGGGTGTACGAGGAGGCGAAGTCCGCGAGCGACGGCTTCAGCGAGGAGTCGAAAGAGCGCATCTTCGACTGACACTCAGGTCCGGCGGCTGCCCCGCGGGGACCAGTCGAGTTCCTCCTCCGCCATCAGGTACAGCCCCGTTCCGAGCAGTCCGAGCGGGACGACGACGAGCAGGAACCAGCCCGCCGGGCCGGCGTCGGCGATCAGCGCTCCGGCGACGAGGACGACCGCCATCAGCGGCGACGCCAGCAGGGCGACGACGAAGAACAGCCGCCGGGGCCACTCGCTGTACCGTCCCAGAGTCATACGTCGACTCCTCTCCTCGATTGTATAAATAGTGTTACCATTCTGCCGGCCCGTCACCGGCCGACGCTGTCAGCGCCGCGCTCGCCGACGGACTCCCGGCCCCGTTCCCGCTAGTCGCCGACGCGGTGGCACGCCGCGACGTGGTCCGGTGCGGCCGCCACGCTCTCCGGCGTCTCGCGCTCGCAGGGCGATGGGAACGCTTCGGAGACGACGGTCTCCGCGCTCTCGCGGTTGCCCGCGGCGAGTTCGTCGGCCGCCGCGCGGACGGCGTCGGCGGCCTCCGTCGGCAGGTCCCCCGGGTCGCGGGGCAGCAGTTGCTCGACGAGGTAGGCGGCGACGCTTCCCTCGTCGGTGCCCCGTCCCTCCGCTCGCAGGCGGTCCTTCGCGGCCTCGCGGTCGAGTTCCGCCGAGAGCACGTGGTTCCGGAACGCGAATGCGTCGCGGAACTCCTCCTCCGTCCCGGTCCAGTCGTCCGGCGGGATGACGACCGGACACCGGGTGTGGAACCGACAGCCGGACGGCGGGTCCATCGGCGACGGGACCGTCCCCTCCAGGATGATGCGCTCGTCGCGGTCGTCGGGGTCGATGCGCGGCACCGCCGACAGCAGCGACCGCGTGTAGGGATGCCGGGGGTTCTCGAACAGTTCGTCGACCGGCGCGGTCTCGACGATCTCGCCGAGGTACATCACGGCGACGCGGTCGGCGACGTGGCGCACGACGCTCAGGTTGTGCGCGATGAACACGAGCGACAGCCCGAGGTCGTCCTGCAACTCGTCGAGCAGGTTCAGAATCTGGGCCTGTACGGAGACGTCCAGCGCCGACACCGGTTCGTCGGCGATGATGAGTTCGGGTTCGAGTGACAGCGCCCGGGCGATGCCGACCCGCTGCTGCTGGCCGCCCGAGAACTGATTGGGGTAGCGGTCGACGTGGCCGGGCTTCAGCCCGACGCGCTCGAGCAGGTCCTTCGCGCGCTCCAGGCGGTCGTCGTCGTCCGCGCCGATGTCGTGGACCTCCATCGGCGCGGTCAGAATCTCGCCGACCGTCTGGCGCGGGTTCAGCGCCGCCAGCGGGTCCTGGAATATCATCTGGAGGTCGCGCCGGTACGGCCGCATCTCCCCGTCGGACTTGTCCGCGAGTTCCTCGCCACGGTAGCGGACCGACCCCGCCGTCGCGTCTTCGAGGTTGAGTATCGTCCGTCCGAGGGTCGACTTGCCGCACCCGGACTCGCCGACGACGGCGAGCGTCTCGCCCTCCCGGACGGTCAGGTCGACCCCGTCGACCGCCTTCACGGTCGCGTCGTCGCCGGCCAGTCGGTCGAGGATGCCGTTCGACTGGTCGAAGTGCTTCTTCAGCCCATCGACCGCGAGCAGGGGGTCCGCTGCCGCGTCGGCGTCGGTTCGCGTTTTCTGCATGCTCATAGTCGCTCCTCCGGCGGCCCGCGGCGAAGGCAGGCCGCCTCGTGGTCGCTCCGTTCCTCGTCTTCCTCCGTCTCGTCCGCCTCCGCCAGTGCGGACCCGACCGGTCGGAAGTCGGGGTGTATCTCGTAGCACTCCCGCTTCGCCTCCGGACAGCGCGGCGCGAAGTGGCACGCGTACGGGATGTCGATGAGGTCCGGCACGTTCCCCTCGATGGGCCGGAGGTCCTCGGCGGGCGCGTCGAGGCGCGGCGTGCTGGCGATGAGCCCCTGCGTGTAGGGATGCTGGGGGTTCTCGAACAGTTCGCGGGCCGCGGCGCGCTCGACGATTTCGCCCGCGTACATCACGTTGACCCGGTCGCAGACCTCCGCGACGACCGAGAGGTCGTGCGTGATGAGCAGGATGGACGTGTCGAAGGCGTCCTTCAGCGCGCGCAACTCGTCGAGTATCTGGGCCTGGATGGTCACGTCGAGCGCCGTCGTCGGTTCGTCCGCGATGAGCAGGTCCGGTTCGGCGGCCAGCGCCATCGCTATCATGGCTCGCTGGCGCATGCCGCCGGAGAACTCGTGAGGGTAGTCGGTCGCCCGGCTCTCCGGCTCCGGAATCTCGACGCTCTCCAGCATCTCGATGGCGCGTCGCCACGCCTCGCTGTCCTTCGTCGCGCCCAGTATCTTGCGCTTGACCTCCGCCGGGAGTGACGTCGACTCGCCGACGGGCTGGTGGAGCCGCACCATCTCGGCTATCTGCTCGCCCACCCGGAGGGTCGGGTTGAGGCTGTTCATGGGGTCCTGGAACACCATCGAGACGGTGCCGCCGCGCACCTCGCGTCGCTCTGCCTCCGGTATGTCGAGCAGCGACTCGCCGTGCAGGCGGATATCGCCGCCCGCGATTTCGCCGGGCTCCTCGACGATGCCGGCGACGCTGTCGGCGAGGACGCTCTTGCCGGAGCCGGACTCGCCGACCAGCCCGACTATCTCGCCGGACTCGATGGTCAGGTCCACCCCGTCGACGGCGTCGACCGTGCCGCGGGGCGTTGGGAACCGCGTCTGCAGGTCGTCGACTTCGAGCAGGCTCATCGGCTCTCGACCTCCCCCTCGCTCACGTCGAAGATGTCGCGCAGGCCGTCGCCGAGCGTGTTGAACGCCAGCACGGTCAGCATGATGGCGAAGCCGGGCATCACGCTGATCCACCACGCCTGGCCGATGAACTGCCTGCCGTCGGACAGCAGCAGGCCCCAGGTCGGCGTCGTCGGCTTGACACCGAGACCGAGGAACGACAGGCCGGCCTCCGCGAGGATGGCGAGCGGTATCATCAGCGTCGCCTGGACGATGAGCGGCGCGACCGCGTTCGGCAGTATCTCGCGCGTCATGATGCGCCGGTCGGTCATGCCGATGGCGCGCGCCGCGGTGACGTACTCCTCCTCGCGCAGCGACAGCACCTCGCCGCGGACGAGGCGAGCGAAGTCGTCGATGTACGCGATGCCGATGGCGATGACGACGTTCGTCACCCCCAGACCGCCGGAGATGGCGATGATGCCGACCCCGAGGATGAGTTCGGGGAACGCCCACTGGAAGTCGACGTAGCGCATCAGCACGCTGTCTATCCAGCCGCCGTAGAAGCCGGCGAGCAGGCCGATGGTCGTGCCGACGGTGAACGCCACCGCGACGGTCGCCAGCGCGACCAGCAGCGAGACCCGCGCGCCGAAGACGATGCGCGAGAGGACGTCGTGCCCGAACGAGTCGGTCCCCAGCGGGTGCCAGACGCGCTCGGTCGCACCGTCGTCGTCGTAGTCGCCGACCGAGTGGCCGTTGGGCTCCTTCATGAACCCGTACGTCGCCTCGGGGTCGTGGGGGGCGACGAGCGGTGCGAACGCGGCGACGAGCACGAACAGGACGACGACCACGGCACCGAACAGCGCCATCTTGTCTGCCAGCAGCCCCTCGACGAGGCGCTGGCGGGTCGTCTTGTGCTCCTCGAACTCCTCCTCGTCGTCGCGGTACTCCGGCGGTACGTCGGACGGTCCGGGTTCGGCGGGCGTGTTCGGCCCGACGCCCGGTTCGGTGTTCTCGGTCATTGGTTACCTCCGTAGCCGATGCGTGGGTCGATGACGGTGTAGACGAGGTCGACCGCGAGGTTCGTGAACACCATCACGGCGGCCACGATGAGGATGACCGCCTGGGTCACGGGGTAGTTGCGGTCGAGCATCGAGTCGACGAGCAGCCGACCGAGACCCTGGATGCCGAAGACGAGCTCGACCGTGACGCTCCCGACGAGCACGAGCGCGAGCTGGATGCCCGCGACCGTGACGACGGGGATGAGCGCGTTCTGGAGCGCGTGCTTGTAGAGCACGACCCGGTCGCTGACGCCCTTCGCGCGGGCGGTCCGCATGTACGGTTCGTTCAGCACCTCCAGTAGCGACGACCGCATCATCCGCATCACGACCGCGGCGTACGGCAGGCCGACCGCGATGCCGGGCAGGAGGATGCTCTTCAGCCACGGGACGATTCCCTCGCTCGGCGGGACGTAGCCGAAGACGGGCAGCAAGCCCAGCCAGACGCCGAACACGAGCGCGAGCAGGATGCCGACGAAGAACGCCGGCATCGAGACGCCGAGGAACGCCGTGACGGTCGCCAGGTAGTCCAGCGGCTCGCCCTTCCGGGTCGCGCTCACGATGCCGGTCGGGATGGCGACGCCGAGCCCGACGACGATGGCCAGCAGGGCGATGGAGAGCGTCCGCGGTGCGGCCTGTCCGACGAGTTCGGCGACCGGCTGGCTCGTGCTGAGGCTCTGGCCGAACCGGAGCGTCGCCATGTCGACCAGCCAGTCGACGTACTGGACGTACAGCGGCTCGTCCAGGCCGAGTTCGGCGCGCATGGCGGCGACCGCCTGCGGGGTCGCCTCCTGGCCGAGCATGGTCCGGACCGGACCGCCGGGGATGAGGCGGAGTCCGAAGAAGACCGTGGTCGCGACGAGCCACATGACGAAGGTGGCGTGTGCGACCCGTTTCGCGACGTACCGGCGCATCTATTTCTCGACCCACGTCGTGTGGAAGTTGCGCATGAAGGGGATGTGGGTGAACCCCTTCACGCTCGAGCGCTTCGCCGCAATGTCGTCCTGGTGCATCAGGTAGGCGTGGGGCACTTCCTTTATCAGGTGGTCCTCCAGTTCCTGGAGCACCTTCTTGCGCTCCTGCCGGTCGAGCGTCTGGCGCTGTTTCGCCAGCAGCCGGTGGGCCTCGTCGTCGACGAAGTTGACCCAGTTCCAGACGCCGCCATCGTCGGGTTTGCGGTAGAAGTTGTACAGCGACTGGTCGGGGTCCGGGTCGCCGACGCTGCCGCTGATGGTGGTGTCGTAGTTGCCCTTCTCGTAGCGCTCCCAGTAGGTGGAGCTGGTGACCTGCTCGACGCTCACATCGAAGCCAACCTTGTTCAACTGCTGGCGCATCGCCTTCGCGCCGCGGAGGCTGCTCTTGGTCGTCAGGATGCTGAAGGAAGCGCCCTTCGCGCCCGACTCCTTCAGGAGCTGCTTACCCTTCTCGGGGTCGTAGTCCTGGACGCCCGGCTTGTCGTCGCGCCAGACCCAGTTCGTACCCTTGTTGATGGGACCCGTGTCGGGCAGGGCGTTGCCGAAGTACGCCGTCTCGACGAACGCCTCGTTGTCGATGACCTTCGCGATGCCGCGGCGGGCCTTCCGGGACCCGAACGGTTCGCGGCGCTCGTTCATCGCGAACCCGTACCAGTTGATGCCCGGCGCGGACAGCTTTTCGACGCCGTTGGCCTTCTCGACCTTGTCGACGTTCTGGAGCGGGACGAGGTTGGCGAAGTCGACGTCGCCGCTCCGGAGCGCGTTGACCAGCGTCGCGGGCTCGGGGATCGGCTTGACGTCGATGCCGTCCAGGTACGGCAGCGAGTTCCCCTCCGAGTCGGTCCCGAAGTAGTCGTCGAACGCGTCGAGTTTGAGGCCGGAACCGACCTGGTGCTTCGTCACCTCGAACGGCCCGGTGCCGACGGGCTTGATCTTGTAGCTGTCTTTGCCCTTCTCCTCGATGGCCTTCTTGTTCACGATGGTCGCGGCGCGTCCCGGGCCGCGGGTCAGGTAGATGAGCGCGGGCGCCATCGGCTGCTTGAAGTTCAGTTCGACGGTGTGGTCGTCCTTGACGACGACGCCGCCGTCGCCGACGGGCTTCAGCGTCGACAGCTTCGCGGCGGCGGGAGCGCCCTCGGAGATGGTGCGCTCGATGGTGTACTTCACGTCGTCAGCGGTGAACGTCGTCCCGTTGTGGAACTTCACGCCCTTGCGCAGGTCGAAGGTGAACTTCCTGCCGTCGTCGGAGACCTGCCAGTCCTTGGCGAGGTCGCCCCGGACGGTCAGGTCCTTCTTCAGCGTCACGAGCCCGTTGAAGACGTTCGCCGCTATCTGGAAGTACTGGCCCACGCTGATGTACGGCGGGTCGAGCACGTCGATGCTGCCGGTGAACCAGGCCGCTTTCAGGCGGCCACCGCGCTGGCTCGACGAGGGAACGTCCGTCGTGCCGCCGCCGTCACCGCCCGAGTCGCCGCCACCGCCGCCCGTGCAACCGGCGAGACTCGTCATGCCGGCGGCTCCGAGTAGCTTCATCGTCGTCCGCCTGTCGACCACCGGTCCGCTCAGGTCCGTGTCGGAGATGTTGTTACCGGAACCCATGTTACAACTGGACAGGGCGTGGAATCCACTTCGGTATGTAGCCGAATATAGACGGTCGACCCGAACGCGGCAAAAATTTCCACGATGCTCGCCCAGTGCGATGCCGATTTCCTAGCTTCTTCGTGAGTAAGCTTCAATTTCGTCCAATCCATATCCGGACTCGATGCGAGAAGTGACGCTTCGGGTGCGCCACCACGGCGAACCCGAGAGCGACCTCAGCGCCGACTATCCCGACCTGACTATCAAATCGGTGTCGTCGATGACGGGGAGCGCCGCCGAACGCAAACGTATCATCGAGATGTCGGGACCGGAACGGTCCATCGAGGGGTTCCTCGCGGACTTTTCTGCGACAGACGCCGTGCTCGACGCGTCGCCGCTGACCCCGCTCGACGTCTCCCGCGTGCTGGTCGCCATCACGTACGACAGCTACCGGTGGGACAGCATCTCGCAGCGACTCACAGACATGGGCGTCCACTACCGGACGGGCACGTCGATAACCGCCGGCTGGGAGCGGTGGACACTGTATCTCGACGACGGCGACGACCTGCACGAGATTATCGACTCGCTGGAGAGCGCCGGCAACGAGACCGACCTCGTCAGGGACGTCGAACTCGACGAGGTGAACGAGCGCGAGCAACTCGAACTGTCCCGTGTCGTCGACGAACTGACGCATCGACAGCAGGAGGTCCTGCGGACGGCCATCGACCTCGGTTACTACCGGCGCAAGGAGGACACGAGTATCGAGGACATCGCCGACGCCGTCGGTATCGCCTCCACCACGGCCTGGGAACACCTCGCGCGGGCCGAGGAGAAGGTGATGTCGGAGGTCGGCGGCCACCTCTTCAGTCCGTAGCGGGACCGCGGACCGACAGGACGACGCCGAGCGCCGACGCGACGGCGGCGAACCCTGCGAGCACTACGAACAGCGCCGCCGGCGAGGCGTACTGGAGGACGACGCCGGCGACGGCGGCGCCGAGCGCGCCGACGCCGAACACGCCGAGGTAGGTGAATCCGTACGACAGGCCGCGAGCGCCCGGCGGCGTGTACGTCGCGACAGTCGCCTGGTAGAGCGGCTGGACGACGAACAGGCAGAACCCGAGCACGAAACTGGCGGCGAGCAGCGGGCCCAGACCGGCGTCCATCGCGGGGACGAACGCCAGCGCGACGACCACCAGCGCGCCGAACGCGACGGCGATGCCGCGAGCGTTCTCGACCCTGTCGGTCAGCTTGCCGCCGACGTACTGACCCGCCATCCCGACCGTCAGCAGTCCGGCGTAGAGGTAGCGGGCGGGTTCCAGCGACTTGCCCGCCACCTCGACCGGCGCGAACAGCGCGAGCCCGGAGAGCAGGTCCGGGAGGAACGTCAGCACGCCGCGGTAGTACAGCCCGGACATCATGACGACGATGAAGACGACGACGAACCAGCCCGAGAACAGGGTTCGCGAGTCGGCGAACAGTTCCGACATCGAGGAGACGCCGCCGTCGGCGCGGGCGTCGGCCTCGCCCTCGCTCACCGCCGCCGCCTCGTCCACGTTCACGCGGAGCGCGACCAGGGCGGCGACGAACGCCGGGAGCGCGAGCACGACGACGACGGTCTGCCAGTCGAACGCGAGCAACAGCAGCGTCGTCACCAGTGGGCCGACCGCGATGCCGAAGTTGCCGGCCATGCCGTGGTAGGCGAACGCGCTTCCCTGTTCGGTGACGCCCTTGCTCAGCAGCGCCAGCCCCGACGGGTGGTAGACGCTGGCTGCGACGCCCCAGAGGAGCAACGCGAACGTGACTATCCACAGTGACGAGGCGACGCCGAGCAGCGCGAACGCGCCACCCATCCCGAGCAGACAGCCGGCGATGAGCCGCCGGGAGCCGTACGCGTCCGCGAGGACGCCGCCCGGAAGCGCGCCGATGCCGAACAGGGCGTACCCGGCCGAGATGACCACCCCGATGGCCGCGCGGGTCGTCCCGAACTCGGACAGCCAGACGGGAACGAGAATCGGAATCGAGAGCTCGAACGTGTGGACCATCGCGTGCGCGAGCATGACGAGCCCCACGATGGCACGGTCGTTGTCGTTCATCTCTACTTCGTTGTGTAGATTCGTGGGAGACGATGCCTTAAATCGCTACCCCAATGGGGCCGGGGTCGCCGGCTCGCGTCGGCGTTCGTCGCGTCACGGCGACCGAACTCGGTCACTCGACGGGCCGCAGTTCGGCGCTGAAGTGACGGAGTTCGGCCATCTCGGGCTCGTCTATGACCTCCAGGCCCGACACCTCCCCGCGCCTCTCCGCGACGTCCGCGAAGGTCTCAGCGACGTGTTCGAGGTGGTCCCGGAAGTACGTTCGCCGGGGGAGACAGAGCCGCACGAGCTGCGGTCGGTTCTCGCCGGGGAACGCGAACTCGCCGAGTTCGACGCCGCGCACGCCGCCCTCGCGGTAGAGTTCGCAGACCAGCGCCTGGCCGGGGAACCGCTCGCGCGGAATCGACGGCAGGAACTCCTCGGCGTCGACGTACACCGCGTGCCCGCCGGTCGGCGTGCGGACGGGGGCGCCGACCTCCTGGAGGAGTTCGCCGAGTTCCGCGACCTGCTCGACGCGCGACTCGACGTACGCCTCCTCGACCGCCTCGCGCAGTCCGACCGCCATCGCTTCGAGATCGCGGCCGGCCATCCCGCCGTAGGTGGTGAACCCCTCGTAGAGGATTCCGCGCTGGCGGGTCCGCTCGTACAGTTCGTCGTCGTCCTCGCGCACGCCGACGAAGCCGCCGACGTTCGCGAGCCCGTCTTTCTTCCCGCTCATGACGACGGCGTCGGCGTACGAGAGTTGTTCGCGGGCGACGTCGGCGACGCTCTCGCCGTCGAACTCGAGTTCGCGCTGCCGTACGAAGTAGGCGTTCTCGGCGAATCGGCAGGCGTCGACGACGAGTCTGGCGTCGAGTTCGTCGGCCACTTCCCGCGCGGCCCGGACGTTCTCGACGCTCACGGGCTGGCCGGCCATCGAGTTGTTCGTGATGGTGACGACGACGGCGGGAATCCGCTCCGCGCCCACCTCGTCGGCGAGGTCCCGCACCGCCGCGACGTCGAGGTTCCCCTGGAACGGGTCGCCCGCCTCGCTCTCGACCGGGCAGTCGACCGGCTCTCCGCCGCTGTTGACGACGTGCGCTCGCGTCGTGTCGAAGTGGGTGTTGTTCGGGACGTAGTCGCCCTCCGAGATTATCGTGCCGTAGAGAACGTTCTCCGCGCCGCGACCCTGGTGGGCGGGGACGATGCGCTCGAACCCCATCACGTCCGCGACGGCGGACTGGAGGCGCCGGAAACTCTCGCTCCCGGCGTACGCCTCATCGCCGCGCATCAGCGCCGCCCACTGCTCGTCGCTCATCGTCCCCGTCCCGCTGTCGGTCAGCAGGTCGACGAACACCGCGTCGGCGTCGAGATTGAAGACGTTGTACCCTGCCTCCCGGAGATGCCGGTTGCGCGCTTCCCGGTCGGGAAGGCTGATCCGCTCGACCGCCTTCGCCTTGTACGCTCGCATATCTTCACGGTGGCACGACGGCGGCTTAACGCTGCTGTGGCCGAAACGGCGGACGGACGGTCGCTTTCGGCTCTCGATGACCGACTCTGGTCACCGATGCCGCGTCGGTGGAGGGTGTCGCCCCGACGTTCGCGGCGGGCGATGGAAGTCGCGTTCGACGGTCCGGTCTCCGTTCGGTCGGGAGCCGTCGAGACGGGGCGGTAGTGGGCGCTTACCGAGACGTCGCCGACGGGACCGTCTCGCACTCTTTTGTCCGTCGACGCCGAACACCCGTCGTGATTTCGGTCGCCTCGGCCCGGCGCGTCGGTGCCACGTTCAGGGAGATCGTCATCACGGTCCGGGACAATCGAATCTCCTTTCTGGCGGCCAGTTTCGCGTACTACGCGTTCGTCTCCATCCTCCCTATTCTCCTCCTGACGTTCATCCTCGTCTCGACGCTTCGCGGCGAAGAACTCGCGCGGTTGGTCCTTCGACGGGTGACCACGCTCACACCGACCGGGAGCGACATCATCCGGGACGCGCTCACGGGTTCCACCGGGCGACTCGAACTGTCTGTCATCAGCTTTCTCGCGCTGGTGTGGAGCGCGGTGAAGGTCTTCCGGAGCCTCGACTACGCGTTCTCCCGCATCTACGACGCCACGAACGACCCGTCGCTCGTCGAGCAACTGCGGGACGGTGTCGTCGTGTTCGCCGCGATGACGGTCGCGGCGGTGCTGCTGGTGGTCGTCAGCGTCCCGACGGAGTTTCTCTCGGCGTGGCTCCCGTTGGGTGGCTTTCTCGACCAGGTCGAACTGTTCGTCGGCCTCCTGCTGGCGTTCTTTCCCCTGTACTACCTTCTGCCACCGGTCCGGGTATCGGTGCTGGAGGCGCTTCCCGGGACGGTCGTCGCCGCCGGCGGCTGGCTCGTACTCCAGGTCGTGTTCGGCGTCTACGCGGAGCACGCGACCCGGTACGCCACCTACGGCGCGCTCGGTGGGGTCCTCCTCTTCGTCGTCTGGCTCTACGTTGCCGGCCTCCTGTTGCTCGTCGGCGCCAGCGTCAACGCCGTCCTCTCGCGGTAGTCGGTCCGGAGGCTCGGCCCAAACAGCGGAAACGACGGTGTCGACCGGACTACGTCCGTCGACGCCGAGGACGCCTCGTCGTCCGGTTCTCCAGGACGGGTCCGTCGTTCGAACGTTCCGCCTCGACCGGGCAAACGGTCAATGTCTCGTCCGTCGACGGTACACCCATGACGGAGCCGTTCACCTTCGAGGGGGGAACCGTCGAACGGGGCGAGACGCGCCACGTTCGCTTTCCGACGAGCGAGAGCTACCTCGGCGACCCGGTCCGCGTGCCGGTGACCGTCATCAACGGTGCCGACGATGGACCGACCGTCTTCCTCGCGGCCGCCCTGCACGGCGACGAACTCAACGGCATCGAGGTCGTCCGCGAGGTCGCCAACCAGTGGAACCACGCCGGAATCCGCGGGACCCTCGTCTGCCTGCCCGTGCTGAACGTCCCCGGTTTCATCGCCCAGGAACGCTACCTGCCCGGGTACGACCGCGACCTCAACCGCGCCTTTCCCGGCGACCCCGAGGGAACCAACGACCGCCGCATCGCCTACCGAATCTACGAGAACTTCGTCGCGCCCTGCGACTTCGGCATCGACTTCCACACGTCGACGCGCGGCCGGACGAACGTCCTCCACGTCCGCGCGGACATGGACGACCCCGACGTCGCTCGACTCGCCAACGCCTTCGGGACGCACCTCGTCATCTCCTCGTCCGGTTCCTCGGGGATGCTCCGGCGGGACGCGACCGAGGACGGCATCCCGACCGTCACCGTCGAGATGGGCGAGGCCCACCGCTTCGAGCGCGGCCTCATCGACGCCGCGCTCGACGGGGTCCGGAGCGTGTTCGCCGAGTTCGGGGTCGACAGGCAGGAACTCGTCCGCTGGCCCGGGTGGCGGACCGTCGTCGACGAGGCCGACACGACCTGGGTTCGCTCGGACGAGGGCGGCATCGTCGACATGCACCACGAACGCGGCGCGCTCGTCCGGGAGGGGGAGGTCGTCTGCACCGTCGGCGACCCGTTCGAGCGCGAGAGCGTCGAGGTGACCGCGCCGTTCACCGGCGTTCTCGCGGGCGTGCTGGAGAACCCCGTCGTGTATCCCGGCAATCCGCTCTGCCACCTGGTCGCCGTCGACGAGCAGGTCCAGCGCTGCATCGAGTCGTGAAGTCGGCGCACGCGTCCCGCGCCGGTCGACGGACGGCGTTCGGGGTTTTGCGAGGTGCTCGACGGCCTGGCCGTTAGAACGAAGCTATCGGTCGTCGGTACTGTCGCCATGGCCGATTCTCCGGAGCGAACGTTCGAACCGCGGCCGAGCGTCTGCCCGTTCTGCGGCGTCGGGTGCGGAATCGAGTACGCTCCGAAGTCCGGGAAGGCGACGGGGTGGAAGGCGCCGGTGAACGAGCGGGGGGGAGATCTGTCCGAAGGGTGCCGCCGCGTTCGACGTCGTCGACCACGAAGACCGACTCACCGAACCGCTCGTCCGCGAGAACGGTCGGCTCGTCACCGCGTCGTGGGACGAGGCGTTCGCTCGAATCACCGACGCGTTCGGCGGAATCGTCGAGGAAGACGGTGCCGACGCGCTCGCGTTCTTCGCGTCGTCGAACTGTACGAACGAGGAGAACTACCTCCTCCAGAAGGTCGCTCGCGTGCTCGGGACCAACAACGTCGACAACTGTGCGCGACTGTGTCACTCCTCGACCGTCGCGGCGATGCAGGACCGGTTCGGTGCCGGCGCGATGACGAACACCCTCGACGACCTCGCCGACGCCGACGTGTTCCTCGTCACGGGTGCCAACCCCGCCGAGCAACATCCGATAATCTTCCGGTCGTACCTGCTACCCGCCATCCGGGACGGAACGGAACTCGTCCACGTCGACCCGCGGACGAACGACACCACCGGGACCGCGACGCTCCACCTCCCGGTTCGTCCGGGGTTCGACATCCCGCTGCTCAACGCGATGGCCAGGGTAATCGTCGACGAGGGACTGGTCGACGAGGCGTTCCTCGACGACCGGGTGACGGACTTCGAGACGTTCCGGGAGTTCCTCGAAAGCGTCGACGTCGGCGAGAACGCCGCCCTCGCGGGCGTCGACGAGGGCGACCTCCGAACGGCCGCTCGGCTGTACGGCGAGGCCGACCGGGCGGCCGTCTTCACCGGGATGGGGATGAGCCAGCACCACTGCGGCACCGACAACGTCCACGCGCTGTTGAACCTCGCGCTCCTGACGGGGAACGTCGGCGAGCGCGGCACCGGCGTGAACCCGCTTCGCGGACAGAACAACGTGCAGGGTGCCGGCGACGTCGGCGCGCTCCCCGACGTGTTACCGGGGTACCGGTCGGTTCTCGACGGCGACGCGCGGCGGCGCGTCGCCGAGGAGTGGGGAACCGAACCGCCGTCGACGCCCGGGTTGACCGAGGTCGAACTGACCCACCGATTCGGCGAGACGGTCCGCGGGGCGTACGTCTTCGGCGAGAATCCGGTCGTCACGGAGCCGAACGCGAATCGCGTCGCAGACGCCTTCGAGGCGATCGAGTTCCTCGTCGTCCACGACCTCTTTCGCACGGAGACCGCGGAGTACGCTGACGTCGTCCTCCCCGGAAGCTCGTGGGCCGAGAAGGCGGGGACAGTGACGAACACCGACCGCCAGGTGATGCGAATGCGACCCAACGCCGACCTGCCGGGCGACGCCCGTCGCGACCTCGCCGTCGTCAGCGAACTGGGCGCGAGACTCACCGACGCCGCGTTCGACTACGAGGGCCCGGCGGCGGTCTTCGAGGAACTCACGCGGGTATCGCCTATCTACGCCGGGATGAGCTACGACGCCATCGGCACGACTAGCCTCCGATGGCCCTATCCCGAGGGGGCTTCGTCGGGCGTCGACGTCCCCCACGCGGACGAGTTCGAGTCCGGCGACGACACCGCGGCGCTGGTTCCGGTCGAGCACGTCGACCCGGTCGACCCCGTGGCCGACGACGAACTCGTCCTCACGACCGGCAGGGTGCTCCAGCATTTCAACAGCGGTGCCGTCACCCGCCGTTCGGGGACGCTGATGCGCATGCGCGGCGAGGACGTCCTCCAGATACACCCGGACGACGCGGCCGAGTGCGACGTCGACGACGGCGAGGTGGTCCGCGTCGAGAACGACCGCGGCGACGTGACCGTCCGGGCAGAGGTCACCCCCGCCGTCCGCCGGGGTACGGTGTTCGCGACGTTCCACTACGCCGACCCCCTGGTGAACGTCCTGACGCCGGACGAACTCGACCCCGTCGCGAACATTCCGGAGTACAAGCACGCCGCAGTCCGGGTCACGGTGTCCCCGGACGGGTGACGAACGCCGACGACCGCGAGAAGAGCGTCAGCCGTACAGCGAGTAGAGGACGAACCCCATGCCGACGGCGACCAGCACCGTCTGGGCCGCTCCGAACGCCGCGGACGAGATGCCCAGCGTCTGGATGAGCGAACAGCCCATCGTCCCGCCCGCGGTGAGGAAGACGAACCCGACCGCCACGAACAGCATGGGCTCGCTGTGGTTGCGCCGGTAGCCCCGAAAGCCCTGGTAGGCGATGAGGAGTCCGAGTGCCATCACGAGCAGCTTTCCCGCGAGCAGTTCCATCCGCATCTCAATCACCTCGCATGTCTTCCCAGACCTGGGTGAACTGGTCGGCGACGTCGCGCGCGCTGACCTCCACTTCGAGGTCGCCGTCGACGATGTCTATCTCGACGCGCTCGACGGTGGCCTCGTACACCGCGCGGTGATTCCCGTCGGGGTCCGGACGAGTCCGTTTCTCGACCATGTCGGACGCTTCGAGGTCGTTCAACCGGCGGTAGATGGTCGGGAGCGACGCGTCACATTCGGTGCTGAGAGTCTGGGCTGACATCGGTCGTTCGCTCGTTTTCGTGAGGATGTCGCGCGCGTACTCGTCGTCCAGCAACGCGAAGAGTTCCGCTGGACTCGGCTCCCCACTCACGTACTGATTACCGAACCTCGGCTTTTAAAACGTGCCGAACGACTTCCGACCCTGAAAACGAGCGAGTGCGCTTTCAGTCAGGGGGCGTTCGGTCCGAGACGAGCACTCATCATGTTCGACAGCGAGACGAGCAATCGACGCGCGTTCCTCGGGGTCGCAGCGGGGTCGGTCGCCGGGATGGCGGGCTGTACGAGCGCCCTCCAGGGCTCCGACGGGGGACCCACGACGAGCGAGTCCGGGACGACCGGCGAACCTGGGACGAGCGCGGCGTCGACTGCGACGGGGACGAAAACTCCCTCCGGGACGGATTCCGCCACGTCGAGCACGCGAGGCAGCGGCGGCGACTCGCGGGACCCGGAGACGCTGGTCTACGCCTCGGACGAGACGACGAGCTACGGCGTCGACCTCGCGGGCAATCCCGTGATGGGGTCGCCCGACGCGCCCGTCGACCTCTACTACTGGAGCGACTACCAGTGTCCGTTCTGCAAGAAGTTCGAACAGGACACGTTCCCTAAACTCCTCGAAAAACAGATCCGACCGGGGAACGTACGGCTCGTCATCCTCGAATATCCCAATATCGGTCAGGCGTCCGAGACGGCGGCTCGAATGTCAAAGTGCGTCTGGCGGCAGGTCCGCGAGGACGACCCGATGGCGTTCAAGCGGTGGCACGCGACGATGTTCGACGAGCAGAAGAAGCCGAACTCCGGGTGGGCGAAGACGCAGAACCTCCTCGACATCACCGCGAGCGTGAATGGCGTGGACGCCAGCACGGTCGAGTCCTGCCTGAAGAACGACGCGCAGGCGGTGAAGGCGAGCGTCGACGAGGACGAGCGAGCGGGCGACTCCAAGGGCGTCCAGGCGACGCCGACGTTCATCTTCGACGACCCGACGTCGAACGACCTGGCGCCCATGATAGAGGGCGCACAGCCGTACCCCCGCTTCGAAGCGGTGATCCAGAGGGCGAAATCATGACCGGACAGGCACGAGTTCGCCGCTGGGGGAGCGACCTGGTGGACGCGCTCACGTACCCGACGACCTCCGTCCCGCGCATCGTCGGGGGCGTCGTCGTCGCGGTCCTGACGTACGTCCTCCTCATCCTCTCGACGTTCCCCGGGATGTCGATGCAGATGCTCGGTGCCGGCCTCAAGTGGTTCGACGACACGCTCGTCCTGCTGACGGAGAACGTGCTGGCGACGAACGGCTGGTTCGGGCTCGCACTCATCCTGTCGTACGCGGTGCTGACTGGCGTCGCCGTCGTCAACGCCGCGGCGCAGGTGAGCCTGACCGGCGTGTCCGGTCTCTCGGACCTGACGGGCGTCCTGCCGGGGCTCGTCGCTTCGGGCTGTGCGAGCTGTGGCGCTGGACTGCTCGGATTTCTCGGGTTCGCGGGCGCGCTGGCCGCGATGCCGTTCCACGGCGACCTGCTCCGCGTCGGCGGCATCCTCCTCCTGGTCGGCTTCCTCGCCCGCGCCGGCGACCCGCGAACGTGCCGCATCGACGCGTAACGTCCCTGCTGACGCCCCTCCCCGTTTAAACGCCCCCGGCGACTTCCAACCCTGAAAACGAGCGAGGCGAATATACGTCCCGAGTTCCTCCTCCGACACGACGATTGCCATGTACGACAGCGACGAATCGAGCAGTCGACGCGCGTTGCTCGGGACGGCGGCGGGGTCGCTCGCCGCGCTGGCTGGATGCACGAGCGCGCTCCCGTCGATGGGCGGGAGTTCGAATGACGGGGGCGACACGCCCAGTGGTTCCGACTCGAACGACGGAGCCTCGTCCGGGACGTCGCTGCTGTACGCCAGCGACGAGACGACGAAGTTCGACGTCGACCTCGAAGGCAACCCCCTGATGGGGTCGGCTGACGCGCCGCTCGACGTCTACTACTGGACCGACTACCAGTGCCCGTTCTGCAAGAAGTTCGAACAGAACACCCTCCCGAAACTCGTCGACGACTACATCGAGCCAGGGAAGCTCCGGATGGTCGTGATGGAGAACCCCTACATCGGTCAGGCGTCCGAGACGGCGGCTCGAATGTCAAAGTGCGTCTGGCGGACGGTACGGGACGAGAACCCCGACGCGTTCAAGCGGTGGCACGCGACGATATTCGACGAGCAGGGCAAGGAGAACTCCGGGTGGGCGAAAGAGAAGAACCTGCTCGAGATAACGCGCGGCGTCTCCGGCGTCGACGCCGGGGCGGTCGAATCCTGCATGAACGAGGAGACGAAGGCGGTGAAAGCGAGCGTCGACGCCGACGTTCAGGCGGCCAAGAGCAACGACATCCGGGGGACGCCCGCCTTCATCTTCTTCGACCGGGAGTCGGAGAAGGCCGGCAAAATCGTCGGTGCACAGCCGTACTCGCTGTTCGAGAAGGCCATTCGGAAGGTCGACAACGCGTGAGGACGAGAGCCAGAGACGAGGCGGTTTCGAGACCGTTGCCCGCAGGACGACGCGTCGGTACGCTACTTCGAGAGAACGCTCGGTAGATCGGCCAGCGACGAGAGGACGTACGTCGGCTCCGGGTCGCTCGACGCCCGCATTCGATTCCCGTAGGGAATCCAAGCGGAGTCGATGCCGAGGTCGTTCGCGCTCGTGACGTCCTTCGCGAGCGAGTCACCGACCTTCAGCGTCCGGCTCGGTTTCGAGTCGAGCCGTTTCAACGCGCGCTCAAGCGGGTCTACGGCCGGCTTGACGCGTGCGACGTCGCTCCCGAACACTACGGTGTCGAATCGGTCCTCGATACCGACGGCTTCGAGTTTGGTCGCGTGCGTGCGCTCCGGGCCGTTCGTCACGAGGGCGGACTCGTAGTCCTCCGCTGCCGCGAGCGCCGTGTCCGCCCCGGGTCGGAGCGACACGGCACCGTTGTCGAGCGCGTCGTCGTACGCGTTCGCGAACTCCGTCGAATCGATAGCGACGCCAGCCGCCGCCGCGGCGGTCTCGAACACCCGCCGGTCGAAGGTCTCGGCGTCGACCCCCGTGGACTGTCTCCCGACCAGCCTCGTCGCGAGGTCGAGCGCCTCCGGCCCGCAAAACGGCTCGATTCCACAGGCGACGCAAGCGGCCTCGAACACGTCCGCGAACGATTGGTCGTGCTCGACGAGCGTTCGGTCCAGGTCGAAGATGAGCTTCTCGTACGACCGCTCCCCGCTCTCGACCTGCGCCGGTTCGTCGCTCGCGGTGATCATCGCGTCCCCTCCTCGTCGCGCCACTCGTCTTCGAGCAGCCCGTACCGTTCCCTCCCGCGATACTCGCCGCCTGCGAAGCGACACTCCCTGGCCGTTCCTTCGTGGACGAAGCCCAGTCGGTCGAGCAGCCGCCGAGAGGGTTCGTTCTCGGTGAACGCTTCGGCCTCGATGCGATGGAGTCCGAGACGCTCGAACGCGTGGTCGACGACCAGCGAGACGGCCTCCGTCGCGTACCCTTCGCCGCGGTACTCGTCGAAGAGCCAGTAACTGAGCGTCCCGGCGACGCGGTCGACGTCGAAGAGGTTGACCGCACCTGCTATCTCGACGTTCTCCTCACCGTCTCCGTCCGGCCGTCGTCCGTCTCCAGGAGCGTCGTCCCCGTCGAGACAGACGAGAAGGTTGGTACTCGAGTCGTCGGTCGCCGTGGAGGCGACGAACTCCTCGACGCGACTCTCCGGCCACGGAGCGTCGAATCCGAGCGTGCGGCGGAACTCGGGGTCGTTTCTCACGTGGCCGAGGACCGTCCGGTCGGGGTCGTCCTGTTCGACGACTCTGAGGTCGACGCGCTCTCCTTCGAGGAACACGTGTCCTGGCATGGTCTTTCGTACGACGCGTTCGGGCGGAAATCGCCATAACGATTCGGAGAAATTTCGTTCCCCATCGGGACAATCAGAACGCCTTACTCGGGAGAACCGGAAGTGGTCGTATGACTCGTCGGGATTCCGGCAGAAGCGACCCGGACGCTGATACGATATCGGAGGTCGGCCACGAGTCGTTCGGTACTCTCGCGAACGGCACCCGACTCGAAATCCTGGACGCCCTCGCCACGGCCGACTCCCCGCTCTCGTACGCGGACCTGTTCGAACGGTCGTCCGCCGACGACCGCGGACGCTTCAACTATCACCTTAGACAGCTCCGCGACGGCCACGTCCGGAAGACAGACCAGGGGTACGACCTCACCCAGAGCGGCGTGTGGGCGACCAACATCCTCACCGCCAGCGTGCTCCAGCAGGGAGGCGAACGCCCGTTCCGCGAAATCGATTCTACCTGCGGGAACTGTGCGTCGTCGCCCGTGGAAATCGGCTACCGCGATGGCGAGGGAATCGTCCGCTGTCGGGAGTGTGACCGCTGGCTCACCCGATTCGATTTCCCGCCCGGTGCCGTGCGGAATCTCTCGCTCGAGGACTTCGTCGAAGCGTTCGCACAGCGGACGCGCCGGTACATTGGCCTCGCAGACGCCGGCGTCTGTCCGTTCTGTTCTCACCGGATGACGTCGGTGCTGCGTCCCGGGTCGGCGACCCGTTCGGACAGCCTCCCGGTCGCGTTCGACTGCTCGGGGTGTTCTGCTGAGCTACGTGCTCCGCTCGGACTCGTGCTGTCGAACCGCCCGCGCATCTCGGCGACGCTCTTCGAACGCGGAATCGACCTCGAGGAGACGCCCTTCTGGGAACACGGATGGTGTACGTTCTCGGCCCCGACGGTCTCCCGGACCGACCCGCTCCTCGTCACCCTCGAAATACCGGCCGACGACGAAGACTGGACGGTGTTGGTGGACGAGAACGTAGACGTCCGCGAACTCAACTGCTGAACTCGGCTTCTCCGGACCGGACGGCCCGGCTCCGAACCGCTGACCTCACTTCCCGAGGAAAGAATATCGCGGTATGCCGTTTACGAGGTTTGGCAGCTCGTCTCGGGCCTCGTCCGAACGTCTAACGTCGCGTCGATGTCACCGGACGTCGCGGTGCGAACCGGTCCGACGTCGACGCGGAGGACGGAGTCAGTTTCGGCGGGGAGGTCACAGGTACGTTCTCCAGTTTCTCCGGACTGACGCCGGGCCCCTCAACCGCCGTCAACGAACTCGGCGATTCTCCCCCCGTCGTCGCCTTTCACCTTGAACGTCGCCGTCTCGCCGACGCGCGCCCGGTCGAACTGCGGCCGTTCGGTCTCGTAGAGACGCTTCCCGGGGCTGCCGTGAGCGACGACGAATCGGTACACCAGCGCGTCGAACGTCTTCAGCAGGCGCTTGGCCGTCCGCCGTCCAACCGTACGTCCGGACAGCCCCGACCGGTTCGTCGAGACGCCCTCACGGGTCACGGTCAGCAACCGCTTTTCCGTCGGCTTCCGGTCGTCGGGGTTCCGTCTCCCCAGGAGGCGCTTCTCGACGATTCGGCCGGAGCGGACTATCTCGCTCGGCGCGAGCAGGTTCGGCCGGTCGACGAGCCCGATCTGGAACCCAATGCCGTCTCCGGCCATCACCTGGTTGAACGTGCTTCGAGTGGCGCGATAGGACATCGTCTCCCCGGAATCCACGCCGTCGACGTAGTTCTCGTTCCGGTGACGCACCGTCACGCGACAACCGACGTCGTCGTGGCGCTCTCGTATCTCGCCGGCGAGTTTCTCCGTGATCGTCGTGTTGCCGGCCATCGGCTCGCGAGGGAACCGCTCGCGGAGCAGCCGCGTCCGGGGGTCGATTCCCGACCTCGTCACGGCCAGCAACGTCCCGTCCTCCGCGACGATTCGCTTGCGGGCGACGGTACCCCGGAGCGGCGGCAGCGGGTGGCCGACGCACCCGGCGCTTGAGCCGACGACGCCGGCCGCGAGCGCACCCAGCAGGGACCTGCGTCGCATCTCAACGACTGGCGACGAAGAGGTACGTTTCGGGGCGTTCGGTCGCGTACTCGACCGTCAGTCCGGCGTCTGTGACCCGTTCGCGCGCACCGTCCAGGTCGTATCGCTCCTCGACCGGCGGGCCGCTCTCGCCCGCTCCCGTGGCCGTCCAGTCGGCGACGACGAACCGCCCGCCGTCGTCGAGGACGCGAGCCACCTCCTCGAGCGCCGCCGCTCCTGCGAACTCGTGGAACGTCATCGTCGAGAAGGCGGCGTCGAGTTCGCCGTCGTCGAACGGGAGGTCCGACACGTCGGCCGTCACGAGGGAGACGTTGTCCGGGACCCCCTTCTCGCGGTACTGGTCGTGCATCGCCTCCTGGACGTCGACCGCGTGAAGGCGTCCGACGAACGGGGCGACGTCGTCGGTGTAGAACCCCGTTCCGCTACCCAGGTCCGCGACGACGTCGTCGCCTGTCGGGTCGAGATTTCCGACGAGTTCCTCCCGGGAGACGTACCGGTAGCGCGACTCGTCCTCCAACTTCTCTGCTCGGTCCGGGTCGAACGTGTGAAAGCCCATTGGTCGCCTATTGGTACGCCGTGGTCTTAAAAGCGCGAGGCCGGCGCCGCCGGGAGTCGCGTTCCCGGTCCGGGGGAGGGCCGTCCTCGTCGTGCACTCGTCGGCCAGTGGTCGGCGGGGGTCCCGAACGTAAACTCCTCGGTCGGCGTTTCGCTCACCGAGTGGGTGTGACTCCGTCGCGTCGGCTCGAGGGGACCGCGTCGATGTGGCCGAGACGAGTACCGTCTCGTCGCGCCGGCCGGGTATCGACGCGACCAGCTTCGGCTTCCGCGTCCGTCATCGGAGTGGAATCCGACTACCCTCCGTGCTGTTCGATCAGGTTCTTCAGGGTCGACTCGTCCTGGACCCCGACCAGCTGCTCCACCGGCTCTCCGTCCGCGTAGAGGAACAGCGTCGGCACACCCTGGACGCCGTTCTGCTGGGCGAGCCCCTGGTGCTGGTCTATGTCGACCTTCGCGACCGCCGCGTCGGTCTCTGCCGCGACGCTCTCGACGACCGGCTCCAGCATCTTGCATGGACCGCACCAGTCTGCGTAGAAGTCGACGAGCACTACGTTCGAGCTTTCGACGAGTTCGTCGAGGTGAGAGCTCCCCTCGACGGAGACTGGCTCGCTCGGGGTTTCGTCCCCACTCTGCTGGTCTTCGCTCAGTATCTCTTCCCGTTTCTTCTGCCGAATGTCTTCGAGTTTGTCGCTCATTCAGTTCGACGTTGTCGCCCGACCGCCTTAACGGTTTTGCACGAGTGGCACAATACGAATGGCCTCTCCGCTGGTACGGGTACTGTCGACGTAGCACTCCCGTTTTCCTCCGAGACTGGCGTACTCCCACAGAGGCGCAGTGCCGCTCGACGGTACAGTCGATCGGTACGATGAGCAAAACGACTCGGTCATTCTTCTGGCGGAATTCGATAGGGAGATTCCCATTCACATACTCGGAAAGTCACCTGCTAAGGTGTCCGAATATATTGGCAGAAATACGCACAGAAATGTTCCTGTATATATAGCCAAATATAAATATAGATGTATGGCGAGATAGCTAACTGGATAACCGCACGACGAAGGTGGATTCGCGCTATCGGCGGCCGTATCCCCAGTCCTTCATGACCTGCTCGACGTCGTCGACGTTCTGGAGGCCAGCTCGAACGAGCGCTTCGCGGACGTCGAGAGCCATGACCTTGTCGCCGTCGAACTGCTGTCCGAGCTGGCGCTCGATCTCCTCGATCTCGGCTGCCGTGTCGTCCTGGACGTAGACGGGGACTGCTTCGCGGTCGGCTTTCACCGTCCGTCGGGCGAAGATAAACGGGAGCGCATCGTCCTCATGCTCCTCCTCGTCCTCCGCGGTCGACGCGACGGCTCCCGAGGAGAAGTCGTCGAGTTCGTCGCCGTAGTCGTCGTCGGTCGCGCCGTAGCGGTCGTCTTTGGTCATGCTTCCACCTCCTGTACGTCGACGGTCCCCTGTTCGACGATCTGGGCGAGATGCTCGAAGTTACCCAGGAGGTCGTGTTCGTACTCGCGGAGATCCCTCGTCTCGTCGCTCTCGGCGAACTCGAAGACGTTCATCTGGCACTTCCAGGCTTCCTTCAGCACGTCTCGCTTGCGAACGCCGAACGGCGTCACCGGTTTCCCCGCCGTTTCGAGTTCTTCGCGCGTTTCGCGGTAGATGTTCGAGTCACCGACCTCGTTGGGCACCACCGCGAGGATACCGAGAGTGAAGTCGTCGTCGAACTTCCGGAATCCGCGTTCCATGCTGTCCAGGGTGTCTTCGAGACCCTCGATGGAGATGCTACCCTTCCGCGTGAGTTCGATGGGGATGAGGACGTTCCGCGCCGCGACGAGGGCGTTGTCGACGAGCACGTTCAGCGTCGCCGGCGGGTCGATGACGAAGTAGTCGTACTCGCCAGCGACGTCTTTCAGTGCGGACCGCAACTGGAACTCTCGCAACGACGTGTTGCGCGCGGCCATCTCGCTCTCGATGTTCGCCAGCCCCTCGTGGGAGGGAACGAGGTCGAAGTCGCCGGTTTCGACGATGAGCGACTCCACGTCCTCGTCCTCTTCGAGCAACACGTCGCCGAGATGTTTTCGGTCGCCGGTTTTCAGCTCCTGCTTGCCCACGTGGTCGGTCAGACTCCCGAGCTGGGGGTCCAGGTCGATGACGAGCACTCGCTCGTCGCGACGGCCCAGTGCGGCGGCGACGTTGGTCGCCATGGTCGTCTTGCCCACGCCGCCGGATTCGCTCCAGAGTGTAATGGCCCGTTTCATACGGTCGGTCGTTATACCCTTCTCCCTCATAAATTCTCGTCAGACAACCGGCTCAAACTATTCAGATGGCTATCTAGTTAGCTATCTGTACAGATATCTATCTGGATATCTATCCAAATAACCGCCGGACGATATCCGGTTGACCCGATGGCAACGGACCAGCGTCATCCCTTGCGGTCAGATATCTATCTAGATAGCCATCTGGATATCCGTCTCCGGCCGGAAACGAGTACCGACGTTACGGCGGGCCGGACAGCATTCTGGGTAGCTACCCGGATAGCTATTCGGAAATGCGGCGACCGGCGCGCTCTCGAACGTTGAGTCAGGTCGGTGGCGAGGTTCTCTCATCGCGACGACGGCCGGGCGCTGCGGTGGACGCGTGGTGACCTCCTGCTGCCTCGGAGGATCCGGCGACTGCGGCTAGATAGCTATCCGGATAGCTTGCCAGATAACTATCTGCAGCGCCGGACTTCGGACTGCGGTCGGGTACCGACGAGAGTACTGTCGAGATAGCTTTCCGGGAAGATAGACAGATATCCGGTAGACGGCGGTACGTTACAGCGAGACGTCGGTACCCCGTCCGGTCGCCCGCGCCCGCTCGAAGACGTGCTCGCTCGCGGCGGCGTCGAGCACCGCCGACCCGACGCTCTCGACGACCAGAATCTCGTCGTTCGACTCCCGTCCGGCGTGCTCCTCGAACAACGCCGAGAGGGGGACGAGATCCGCCTCGGCGACCCCGACCTCCCGGAGATCGCCCACGTCGACCGCTTCCTCGGGGACGTCGGCGAAGACGCGCGCGGCGCGCTCGACGGTCGTCGCGTCGAGTTCGCGCATCTCGGGCGTGTACGCGCCGATGGCGACGACGAGCGTCCCGTCGTCCACGTCCTCGCCGTCGAGAACCGGCGTCGTGCTCGTCGTCGCCGTGACGACGACGGTCGCACCCGCGACTGCCTCTCTCGGCGTCTCGACCGCCTCTACGGGGGCGCGGAGTTCGTCGTCGAGGTCCTCGGCGCAGGCTCGCTTCGAATCGCTCGGCGAGTAGACGCGCACGGCGGCGAGGTCGGTCGCCGCCGCGATGCAGCGCGCCTGCCAGCGGGCCTGCGTCCCGGCCCCGATGACCGCGAGCGTGACTGGCGCGCTCGCGAGCTCTGCGGCCGCGAGGCCGCCGATGCAGCCCGTTCTGGCGTTCGTTATCCGGTTCCCCGCCAGGAAGGCGGCAGGTCGGCCGGTCTCGGCGTCCGTGAGGACGACCTGGGCGTTGACGGTCGGCAGGCCGCGCGTCGCGTTCCCCTCGTGGACGCCGACGAGCTTCGTCGCGTAGTGGTCCGCGCCGTGGACGTACGCCGGCATAGCGAGGCCGGTGCCGAGCGGTTCGTCGCCCGCGATGCCCGCGCCGACGTGGAAGTGCGGGCGGTCGGGTCGCTCGACCTCGCCTCGGCCCTGGCTGACGAACGCCGACCTGACGACCGGGAGGAGTTCGTCGACGTCGAGACACGCCGCCACGTCGGTATCCGAGAGTATCCTGACCATGCCTCGCGTTCGTCCGGTGGGTTTGTGAGCGTTGCGTGGCACCGGCCCCGCCCGCGGTCAGGCCACGTTGCGCTCCTCGACGGTGCGGTCTTCCTCGAAGCGTGCGCTGTCAAGTCCGGATGCGTCGACGAGCGAGATTTCCCCGTCGCAGACGAGTTCCGCGACGATCTGACCGGTGGCCGGCGCGTGCTGGAAGCCGTGGCCGGAGAAGCCGGCGGCGGTGACGAGTCCCGGCACCGTCTCCTCGACGATGGGATGGTGGTCGGGCGTGACGGCGTACAGCCCCGCCCAGCCCCGTCGGACGCGGGAGTCCGGGCCGAAGTAGCCCGCACAGTCTGCCGCTCGCTCGACGGCCGTCGCGGTCCAGTCGAGGTCCGACGAGCGGTCGAACGCGTCCGGGTCGGCGTCGGGGTCGTCGGCCGAGAAGTGACCGCCGACGAGCGCCGCACCCTCCCGCTCCGGCCGGAAGTACGCGCCGGTGTCGAGGTCGACTGTCAGCGGGACCGAGGCCGGGACGGGCGTCTCCGGGTCGACGACCGCTATCTGCCGGCGTTTCGGCGCGATCGGGAGGTCGACGTCGGCCATCGCGGCTACCTCCCGCGCCCAGGGTCCGGCCGCGTTGACCACGAAGTCGGCGTCGACGCGGCCCGATTCCGTCTCGACGCCCGTGACGCCGCCGTCGGCGCGGCGGCCGCCGCGCAGCACGTCGGTCACCGCGACGCCGGTCCGGACGTCCGCGCCGGCCTCCCGCGCTCCGCGGGCGAACCCCTGGAGCGCGAGGTGCGGGTCGGCGAACCCGTCCGTCGGACAGTAGGTGGCGGCGACGAACTGCTCGGCGCGCAGTTCGGGGCAGCGCTCGCGGGCCGCCTCGGGGTCGAGCAGTTCGCTCGGGACGCCGAGGTCGTTCTGCACGGCGACGTTCTCGGCGAACCGCTCGGCGGTGGCGTCCTCGCGAGCGAGAAAGAGGTAGCCGGGACGGCGGTAGGCGATGTCCACGCCGAACTCCGCCTCGAAGTCCTCCCAGGCGTCGACGCTCGCCCGCGAGAGTTCGACGTTGACGCGCGTGGAGAACTGCTGGCGGATGCCGCCCGCGGAGCGTTCGGTGCTGCCCGCGCCGAGCGAGGACCGCTCGCAGACGACCACGTCGACTCCCTGCTCGGCGAGGTAGTAGGCGCTGGCGAGTCCGACGATTCCGCCCCCGACGACGACGATGCGCATGGCCCGAGTACGGACCCGGGCGTAATGGTTTCGTCGGTGGGCCCGGCGGAACGGTCGACGCGCGGGGCCGGTCGGGTTTCCGACCAGCGGGCCCTGCTCCGTGCCGTCCGTACGGGCGTCGGTTTGCTGCAGGACGTACACTGATAACCCCTGCGTCCGGACGTCCACCATGGCAGACACGTTCGACCTCGGCGACTTCTACGACCTGACGCTGGTCGAGGACGTCGCACTGTCGCCCTCTGGCGACCGACTCGCGTTCGTCGCCGACGAGTTCGACCGCTCGGAGGACGACCGTCGAAGCTCGCTGTTCGTCGTCCCGACGGACGGCAGCCGGGAGCCGTACCGACTCACCCGCGCCTCCGACGCGGGGTCGCCGAAGTGGTCGCCCGACGGGTCGAAACTCGCGTTCGTCGCGGCCCGCGAGGAGGACGCCGCGCTCGCCGTTCGGGACGACGCCGACGAGGAGAGCACCGAGGAGGACGGCGACGGATCCGGCACGGGTGCGGAAGAACCGCAGTCGCAGGTCTGGCTGTTCGACCTCGGACGCGGCGGGGACGCCCGGCAGGTGACCGCCCGGGAGGAGGGCGTCCGCGAGTTCGACTGGGGACCCGAGGGCGACCGCGTCGTCGTCGCGTCCCGCGACCCGACCGACGAGCAGGCCGAGTACCTCCGCGAACGCCGCGACGGCGGTCCCGTGGAACTCGAACGTCTCCAGCACAAGGCCGACGGACGGGGCTACCTCGACGACGTGACGACGTACCTCTTCGTCGTGGACGTGGACACCCGCGAGGAACGTCGCCTCGACGACGCCCACGGCGGCGGCGCGTACGAGCCGATGACGGGGATGCAACCCGCGTGGGGCGACGACTGCATCGCGTTCGTCGCGAACCACGGCGAGCGCCCGGACGACGAGAGCGCGATGGACGTGTTCACCGTCGCCCCGGACGGCGGCGACTGCCGACGGCTCACGGACGGCGACGTCGTAGCTCGCGGCCCTCGATGGAGTCCCGAGGGCGACCGACTCGCGTTCGCTGCGGGCGCACCGACGAACTGGCACGTCCCCGACGAGGTGTACGTCGCCGAGCGCGTCGGCGCCGACGACGCCACCTACCGGTCCGTCTCGGCGTCGTTCGACCGTACCGTCGCCCGCGACGGCACCGTTCGCTGGACCGACGAGGAGACGCTGGTCGCGCTCGTCGGCGACGAGGGGAGCACGCGCCTCGTGCGGTGTTTCGCCGACGGGAGCGACCCGGAGCGGACCTTCTCCGCGCAGGGCGAGTACCGAACGGTCCGGGGGTTCGACCTCGCGGGCGACGCGGTGGCCCTGGCGCTCACCGAACCGGACGCGCCGACCGACTGCTACGCGCTCGACGTCGCCGACCTCGACGCCGACGGCGCGGAACCGAGGCGGCTGACCGCGTCGAACGAGACGTTCGTCGAGAGTCACGCGATGCCGGCGTGCGAGCGAGTCACCTACGAGAACGACGACGGCGAAGCGGTCGAGGCCATCACCTACCTCCCGCCCGAGTTCGACCGAGACGACCCCGAGGAGCGTCCGCTCGTCGTCTCCATCCACGGCGGCCCCGTCTCGTACGACGCTCCCGAGTTCCGGTTCGAGTACGCCTACTTCGCCGACCGGGGGTACGTCGTCCTGCGGCCGAACTACCGGGGAAGTAGCTCCTACGGCCGGGCGTTCTCCGAGAGCATCCGCGGCGACTGGGGCCGCCGGGAAGTGGACGACGTCTGCTCGGGCGTCGACCACCTCGTCGACCGCGGCTGGGTTGACCCCGAGCGAACCTTCGCTACCGGGTTCTCCTACGGCGGTATCACGACCGGCTACCTCGTGACGAACACCGACCGGTTCGCGGCGGCCGCCGCCGAACACGGCATCTACGACCTGCGCTCGTCGTACGGCACCGACGACGCCCACAAGTGGTGGGAGAACGACTTCGGACTCCCGTGGGAGCGCCCCGAGGCGTACGACGAGTCCTCCAGCATCACCGACGTGGGCGACGTCGACACGCCGCTGCTGGTCACCGCGGGCGGCGAGGACTGGCGGTGTCCGCCGTCCCAGTCGGAACAGCTCTACGTCAGCGTGAAAAAGCAGGGCGTTCCCGCGAAACTGGTCGTCTACCCCGACGAGCACCACGCCATCGGCGACCCGGACAGAGCGGTCCACCGACTGGAAGCCATCGCCGACTGGTTCGAGTCACACGACCCCGAGAGGGTGTAACGACGCGTTTCCCCAATAGCGCCCTCGTCGTCGGCTCCCCGTAGCGGTTGAACAGTTATCGAAGCTCGATTCCTAGTCGTAAACGGTCGTCGCGGTTTATACGTCATGAATCGTACCTCGGTATATGAGTGAATCAGAAACCGAACGCAGACGGACGACCGAGCAGACGACCGCGGATTCGAACCTGAAGTGGCTCAGCGGCTTCGTGTCGCTCGTCGGCGCGTGGATATTCGTCTCCGCGTTCGTGTACGACACGATGTCGACCGTAAGTTACTGGAACAACGTAATCGTCGGCCTCGCTATCTTCCTGATAGCGGGGTACAACTACTACCGGATGACGAACGGCTACGAGGTCAGCGTCGGTAGCGCCGGATTCGTCGCGCTCCTCGGGCTGTGGATGATACTCGTCCCGTTCGTCATCGCGGACATCGGCGCGGCGTTCTGGAGCGACGTCATCTCTGGCATCGTCGTCGCGGGCATCGCGGGGTACAACGCGTACGCCGGACGCGAGATGAGAACGGGCGCGCCGACCCGGGCCTAGAAATTTTGGCTTTCGTTTTCGAGCTGTCGGATACGGAACGTCACGAGGTGGTGGCGCGTGACGAGCACGGCGAACGCGACCATGACGACGCCGAACAGCGCGTGGTAGGTGAGCGTGCTGCCGAAGTAGAATCCGTTGAGCAGTTGCGCGGCCGCGAGCACGACCGGCCCGAAACTGAACAGGCTGGTCTGTACGGGCCACTCGCGTAGCATCTTCCGGAAGGTAACGTCTCCATTGTCGGTCATCAATCGTTCCTTGACCGTGGTGACGGTTGGGACCACAATACCGTTTCGGTCTTCCCCGGGCGCTACGAACCGTCGCTTCGATTCGGCGAACCGCCGCTCTCGTTCTGCGGTCCGTCGGGGGAATCGCGCGTCGTGCCGGAGTCGTCCTCGGGGTCGTGATCTTCGGGGGCGTAGATGACCAGCGACCCGTCGCCGTGAACGACAATCTCACACCGCTGTGCGGTGAACACGACTTTCCCGTCCGTTCGCGGCGTTCCGTCGTGCTTGTCGTCGAAGATAGCATCGAGCGCGTCCGGGTCCACGCTGTCGTACAGCCACGTCCGGTTCGACTCGTCGTCGCCCACTATCTCTTCGACGGCCCGGATAACTCTCGTGCTCACGTCCTCGTCGGTACCGGAGACCTGATACGCTGCCCTCTCGTCCCGATCAAGGTCCATCGCTCGTTCGGTGATTCGTTCGTTCTTCATGGATGGTTTCTGGTCCCAAGAGATTCGATTACCGTGCCAGACTGGTTACAGGAACAAAAGAATCCCGATTGTAGTTGAATGCAGCGAAGGTACGACCAGTCGCAGCGTCAGCAGAACGCATTCGTCGAACCGTTTCTCCTCCCCTGATTCCGTCGTTAGCGACCGTCGCTCCACGACTATCCACCCCCAGACGCGACGGTCGTCGTCTCCGTGACTTCGGACGCCGCGGGTTCGGTCGTCTCCACGGGTTCGACCGCTTCCGTCTCCGCCGCTGCCGTCTCGGTCGGCTCCGGTTCTGGGACGTCGGTCGACTCCGTCGTCGGCGACTCCTCCGTCACCCGCTCCTCCGTCGCGGTGACCGTGGTGGTCGTCTCGGCGGTGGTTGAGGTCGTCGTGGTCTCGACAGTCGTTTCGGTGGTCGGTGGTCTCTCCTCCGTCGTGGTGGTCCCCCTGGTCGTTGGAGTGGCCGGGGTGGTCGTCGTAGTTGTCGTCGTGGCGGTCGTCTCCGCCGGCGCTTCCAGACACCACGGGCCGGCGTAGGGGTTGAACGGCCGGAACCGGAGGTCGGTGCCGGCGGGGTCAGCGTACAGTTCGACGTAGTCCAGGCCGAACGGCGGGTCCTGGAACTGGGTGGGGTGGACGAGCGTCGTCCCGCTGGCGGGGTCGAGCGAGAAGAGGCTCGTGGCGAACCCGCCGTCGTCGGCGACGAAGCTGACGTGGGCCCGCACCTCCGGGAACTCGCCGTCGACGCGCGCCGCCGAGCAGTTGAGGTAGGTCACCGGCGTTCCAGCGGCCGGACTGTCGCCGAGCTCTGCCGGCCGGACCGCCTCTCCGTTCAGGTAGATGGTCGCCTTCTCCAGGGTCGCCGCGGTCAGCTCGATGCGGAACCGCGAGATGTCGCCGGTGAACCGGTAGGCGTCGGCGTCGCCCGCTATCGCGCCCGTGACCCGGGAACCGCCGCCGGAGATGGCCTCGATGCGGTCCTCGTCGCTGACCGTTATTCGCTCGTCCGGCACCGGCGCGTCGCCGCTCTCGGCGGTCTTCTCGGCGTCACCCTCGACCACGAAGTCGTACCGAACCGGCTCGTCGGCGTTCCCGACGATGACGATGCGGTTCTCCGCCGGCGGTTCCTCCTTCGTCGTAATCGTCGTAGTCGTGGTTGTCGGCGGCTCTTCCGTCGTAGTCGTGGTGGTCGTTTTCTCTGTCGTGGTGGTCGGCGGTTCTTCCTTCGTCGTGGTTGTCGTCGTCGGTGGCCCCTCCTTCGTGGTGGTGGCCGTGGTGGTAGTCGGGGGCTTCTCCGTCGTAGTCGTGGTCGTTTCCCCCGTCGTCTGTTTCGGGACGCATCCGGACACGTCGTTGCGAACCACCCTGAACGAGTTCGGCCCGTCGAACACCCGAATCCGGGTGATGACCTCGTCTGCTGTCGTTCCCGCGAAGACGTTCGTCCCGCTGTAGATGCCAGTGAACGCCTGCATCGAACCGTCGCGGAACCGGAGCACGACCCGCGTGTACTGGTCCGCGGTGACGGTCGCCTTGGTGCAGCCGAACGCGACCGTCACGTCCAGCGGCTCGGTCTTCGGCCTCGGCTCGGGTTTCGGCGTCGTCCTGGTCGGTTTCGTCTCTCCCGGCTTCGGTTCGGTCGGCTTCTCCTCGCGGGTCGTCGTCTTCGTCACCGTCGTCTCGGGCGTCGCCGTCGCGGTGGTCCTCACCGGCGGCGCACCGCCGAACACGACGTACGCCGCTCCGACGTTCGTCTCGCGCGAGTCGTCGTACGGCGCGGCGACGAACAGGTCACCAGCGCCGTCGTCGTTGGCGTCGCCAGCGCCCGCCGCGTCGAAGCCCGCGAGGTCGTTCTCGCTCTCGCCGACGAACTTCGCGTGCGCCCCGGCGAGCTCCTGGGTCGACGCCAGCTGGGACCCGTACAGCAGGTAGGCGGCGCCGGCGTCCGTCCCGCCCTCGTCCTCGTACGGCGCGCCGACGAGGAGGTCGTCGAACCCGTCGCCGTTCGCGTCCTCCGGGAGTGCGACCGACCAGCCGGCGAGGTCACCGGCGCGCTCGCCCGGTAGCGTCACGTTCGCTGCCGCGAGGCTGCGGTCACCGTCCAGGTCCCCGCCGTAGACGACGTACGCCGCGCCCGCGTCCCTCGCCTCGTCGTCGACGTGCGGCGCTCCGACGACCACGTCGGCGGTACCGTCGCCGTCCAGGTCGCCGCCGGACGCGACCGCGAAGCCGGCTTCGTCGCCCTCGTTCGCCCCCGTCAGCGTCGCATTCGCGTCGCCGAGGTCGACAGTCCCCGAGCGACGGAGGTTAGTGACGACGTACGCCGCGCCGGCGGCCGGCGCTGTGGAGGAGGCGTTCGGCGCACCGACCACCACGTCTGCCCCGGAATCGCCGTCCACGTCACCTGCGGCGACGGCGAAGCCGGCGTGGTCGCCCTCGCTCTCGCCGACGAACGTGGCGGCCGCCCCGTCGAGGCTCCGCGCGTTGTCCGGCGAGAGCTCGGTGGGCCCGTCCAGCGATTCGCCAGTGACGAGGTAGGTAGCTCCGGCGTCCTCGGCCCCGGCGTCGGCGTACGGCGCGCCGACGAGCACCCCCGGCGTCTCCCCGCCGTCGCTCCCGGTCGAGGCGTTCGCCATCGTCGTAAGCGACCAGCCCGCGCGGTCACGGGCCCCCGCTCCGACGAGTTTCGCGTCCGCCTCGGCGAGCGGAACAGTCCCCGACAGCGAATCGCCGCCGTAGACGACGTACGCCGCGCCAGCGTTCTTTCCCCCGTCGTCGTCGAGCGGTGCACCGACCACAACGTCCGAGACGCCGTCGTCGTTCAGGTCGCCCGCAGCGACGGCGAAGCCGGCGCGGTCGCCCTCGCTCTCACCGACGATTTTCGCGTCGGCGTCGGCGAGCGACACCGACCCTCGCTCGGCCGGCCCGAAGACGACGTACACCGCGCCCGCGTTGTCGCCCCCCTCGTCGTCGGTCTGCGCCCCGACGAGCAGGTCGTCGACGCCGTCGTCGTTCAGGTCGCCCGCCGACGCGACGCTCCAGCCCGCGCGCTCCTCGGCAGCCGTGCCCGAGAGTTTCACGTCCGCGTTCCCGAGCGGGACGGTGCCCGCCGGTCCGCGCGGCACCGCTCCCCGTCGGTCGGTCGTCCGCTGGTCCGTCGCGTCGCCCGGGGTGGAGCCGACGAGCAGTCCCCCACCGCCGACCAGCAGGCTCGTCGCCACGAACCACGCGACGACCACCACCGCGGCGCTCCGGTAACGCGGGCCGCCCGACGCGTTCTCGCGTCCGCCGTCCGTGCTGCGTCCCGTTCTCCACCCGCGTTCGCCGCAGTCAGCGTCGTCGCTTCGCGGCTGGTCGCCCCCGGACATCTCTACTCCCGTCCGATACTACCGTCGTCGTCTTTGTTATTCAGACCTGGCCGTTCGACAACGCCGGATTTCCGCCGACGGCGAGGCGGTAATCGCGATTACTTCCGGTAACGTCTCCGCCAGATGAGGACGGCGACGACGCCGGCAGCGGCCACGCCGAGCACCCCGGTGTAGTCCGCCAGCCTGCCGGCCGCGGAGGGTGTTGCCGTCGACGTGCTCTCGCCCCCGTCTCCGTCCCCCGCATCGTTTCCGCCCGCATCGGTCGTCGACTGCCCGTCCGTCTCGTCACTCGCGGTGTCCGTTCCAGCGGACTGACCGTCGCTGTCGAGTCGGAGCAACCACCCGTCCTTCCCAGACGCGCCGAACCCTTCGGTCCGGCCGGCCAGCAGGTATCCGCCGTCGCGGGTCTCCACCGCCGGCCACGGCTTGTCCCAGGCGGAACTGCCGTACGACCGGTTCCACCGGACCGAGCCGTCGTCGGCCGTCTTCACGACGAACCCGTCCGCGCTACCGACGCGGCCGGTCAGCGTCCCGCCCGTGAACAGGTAGCCGCCGTCGACCGCCATCGCGGAATCGAGCCAGTCGCGCTCGGGGCCGCCGTAGCGCTGACTCCAGGCGAGGCTCCCGTCGGCGGCGTACGCCAGCACCCAGCCGTCGAGCGCCCCGCCGCGTTCGGTCTCGCCCGCGAGGACTACTCCCGAGTTCTGACCCCGCGTCGCGGCCCAGATGGCCTCCTGGCCCGGACCGCCCCGCGTCCGGTTCCACGCCGGTTCGCCGTCGGGGCCGACCCGGAGCGCCCACGCGTCGCTGTCATCCCGGCTGGCGTCGCCGCCGAGGAAGTAGCCGCCGTCTGGCGCGGGTGCGACCGCCTTCAGCCGCGCCGACGAGTAGCCGTCCGGCGCCGAGTACGCCCGTTCCCACTCCTCGTTCCCCCGGGCGTCGACCGCGACCAGCCAGCCGCCGACGCCGGCGTCGGTCCGGGTCCATCCGGCGAAGGCGTACCGTTCCCCGTCGCTTCCGCCGGACGCTATCGCCGTGAACGCGCCGGTGCCGAGCGTCCGGTCGGCGCGCGTTGTCCCGTCAGGGGCGAGCGAGAGCATCCAGCCTCGTGCTCCCCCGTCGCGGTCCGAGCGGCCGGCCAGCAGGAAGCCAGAGTCGGTGCGTACGACGCCGTACAGTCGGTCGGTTCCGCTCTCACCTATCGTTCGCGTCCACTGCCGGTCGCCGCTCGCGTCGACCTTCACCACCCATCCGTCGCGGTCTCCACCGCGCTCGGTCCAGCCTGCGAGTACGAACCCGCCGTCCTCCGTCCGGACCACGTCGGCGAACGTGTCCTCGCCGGCATCGCCGTACGTCCGGTTCCACCGCTCCGGCGGGGCCGCGTCGTCCGTCTGCGCCCCGCTCGCGACGAGCGCGCTCGCGCCACCGCTGGGGCCGCTCTCGCGGTCGTGGACGTGTGCGTGGCCGCCGGCGGCTGCGACGGCGCTTGCGGCCGCGACCGCCAGCGCGAGGACGAACAGTGTTGCGCGTCGCATGGCCGTCCGGTCGCCCGCCCGGCAGTTTGTTATGCTCGTCCTGAGCCAGCGAAAAGCGACGGCTCACGACCGGTAGAGCCCTCCTTCTGACGGCTTCGGGGGCCGGCGAGCGTTCGCGTCTCGCCGATACCGGAATCCATTCCTCGTCGGCGCGTGACCGTCGACGCATGCGAACGGCAGTGTTGTTCGCGGTCGTCGGGATGGTCGACTGGGGGTTCTGGGCGCTGTTCGCCGACCTGGCGACGGAGACGCTGTCGCCCGAGGCGGCGATGGTGATCTCCTACGCCGGCGGCGTCGCGGTCGCACTCGGATACATCGCCGCCGGTCCCGGCTCTGTGTCGCTGTCGGGACCGGGCGTCACGTACGCGCTGGCCGGGGGTCTCTTCTCCGGCGTCGGTGCGATAAGCTACTACGCCGCCCTGAAGAGCGGGAGTGCGGCGGTCGCGACGACCGTCACCGGACTCTACTTCGTCGTCGCGGCCGTTCTCGCAGTCCTCGTCCTCGGCGAGTCGCTGTCGGCGAAAGACGTGGCCGGCGTCGCGCTGGCCGTCTGCGCCGTGGCGCTGCTCGCCTCCTGACGTCGACAAGAGCACGCTTCCTAAACCGTATGGCGCTATACTATTGCCACCGTCGCTGAACTCGCATGTACCGTACAGTTCGGTAGTTTTACTCGATACAGAGCGCCTATCATAGCCGTCTGTATATTAGACACGGTGACATTATCTAGTATCGCACTAATTGTCGTGGCATGAATCGAGACATATACTGGATACCGGCCGCCGGATTCGGAATCGAATCGCTTCATCTCATCGAGGACTCGGCAGGTGTCGATGCGGAGAGTGTCGTCGTCAGTTCGATCAACGGTGAGTCGTTCCGTGTCCGATACGAGATCGAGTGTGACCGTCACTATCGCGTTCAGAGGGTGTCGGTTTCCACCCTTGGCCGGGAATCGAAATCGATCTCACTCCGGGCCGACAGGGAGGGCAATTGGACTGACGGTCAAGGAGAGACGGTGTCGAGACTAAATGGATGCACCGATGTAGACATCTCGGTAACGCCGTTCACGAACACGCTCCCGATTCGACGCTTGGAACTCGACCAGAGCGAATCGACCGAGATCGAGACTGTCTATATTTCCGTACCCGATTTACGTGTCGAGACTGCCTCTCAGAAGTACATATGTCTCGACCCGCTCGACGAGGATGGCGGGCGGTATCGCTACGAGAGCATATCCAGCGGCTTCAAGGCCGAGTTACCGATTGACTCGGATGGACTCGTCATTGATTACCCGGAACTATTCGACCGGGTCTACCCTACCGAGTGAGTCACGACGATTATTTCACTCGAAGGTGCGAGTGCGGTCGGAAAGACGACCACCGCCGAGGCGCTTTGCGACGAGTTCGACGCTTACCACGTGCCCGAGGTGAACGCACCTTTCGATACGTCTAACGAGGATTCAACGACATGGTACTTCGAGCGTCAGTGTGACCGCTGGGAAATCGCCGTTGACCGCGAGAGAGCGACTGGATGCGATGAGACCACTACCGTACTCGGACCAATAGCTGATACGGACATCCAGTACTCGGGAGAAGAACCTTAAGATAAACTGAACGAAATAGCTCTTGTCTAACCAAGATGGCTCCTGAACGCCGCTCTCGACGCGAATTACTGGCGTCAGCAGCGGCCATCGGCACAGTCGCTACCGCCGGATGTCTCACTGGTTCACTCTTCGGCGGGAATAGGGGGTCTATCCAGGCTCCGGCTCAGACCACGGTCGGCGACCCGCTTCGCGTTCGCCTGTCCGATTTCGAGCCAGAAACCTCGGTTACGCTCGATTTCGTCGCCAACGATGCTCGGGGCCGCACGTTCGAGGGCTCGTGGTCACTCCGAACTGATAGCCACGGGGAAGCCACGCTCTCGACTACCGACCTAACGGCTAATGCGCCGAAGTCGACGTGGTACGGGTCGGAGGGGGGCCTCCAGGTGGCAGATCGATCGAAGGTCGACATGATTCTTCACCGACTGTCCTCAGCGGGCCTCTTCTCGTCGCCGTCTAATTTCGTCATGGGCGACCGGACCAGGGCCGAACTTGCGTTTCGGGCACGCTCCGGCCTTCTCGAACGCTCTGAAGCTCGTGATTCACAGCGTCGAGTCCTCATCGATCCAGGGATCTCACGACAGCCAGTCGAAACGAACGGACTGGTTGGATGGCTCTACGAGCCATCAACATCAGGGCCGCATCCACCCGTACTCACACTTCACGGTTCGAACGCCGCTGTCCCGCATCGACTGAGCAAGATGCTGGCAACGCAGGGATACGCGACTCTCGCGTTACAGTACTTCCACGCGCCCGGGTTGCCCGAATCGCTGAAAGAGATTCCACTCGAATACTTCGACAGAGCAATTCAATGGCTAACGCATCGACCGGCGGTTCGCGACGGGAGAATCGGAGTTCTCGGGATTTCACGTGGGGTCGAAGCCGCCTTACTGACCGCAGCCAACTACGACGGGCCGGCGACAGTGATCGGCTACTCCGGTGGGGGCGTCGTCGGCCACGGGGTTGCCGGGGTCCCTCCGAGGGCGTTCATCGGTCGCCCCGCGTGGACTCGAAACGGGAAGCCGGTGGCAGGGTCGGACCCGGTTGGAATCGTCTTCGACGCGGTCAAAGACACCCATCAGCATCGCTGTGAGATCGAATCTCTCCCGGACTCGATTCGATCCCGCGTCCCGGACGAGACCCTCCAACGGGTCCTCGTTCCGGTCGAGGATATCGACGGACCCGTACTGTTGCTCGCTGGAGTGGACGATCGAGAGTGGCCGTCCGCTCCCGTGTCAGCATTGACTATCAGTCGGTTACAACGACGCGACTATTCACATCCGTACGGCCTTCGGGCGTACTGTAATGCCGGCCACGTGTTCGGCATGCCGTATGCCGACTACACGGGCAGCCCCTCGAACGACGAGAGGGGTGGCACCTCGAGAGCGAATGCACGGGCCGCAGCGAACTCCTGGCCACTCGTTCTCGATTATCTAGACCGTGGCCTCAAACAGGAAGCGTAGCACGTGAGCCTGTAGCCGATACAGGAGACGCGGGTCTTCTCCACTCGAGTTGGTGTGTAGTCGGTTTGCTCGTGGAAGTCGCAGTGACTGGCGAGTACAATCTGTCGCCAGTCGTGACGGCGAACACGACGTCGAGGTGGAGCGGTCCTCTCCCCCGAGGAAGTAGCGCTGTGGGTCCTTGCTCTGGTTTCTCGACTCCGCCCGATAGAGTGGAAGTGGCTCTCCGTGAGTTCGTCGACGATGCAGGCGTTCGTCCTCTCCATCCACATCGTCGGGCTCTGGCGAGCGTGCCGCCGAATTTCTCTTCGGGCTCCTCCGGAGGGAAGATGGGGATTTCCCCTCGACAGGCGTTGTTATCTCTATTGGCTCCCCGATTATCGTCTATTCCGGCATAATCCGACGTTTCAGGCCATTAATCCGCCGTTTCTATCTCGTGGCTTTTTGTCCGGTGAACGCGTAACGCAGTCGGGGGAACGGGAATGGCAGCATCGAGGAACGACAACGTACGAAGAGTAACACAGACGGACCGGAGGTTCTCAACCGACGGTGAACTAGCGGATGGGAGGGTCCTGCGGACCGACGGTGGCGAGGGAACCTCGCCGGCCGCACCGTCGAATCGAGCGGGGCGAGACGGCCGGGGATGAACGCACTCGAGAGCCTGCGCATCAGCCTGCGCAACATCCGGGAGCACAAGCTCCGCTCCGCGCTGACGACGCTGGGCGTCATCATCGGCGTCGCCGCCGTCATCACGTTCGTAACGCTGGGAGCGAGCCTGCAGGCCGACATCGTCCAGACCGTGGCGGGAGGCAACGCCGCGACATTGTACGTCTCCGCACAGTCGGAGGGCAACACCGGCCTTCCGGACCTCGGCGGCGGCGGAGAGACCGTGTTCACCGAACACGACGTGAACGGCATCCGGTCGCTTCGCGGCGTCGAAGCGGCGGTCCCGCAGAGCGGTATCGCCGCGTCGTCCGTCGAGTACGACAACTCGACGGTGAGCCGTCAGTGGGTGACGGTGACGTCGCCGTCGTACTTCGACGTCAGGAACCAGGAGTTCGTCGCCGGCGGTGCGTTCCAGAGCGGCCAGCGCGAGGTCGTACTGAACCGGCCTGCGGCGCAGATGTTCGCCGCTGGCAACGTCTCGGTCGGCGATACGATAACCATTACGCGAGCGGCCAACGGCGAGCCGCTGAACGCCACAGTGGTGGGCATCGTCGAACCGACCGAGCAGTCCGCACTCGGAATCCAGGAAGGGCCCCAGCCGGAGATATACGCGCCGACGGACCCGTTCTACCAGCGGACCGTCTTCAGTCCGTCGGCGAACGAGAACCAGCGCGTCTACGGGCGGATACTCGTACTCGCCAAGAGTACGCAGCAGGTCGACGCCGTTCAGGGCCGCGTGTACACCTATCTCGGCGAACAGTCCGACGCCCGCCAGCTGAAGCGACGCGGGTACACGTTCAAGGTCACTACCCAGGACGAACTCGTCGCGCAGGTCCGGCAGGTGAGCAACACGTTCACCGCCTACATCACTGGCATCGCTCTCATCTCGCTCGTCGTCGGCTCCATCGGCATCGCGAACATCATGCTGGTGTCGGTGACGGAGCGAACGCGGGAGATCGGCATCATGAAAGCGGTGGGCGCGCAGAACAGCGACGTGCTCCAGCTGTTCCTGCTGGAGGCGGTGCTGCTCGGCGTCTTCGGCTCGACGGTGGGCGCGCTCGTCGGGCTCGGCGGTGGGTACGTCGCCGCGCAGCTCATCGGACTACCGCTCGCAGTCCGCTTCGAGTGGCTGGGCATCGCCGTCGTGGTGGGGCTGGTCGTGGGGGCGCTGGCGGGGCTATACCCCGCCTGGGACGCCTCGCGAACCGACCCTATCGACGCGCTGCGGTACGAGTAGCGGTCCCGCCGCGTTCGACGCGTGGACGGACGGTAGGCCGCCCGAACTGGGTGGTGCTGCGTTCGTCCTCTTTTACCGCCGTGAACTGTGGCCAATCCGTCGTTACCGTCGATTGACAGCGGTGAAACCGACGGAACTCCACGGATAGGTTGGGCCTACGCGACGATAGCCACTGGATAACAAAGAACGTGTCCGGCGACAGGGTTTCCGGAGACTGCGGTCGTCGACGGGACGACCTCGTTTCGAATCATGGCCCGGGAGCAGACGCACACGACCCAAGAGACGGACTCCACGGAGAGTCGTATAATGGACGACGGTCGGGGAAAGGTGGTCGGTGAACTTCTCTGGATGATCCCCGCCCTCGTCGCCGGCGTCTGCATCTTCCTCTTCTACCTCGCATCCCACCAGTACCCCGCGTTCGGTGCGGGACTGTACTTCCGCATCGCGGAGGAGATAGTCGCCAACGGGTACGCCCTTCCGGAGCGTATCCCGGGTTACACTGCCGACGGCGTTCCCTTTGCCTATCCGCCGTTGATGTTCTACGTCCTCGCGGTGCTCCAGGACCTGACAGGCCTGCGAGCGGTCACCATCGCGCGCTTTCTCCCGGGTATAGTCAGCGTGGCCTACCTCGTCCCGCTGTACTTTCTCGCCCGGGACCTGCTCGATTCACGCACCCAGGCGGCGCTAGCGGCGTTCGTCGTCGCCGTCAGCCCGCCGGTGCTCCAGTGGCACATCTCCGCCGGCGGCATCGTCCGTGCGCCCGCCACCCTGTTCGCGCTGACGGGCATCTACGCCGGTCTGCGATTGTTCCGATACGCCGAACGCCGCTGGCTCGTACCGGCGATGGCCGCGTTCGCGCTGACGATACTCACGCATCCGGTGTACACCGTCTTCTTGGCCGTGAGCGTTCTCCTGCTGTACGTCAGCTTCGACCGCTCGGTCCGGGGGTTCGCCTACGGAGCAGCAGTCGCGGTCGGCGGCGTCGTCCTCACCGCGCCGTGGTGGGCGCAAGTACTCGCGACCCACGACCCCGCGGTGTTCGCCGCTGCAGCGGGCACCCACGGCGGCATCGGCAGTAGTATCCCGACGGTCGAAGAGTTCGTCCAGCGTTTCCTCGGCGAGACGCTGTTCCTGTCGATATGGAAGGTGGTTCCAATCGTCGGCTGTCTCTACCTCCTCGCGCGGCGGCGCTACTTCCTGCCGGCGTGGCTGGCCACCGTCATCCTCACCGTCGAGAAGCCGCGATTCGTCTTCCTCGTCGGCGCGCTCGTCAGCGCGGCGTTCCTCCTCGACGGACTCCTGCCGCGTCTACGACGCGAGGCCGCTGCGCTCGACAGGGAAGAGATGGTCGCTTTCTCCGTCGTCGTGTTCGTCGTGCTCGGCGTGAGCACCGGCGCGCTGTACGCCGCCGGCGGCGTCGACGCCCACGCCGGCAGCCCCTCCCTCCCCCAGTTCGTCGACGACGGCGAGGTGTCGGCCATGGACTGGGCCGAACGGAGCACGTCTCCGGACGCCCGGTTCGTCGTCCTCGGCGACGCCGCCGAATGGTTCCCACAGCAGACCGGCAGGACCATCCTCGTCGGACCGTGGGGCGTGGAGTGGGAGGGACAGGACGCCTACCGCGAGCAGCTACATCAGTTCCGACGGACGTCGCGCTGCGAGAACGCCCTCTGTCTCTCCGGGGAACTGCAGCAGGCGGGCGTCCATCCGGACTACGTCTTCGTCCCGAAGGGCAAGTACACCATCCGAGGGATAAAGAAGACCCGGGGCGAGGCGATGGTGACGACGATGCTCTTCTCGCCGCAGTACCACCTCGCCTTCGAGAACGACGACGTCGCCGTCTTCCGGGTCGCCGACGGATGGCCGACCTTCGATTCGTCCGCGAGTGCTCCCGAGCCGAGCTGATGGACGACATTGTGCTATAACGGACAGAAGAGCGCAAAAATTTCCAGAGTCGTACTTCACATACGCACCCGTGGCTTCCCTGGGAAGGATGGGAGAAAACGAGAAAGACGAGAGCGTTTCACCGACGACGATATTCGACGTGTTGGCGCACGCTCACAGGCGAGTCGTCCTCGCGCGACTTCGGGCGGACGGTCCCTGCGAGTTCGCGGCCCTGACCGACGCCGTCGCTCGTCACGAGGACGAGACGCCGGTCGAGCGCCTCCGTGTTTCGCTGCGACACCACCACCTGCCGAAACTGGAAGATTCGGAGTTCGTCCGCTGCGACGCGGGCCGGGTCGTCCCCACCGAACGATGCGCCGCCGTCGACCCGTACCTCGCGCTCGTGGAGGACGAGTGAGCGTCGAGGCGGTCGTCGGCACGCTCGTCGACGTCCGCCCGTCGTCCGTCCGAACTGACGGCGTCCGTCGGCTACCCTCCGTTCGATTCCGTCGAGGCCCTCGGTCGCTCCGTCTCGTCATCGCGTCGGAACTCGATGCGTCCCCGCTCGAACACGGTCACCTCGTAGCCGTGGTAGGAGAACGCCACCTTCCCGTTCGCTCGGACGTCTCCCTCGACGGCCGGCTGGAACAGTTCGTCGAGCGCGTCCCCGTCGACGGTCCAGTACAGCGGGTCGAGTTCCGTCCTCTCCGTCCCCGTTATGTCTCGTATCGCGGCGGGGATGACGACGCTCGGCGGAACGCTCTCGTGGTCGTAATCGACGCAGTACGTCTTCGTGTCGGGGTCGTACTCGGGCGAGGCCACTTCGGTCGTCGGTCGATCACTCATGATTCTCCTCGTCGGCGATGTGCTCGCCGAAATGGTCGAACGGCTGGATGTGCGTGCTCTTGAGCACCTTGGAGTTGACGACGTCGAGGCCTCGCTCGCTGAGTTCGTCGGTGATACGGGCCATGTCGTCGGTGTCCGTGCTGACAGCCTCTATCTGGACGTTTTCCTCCCCGTTCAGCACTTCGTGGATGGTGACGACGCCATTCACGTCACGGGCTTTCTTCGCCAGCTGCTCTCGTCGCGGATTCGGCGCTCTGCAGATGAAGAAGACGTGGAGTTGCAGGCCCGCCCTGTCGTAATCGACGTCCGGGTGATAGCCGCGGATGACGCCTCTCTCCTCCATCTTCTCGATGCGGTTGCGTACCGTACTGGCCGACACGCCGACCTCCTCCGCCATCTCTTCTGTCGTTACGTCACGGGCATCGTTCTGGAGCATGTAGAGAATACCCTTGTCCGTGTCGTCGAGGTTCATCGACTCTTCACGGAACCCCAAGGACCTCTTCTCTAATGGCCTTTTCGCAACAATTGCAAAATATAGTTTAGTATGCGAATATATTCTGTAGAAATATGCGAAATTAGCAGTATGGGGCCCCCCGTTCGAATTTACGAATTGACATTTGCGAAATTCATAAATAGGTAAACGTTGTGAACATTACGAGAAGGGACTGTACGATGACGGATACAGGCTCCGATCGTGACGAGGGTGATGGAAGCAGTGGGGGGACGTCGTTCGACGAACTTCTCGAGGTAGTCGCCGACCAGCACCGCCGATCCGTCCTCTACTGCCTCCAGGATACCGACGGAGACGTCGCCTCCTTCGAGGAGTTACGGGAGCATCTTCTCGCTCACGACCTCGACGACTCAAAACGGGCGACCATCGCGCTCCATCACAGGATACTCCCGAGGTTGGAAGACGCCGGCCTCGTCGAGTACGACGCCCGGAGCGACACCGTGCGGTATCGGGAAGGCGACCTGGCGGAACGCCTGCTGGACCGTCTGGCCGACGTGGAGAAGCGATAACCCCGGCGAACGCAAAGCCCGTAGTCGCGTACCGCCCCGCGACAGTCGCGAGTCTCGCCGGGAAGCGACGCGTCGGGTCTCCTGGGCGCGGTCGGTGCCGTCAGTTGTGGGGTTCGAGTCCGCGTTCGCCGCGGTCAGACGTCGAGGTCGACCGAGACGCGCTCGCCGCTCCGGGCTGATTCGTAGGCCGCTTCGGTGAGCGCGGTGACGGCGAATGCGTCCCGGGCGGTGGCGGGCGGCGTCTTCCCCTGGCGCACGCAGTCGACGAACGTCTCGGCCTTGGTGTCGCCGTGGTCCCGCCGGATGTACGGGACGACGTCCGTGCTGTCCTCCTCGATCTTCGTCAACTGGCGGGGTTCCCACTGGCGCCCCTCGAGATATATCGCGCCCTCGTCGTCCCACGTGTGGATGTGTTCGCGGACGCACGGAGCGTCGCTGAACACGGAGACGCTCGCTCTCGCGCCCTCTGCGAACTCGACGTTCAGCAGCGCCTCCACGTCGACCCGTCGCTCCTCGTCCGCGAACTCCATGTCCGCGCGGACCGCAGTGGGGGTCAGGCCCGTCGTCCAGAGAACGGCGTCGAGGAGGTGGCTCCCCGTGTCGTAGAGGTTGCCGCCGCCGGAGAGGTCGGGATTCGCGCGCCACGTGTCCTCGAAGCGGTCGATCCAGTTCTGGGTTATCTCGGCGGTGACGAACGTCGGCGTTCGGTCGCCGTTGGCCCAGCGTTCGCGTGCCTGGACGAACGCCGGGTTGAGGTGGCGCTGGTAGCCGACCATCAGCACCTCGTCGCCGGACTCGCTGCGCTCGACGAGTTCGCGGGCCTGCTCGCGGTCAGTCGTCAGCGGCTTGTCACAGAGGACGTGCAGGTCCCGGTCCAGCGCCGCGGTCACCTGCTCGTAGTGGAACGCGTGCGGCGTCCCGACGAGCACGGCGTCGAGGTCTTCCTCGTCCAGCATCGTCTCGTAGTCCTCGTACTGGGACCCGTGGCCGACGTACAGTTCCTCTCCTGCCTCCTGGAGCGCCGCCTCGCTCACGTCGGCGATGGCGACGACCGTGGAGCGACGGTCCCGCATGAACCCCGCGCCGACGGTCTTGCCGATGAATCCGCCGCCGACGACGCCGACCCGCAACTTTTCCGGCTCCGGACTACTCTTCGCCATACGCCACCTCCGAGTGACACTCCATGGGCGTCGTTTCCGAGACCAGTTCACTTAATTCGTGTTGTATTCGAGGCGTCGAAGCACTACGCACGCTGGTATATCGGGCACGACGGAACGTCTCCGACGGTTTCATGTCTCGCTCCGCCGTCGACGCTGCGCTACTCTCGTCGCTCGCACGCCCCCACTCCCGTGCGCCGGGCCTCCCTCCGCGCCGCCTCGCCGCGCCCGACGGACAGTAGAGTAAAAGGTCCCGCACGAGAGAGCGTACACCGAGATGAACAGACAGCGGCGTTGGGTGTTGCTCTACGTCGGCGCGTTCGTCACGGTGGTCGTCGGGTACACTTTTGCCTACTCGTGGGGAATGGCGACGTTCGAGGGACGAGAACGGAGCCTGCTAGAGTCGTTCGCCATCGTCGTCGAGACGTTCACGACGACCGGCTACGGCAGGGACGCCGGACTCTGGACGACGACCGAGATGGAACTGCTGATGGTCGCCATGCAGATGACCGGCGTCTTCCTCATCTTCATGACGCTGCCGCTGTTCGTCGCGCCGTGGGTCCAGGAAGCGGTGCGGGTGAGTCCGCCGACGGCCATCGACGAGCGCAGCGGTCACGTCGTCATCTGCGGCTACTCGCCGCGCGCCGAGACGCTCATCGACGAACTCCGGTCGTGGGACCGCGAGTACGTCCTCGTCGTTCGGGACCGAGAGACGTCGCTGGACCTGTACGAGCGCAACCTCGACGTGATACACGGCGACCCCGAATCCGCCGAGGTGCTCCGCCGCGCGCGGGTCGCGACCGCAGACACCGTGGTCGCGGACGCGACAGACGAGCAGAACGCCAGCATCACCCTCGCCGTCAGGGAGATAAGCGACGACGTCGAGGTCATCAGCCTCGTCCAGGACCCCGACCTGGCGAGCTACCTCCAGTACGCCGGTGCCGACCAGGTGTTCTCGCCGCGCCACCTCCTCGGCGAGAGCCTCGCGGAGCAGGTGACCGCCTCGGTGACGACCGACCTTGGTGACACCATCACCATCGGCGAGGACTTCGAAATCGTCGAACTCTCCGTGCAGGAGAACTCGGCGGTCGTCGGCCGCGAGCTATCCGAGAGCAACATCCGCGAGCGGACCGGCGCGAGCATCATCGGCACGTGGACGCGCGGCGAGTTCCACACGCCGCCGTCGCCGGACACGATGCTCGACGAGGACACCATCCTGCTGGTCGCCGGCCGGGAATCACAACTCGAACGTCTCAAGCAGATGACGCTCGGCGACGAGTACTCCCGCTCGCGGCGCTCGGCCATCGTCGCCGGCTACGGCGAGGTCGGCTCGACCGTAAGCGAGAAACTCGTCACCTCCGGGCTTCGTAGCATTGTCGTCGACCGCGAGAACAAGGAAGGCGTCGACGTGGTCGGCGACGTGACTGACGAGTCGGTCCTGCTGGAGGCCGGCATCGACCACGCCAACGCGCTCATCCTCGCGCTCGGCGACGACACGACGACCATCTTCGCGACGCTGGTCGCCCGCGAACTCTCGCCGACGGTGGAGATCGTCGCCCGCGCGAACGAGACGGACAACATCGGCAAGCTGTACAGCGCCGGTGCCGACTACGTGCTCGCGCTCGAAACCGTCAGCGGGCGGATGCTCGCCTCGACCATCCTGGAGGACGAGGAGGTCATCTCGCCGGACAAGCAGATAGAGATCGTCCGGACGACCGCCCCGCGCCTCGTCGGCCAGAGTCTCGGCGAGGCCAACGTACGCGAACGCACCGGCTGCACCGTCATCGCGATCGAACGCGACGGCGAGGTGACCACCGACCTCGGCCCCGACTTCGTCGTCGAGTCCCAGGATAGACTGATCGTCGCGGGCACCGACGCCGACACGAACGCGTTCACGGAACTCGCACAGTGACCGCCCCCCTCGCCGGTCGAGAACCGTCGCACGGAGAGCCACGTCCCGTCCGGTAGCGCCACCGCACGACGGTCTCCCTGGCGACGAATCCGGGACTGAGGCGGACGCCGGCCGTCCGGACGACCCGGGAGGTGACGTGGCCGACCGCGCACGCGCCGAACCGCGGCGACACGGCCCGGCGGTCACACCACCAGGCTGGCGACCCACCAGGTGAGAAACGCCTCGACGAACCCCGCGACGACGAACAGCGGTAGCAGACCGAGCAGGGCGTAGTACGTCCGGACGAGTTCCTCCGCGAGCGCGTCGGCGGACGTCCGGCCGCGGACGTACGACCACGCCGCTCCGCCGAGGTGAAGGCCGAGCGCGGCGGCGACCGACAGTGCAGGAATCTCCACGACGCCGTGGGGAACGACGAGCGCGGCGAGCGCGACCGGGTCCGAACCGAGACCGACGACGCCGCCGACGAGCGCGCCGTTGAACAGTAGATTGACCACCGTCGGCACTCCGAACCCGAGGCCGGCGTACGCCGTCGAGATGGCCACCGTCCAGTTGTTCGCGGTGAGGCTGACGAACGTGTCGACGGGGAATCGTCCGAACACGTTCTCGCTCACCGAACCCGGGACGGGCGTGGAATACGGTCTTGCGGCGGTCCACCCGCCCGCCACGCCGACCGCGAACAGGCCGAGCGCGACCGCGACCAGTCCGGGCCGGGCCGCGACGAAGCCGACGAGTTCCCGCCACCCGCGCCGGAACGCGTCCGCGAGGGAGCCGCGACCGCTCCCGTCCGTCGGCGTCCGGCGGGCCACCGTCGCGTCGACCGGCTCGCCCGTCTCCATCGCCCCGTTGGACGGCTCTCTAACCGCATCCGTGGCCGCCCCGGTCGCCCCTCTCTCTGCCGGTCCGGCAACCGCGGTCGGCGGCCCGGGGTCGCGCGGGTCGAGGTACAGCGCGGTCTTCAGCACGCCGAGGGCGGGGGTGACCAGAAACGCCACGGCGACCTGCAGGAGGGAGCCGACGCCGAGCGCCTGGAAGCCGACCGCCGCCGCGCCGGTCGCGACGACGGCCCCGAACGCGACGACGAGGTAGCCGACCACTCGCCCGGGTTCGCGTCGGACGAACCCCGTCGCGCGTTTCACGGCCTCGACGACGCCCGCGTCGTCCACGACGATGGCCTGCGGCGCGAACGCGAACAGCAGGTAGACGGCGAACGTGAGCGGTAGCCACGCCAGCACGGCGACGAACAGCACCAGTCCCGCCGCGAGACCGCCGCCGTTCGCCGCGACCGCCGCCAGCGCGCCCACGGCGACCGTCGGCGCGAGCAGGGCGAGCGCCCGGGCGACGCCGAGTCCGAGGAACGTCCAGCCGTCCGCGCTCGCCCCCTCGACGCCGGCCGCCATCGGACGCGAGTCCGTCGCCCCTTCGAGCGCGCTCACGACGGCGTGGACCTGCGCCGCGCCGACGAACGCTCGCGCCACGAGGAACGCCACCAGCCCGACCGCCGCGGAACCGAGAAGCAGCGCGACGGTCGTCGGCGTGAACAGCGCCAGCACCGCGTCGGCGAGCGCGCTCGCGGCCGCGTCGCTCACGCCGTCCGTCGGCTCGACGTCGACGCGTCGCACCGTCTCGAGGAAGCGGTCGATGCGGCCCGACCCGAGGAGGACGGCGAACGCCAGCGCGACGCCGACGAGGGGGACCGACTGGGCGACGAGCGCGACCCCGACGCCCGCGAGGAACGCTGGCAGCACCGTCGCGGGGCGGTCGACGAGCACCGAGCGCGTCGCCCTCGCCGCGTCTCCGAGTTTCATGGCCGAAGCCTCACGCGCCAACCGGATACCTCTATCCCCCGGAACGACGGCTCTCTGTCGACTCTGCGGCGTACTCGACGGTGAGGAACTGCCGACCGAACGCCCACATCTCGTGGACGGCACGAACGCCGTCGCCGTCGGGGCGAACCCGGAACCGCTGGGCGAGCGGGAGCGCGACGCCGCCCAGCGGCGTGACGAGGTAGAGTCCCTCGTCGTCGGTGCCCGCCCGCGTCGTCAGCTCGACGCCGCCGTCCTCGCAGGTCCGGGGGAGCAGGACGGTGCTCAGGTTCGAGGCCGGGAGCGGGACGGCGATGTTGACGTAGCGACGGTCGCCGGACACGTGACTGGCGTAGACGGCGACGATGACGGCGACGCCGTCGTCGTCGGTCCGTATCCAGGCCCGCGCACCGTCCCTGGGGTCGGAGCGCTCCTCGACCGCGACGATGCGGCTCCGGAGCGTCCCGCCGATTCCGCCCGGCGCAGGGAGGTTCAACTGTTCGAGGCGACTCGTCGCGCGCGCCGCGAGCGTCGCTCCGAGACGGAAGCCTGGATGCCAGCGAACCGAGTAGCCGAGGTCGTACTCGGCGGTGCGTTCGTAGAACCGTCGCACTGCGGGGTCGAGCGCGTCCGGTTCGAACTCCGGGCTCTCGTACGTCGCGACGTCGTCCATCTCTCCCGGCAGGGAGTCGCCCGTCGCGACGCCGTGGCGGTCGAGGTAGTCCGCGCCGACCCGCCAGCGGGCGAACAGCGGGCTGAGCGGCACCGAATCGGCTCGTGCGACCGCCCTCCGGAGTCGCCCGACCGCGAGCGCGACGACCGCCAGTCCCGCGGCGAACAGCACGGCGACTCGTCCCCGCCTCTCTCGCTGCGTCGTCACACCGGACGGTTCCTCGCCTTCCTATTTCAACGTCCGGACGCCGGGCGGTGCGACGTGCGCCGGCGGCCGGGCAGTCGTCATCGGCTTCGCCATCGAATCCATCCCGAACATTCATGCTGATACCGGCCCAACCACCGGAAAGGCCCGTATCCAGGGCCGGGGGTTGTGGGATGAGCGAACGCAAGGCAGACTACACGTCAGAGGGAGGACCGTCCGTCGACCCGCACGGCGGTGAGGAGTTCCGGGAACCGACGAGTCGCGAGGAGGGCAAAGCCGAGAGCCGCGACCGGTTCAACTCGAAGCTTCGGACGGCGTTCGGTTCGTCGCCGTTCATACTCACGAAGTTCGACAAGTTCATGAACTGGGTCCGGGGGTCGTCGATGTTCATGCTGCAGTTCGGCATCGCCTGCTGCAGCCTCGAGATGATGCACACCTACGCGGTCAAACACGACCTCGACCGCTTCGGCGCCGGAGTGCCGCGTGCGTCGCCGCGCCAGGCCGACGTCATCATCGTCCCGGGGACCATCGTCTCGAAGTTCGCGCCGCGGATGCACCGCGTCTACGACCAGATGCCCGAGCCGAAGTTCGTCGTCAGCATGGGCTCGTGTACGTGCTCCGGCGGTCCGTTCCAGGGCGGCTACAACGTCATCAAGGGCGCGGAGGAGGTCATCCCCTGTGACATCCACGTGCCGGGCTGTCCGCCTCGCCCCGAGGCGCTCATCTACGGCGTCGCCAAGCTCCAGGAGCGCGTCGCCAACGGCGAGGCGAGCCCCGTGACGGTCAAGCCGTACGAACTGGAGCAGTTCGGCGACCTCGAACGCGACGAACTGGTCGAGACGCTCGCCGACCGAATCGACGAGGAGACGCTCGTCATGCGCTACAACTGGGCTGATTCGCCGTGAGCTCGCAGGAAATCCAGCGTCCGGAGGTTGACTACGACGGTCTCGCCGAGTTGCTCGGCGACCGCGTCATCGGTCGGGAGACGCACGGCAACGCTGAGGCGTTCGTCGTCCGGCCCGACGAGGTGCAGGACGCGCTGTTCACGCTGCGCGACGAGGCCGGGTTCGACCACCTCTCGATGGTCACCGCACAGGACTACGAGGACCGCTACGAGAGCATCTACCACCTCACGAAGTACGACGACCGCACGCAGGAAGTGAGCGTCGTCGTCCCGACGCCGACCGAGGACCCGGTCAGCGAGACGGCAGAGCCCGTGTTCCGCACGGCCGAGTGGCACGAACGGGAAGCGTACGACCTCGTCGGCGTCGAGTACGAGGGCCACCCGGACCTGCGGCGCATCCTCCTGCCCGAGACGTGGCAGGGCCACCCGCTCGGCCTCGACTACGACCAGGACCGGCCACAGATCGTGTCGATGGAACGACATCGCAACCCGCTCCAGGCCGACCACCGCGACGAGGAGTCGGACACGATGCTGCTCAACATCGGTCCGCACCACCCCGCGACCCACGGAGTGCTCCACCTCAAGACGGTCCTCGACGGCGAGCAGGTCGCCGACGTTGAGCCGGACGTCGGTTACCTCCATCGCTGCGAGGAGCAGATGGCCCAGACGGGCAACTACCGCCACGAAATCATGCCGTACCCGGACCGCTGGGACTACAGCGCGAACATGACCAACGAGTGGGCGTACGCCCGCGCCGCGGAGGACCTCGCGGACATCGACGTGCCGGAGTACGCCAAGGTGCTGCGGACGCTCGGCGTCGAACTCTCGCGGATGACCGGTCACTTCCTCGCCGTCGGAACCTTCGCACTCGACGTGTACGGCGACTTCACGGCCATCTTCATGTACGCGATGCGGGACCGCGAGAAGGCCCAGAACATCCTCGAAGATCTCACCGGCCAGCGGATGATGTTCAACTACTTCCGGCTCGGCGGCGTGATCTGGGACGTCCCCGAACCGCGCGACGAGTTCTTCGGAAAAGTCCGGGACTTCCTCGACGACCTGCCGGGAGCGCTCGAGGAGTATCACGACCTCATCACCGGCAACGAGATATTCCAACTCAGGTGCATCGACACCGGCGTTCTGGAGCCCGACGTCGCCAAGCAGTACGGCGCGACCGGTCCCGTCGCCCGGGGGTCTGGCATCGACTACGACGTGCGCCGGGACGACCCCTACGGCTACTACGACGAACTCGACTGGAACGTCGTCACCGAGGACGGTTGCGACAACTACTCGCGCGTCCTGGTGCGCCTGCGCGAGGTCGAGGAGTCCGCGAAGATAGTCGGGCAGTGCGTTGACCTGCTCGAAGACTGGCCCGAGGAGGAGCGCACCCTCCAGTCGAACGTGCCGCGCACGCTCAAACCGCCCGCCGACGCCGAAACCTACCGGGCGGTCGAGGCCGCGAAGGGCGAACTCGGCGTTTACATCCGCTCGGACAACACCAGCAAGCCGGCGCGATTCAAGATCCGGAGTCCGTGCTTCCACAATCTCTCGACGCTGCCGGAGATGGCCAACGGCGAGTACGTGCCGGACCTCATCGCCTCGCTCGGTAGCCTCGACATCGTACTGGGTTCGGTCGACAGGTAGGTCCGTCGGAACTCGGCCGGACGCCCGCAGACGCGTTCCCCGGTTCCGCCACCGCCGGTCCGGCGTTTTCGCCCGTTCACGTATCATCGAAGTGGAAGTTTTATGTGGTGAGTTCCCAATTCGCCAGTATGGCCGACGCAGTGCGGGACCACCTGCGAGTCCTCCACGTCGACGGCGACCCCGACTTCGGCGACCTGACGGTCGACTCCCTCGAACGCCGGGACGATCGGTTGTCGGTGGTCACCGAGACGAGCGCAGCCGACGGGCTGGACCGCCTCGCAGCGGAGACGTTCGACTGCGTCGTCAGCGACTACGACCTGGCGGATACCGACGGACTGTCGTTTCTCGAAGCGGTCAGGGAGGACTACCCGGACCTGCCGTTCGTCCTCTTCACGGGGCGAGGGAGCGAGGACATCGCCAGCGCAGCCATCTCCGCGGGCGTCACGGACTACCTCCGGAAGGGGGACGCGCCGGACAGGTTCGCGGTGCTCGCCGACCGCGTCCGCGAGGCCGTCGAGAGCAGCGGAACCGAACGAGCGCGGCGCGAGAGCGAACACCGCTACAGGACCGTCGTCGAGCAGAGCCGCGACGCGATATACATCTTCCAGGACGGGGTGCTCGAGTTCGTCAACGGTCGGGCCTGTCGTCTCACCGGGTACGACAGGGACGAACTGGAAGGAATGGACTTCCGTGCGCTGGTCCATCCGGACGACCACGAACGGGTCGAGAGGATCGCCGCCCGACGCGAGCGGGGCGACGACGCCCCCGAGACGTACGAGGTGCGACTCCGGACGAAGTCGGGCGTCGTTCGCCGGTGCGAGTTGAGCGTCAGGCCGATAACGTACGACGGGAGGTACGCGACGCTAGGGTTCGTCCGGGACGTCACCGACCGGCGGGAGAACTAACGGACGTTCGAGGCGCTGCACACCGCGACTCGCGAGATGATGCACGCCGAGACGAAAGAACGGGTCTGCGAGATAGCGGTCGAGACCGCGCGATCCGAACTCGGATTCCCCCTGACCGGCTGCTGGCTGGCCGACGAGGACGAGATGCTTCGACCCGCGGCCCAGACGGAGATGTCGCACGAGACGTTCGACGGGCAACCGACGTTCGAACCCGGCGACAGCCTCGCGTGGCGCACATTCCAGCGCGGCGAGACCGCCGTCTACGAGGACGTGCGGACCGAGGCGGACGTCCACGACCCCGACACGCCGGTACGGAGCGAGATCATCGTGCCGCTTGGCGACCAGGGCGTGCTGACCACCGGGACGACGGAGATTCGGGACTTCGACAACGTCGACGTCGAGTTCCTGGAGTTGCTCGGGACGAACACGGAGACGGCGCTCGATCGCGCCGAACGCGAGGCGGAGTACCGCCGACTCGGCGCGGAACTCCACGAGAACAAGCGCAAGATAGAGGAACTGCACAAGACAGCGACCCAGATGGAGGCCTGCGAGACGGAGCAGGCCATCTACGACCTCACGGTCGACGCGGCCGAGCGAATCCTCGAGTTCGACATCTGCGTCGTCGACGCCGAGGAGGACGGACTGCTGAAGACGAAGAGCATGTCGACGGGTATCGTCCCGGACGAGACGCCGACGATGTCGGTCGACGATGGGGTCGTCGGGCGGACGTACCGGACTGGCGAGTCGAACCTCGCAGACGACCTGCGGGACGTCGACGCGGCGGACCCCCAGGGCGACTACCGGTCCGGCATCAGCGTGCCTGTCGGCGACTGGGGAGTCTTCCAGGCGGTCGCCGAAGAGGTCGGCTTCTTCGACGAGACGGACCTCGAACTCGCCGAACTGCTGGTCACCCACGTGGCCGAGGCGCTCAACCGCGTCGAGCGCGAGCGCCTGCTCCGGGAGCGCGAAGAACGGCTGCGCCGCCAGAAAGACCAGCTGGAGGACTTCGCCGGCATCGTCTCCCACGACCTCCGGAACCCGCTGAACGTCGCACACGGGTACGTCGACCTGCTCGCGGAGACGTACGACGACGGGCGGTTGACGAAGACCCTCGACGCACTCGACCGGATGGAGGCCATCATCGACGACGTGCTGACGCTCGCGCGGGAGGGCGAACTGGTAGACGACCCCGAACCGGTCGCCCTCGCGACCGTCGTCCGCGGCGCGTGGGCGAACGTCGACACCGCCGACGCGCCGCTGGCGAGCGTCCCCGACGGTCGCATCGAGGCCGACGGTGGACGTCTCCAGCAGCTGTTCGAGAACCTGTTCCGCAACGCCGTCGAGCACGCGGGCAGGGACGTCACTGTCCACGTCGGGGCGCTACGGGCCGGTCCCGCCGACGGGTTCGTCGACGGCGTCTACGTCGAGGACGACGGACCCGGCGTTCCCGAGTCCGAGCGGACGGTGGTGTTCGACTCCGACTACTCGACTCGCGACGACGGAACGGGGTTCGGCCTCGCCATCATCGACCAGATCGCCGACGCCCACGGCTGGACCGCGTCGGTGACCGTGGGCGTCGACGGCGGCGCACGGTTCGAGATTCGGGAGACGACCGGGGACCCCGGACCGTCCGCGGACGGCTAACCGGCTACCGGTTCCACGGCGCGTCGTCGGGGTCGACGATGCGCTCCTCGCGCTCGATGCCGTCTATCGCCGCCACGTCCTCGTCGTCCAGGTCTATCTCCCGCGCTTCGAAGTTGTCCTGCAGGTGCTCCTCGCTCGACGTCTTCGGGATGGCGGCGACGTTCTCCTTCGCGGCGAGCCACGCCAGCGACACCTGGTAGGGCGTGGTGTCGTGTTTCTCCGCCACCTCTCGAATCTCGTCCACCTCGGTCACCTTCCCGCGCGCGACCGGCGAGTAGGCGACGAGCCAGTGGTCGTGTTCGCGGGCGTACTCCTGTAGCTCCTCCTGCTGGAGCAGGGGATGCATCTCGACCTGGTGGGCGAAGATGGGCGCGTCGAGCGTCTCGCGCGCCGTGTCGAGCTGGTCCGGCGTGAAATTGCTCACGCCGACGTGGTCTATCGTGCCCTCGTCGTACAGTTCGTCGAACGCCGGCAGGGTGTCCTCGGCGTCGTAGGTGTCCCGCGGCCAGTGGACGTACAGCAGGTCGACGGCGTCGACGCCGAGTCTGTCGAGGCTCTCGTCCGTGCTGGCGAGCACGTCGTCGTGCGCGAGGTTGTCGTCCCAGACCTTCGTCGCGAGGAAGACGTCCTCGCGGTCGACGCCCGCCTGGGCGATGCCCTCGCCGACGTACGCCTCGTTGTCGTACTCCTGGGCCGTGTCGACGTGTCGGTACCCCATCTCCAGCGCGGCGGCGACGACGTCGGCGCACTGCTCCGGGTCGATGTTGTCGTAGGTGCCGAGTCCGATTCGTGGTAGTTCGTCCATACTCGCGTGTGGACCAGGACGCTTGTGAAACGTGTGGCCGCCGCGCTGTCGCCCGAATTCTGGACGGACCGGCCGGTCGTTCCGCTCGCCCGGATGTCTGCAGGGGTTCCGGCGACGGTCGACGGCGGAAAACGAGCGTGACCGGTTCAGGCCAGGCGCTTTCTGATGCCGTGGTAGATGCGCCGGCGGTGGTAGACGCCCTCGCCGAAGACCCAGCCCACGAGCAGGAGACCGGCGAGTATCGCAGCGATGAACGCGTACTCGTCCATCCAGATGGGGCGGATGAACGGCGTCGCCTGGTCCCACGTCTCGCCGAGTCGCTGCATCTCCTCTTGGAACGGCGTTCCGGCGAACGTGTTCGAGAGGAAGACGGACATCTTGATGCGGTCGCCGCCGGGTTCGAGATTGGCGCTTCCGGTCACGTCGTACTCGCCGGTCACGCCGACGTCCGACATCGTCGAGCCGTTCGATTCGTCGCCGTACTTCAGGCGCTCGACGTCGTACGGCAGCCAGGGCGAGTAGAACTCCCAGACCACCTCGCCTTTCGGCGTCACCTCGATGACGCGGTGGTTCTGCGAGTCGACGATGAGGGTGTTGCCGTTGGGCAGGCGGTCGGCGTCACGCGGCCAGTTGAGCGTCTCGTGGGACCCCACGCTCCAGGTCTGGTTCCACTTCCCGTTCTCGCGCTCGTACTCGACGACGCGCTGGTTGTGCGAGTCGGCGACCAGCACGGTCGGGTTACCGTCCTCGCTCTCGAGGTAGTCCGGGTTGTGCTGCTTGCGGAGGACGTCGTAGTTTCCGTCCTCGCCGAGCTTCATCGTGACCTCCTTGCTCTTGCGGTCGACGACGATGACCTCGTCCATGTTCCGCGGGTCGGCCATGTACTTGCCCGGTCCAACCTTCTCCACGTCGTTGACGTGGGTCCAGTCGCTCGTGTACTCGCCCTGGCCCTTGCCGGCGTCCCGGTCGTAATGACTCCGGAAGTACCAGCGCCAGACGATCTCGTCTTTCTCCAGGTCGTAGACGAAGATGCTGTCGTTGTTCGTCTTGCTCTGCTCGTCGTAGTTCTTCAGGTTCGCGACGAGCAGCTGGTTACCGTTGATGAGGTCGACGTCGTGGGTGTCCTCGATGGGGAGCTCCTGCGTCCACACTTTCTCCTTCGTCTCCGGGTCGAACTCGTACACCAGCGTCTTCCCTTGCTGCGTCGAGGTGACGAGCAGGTTACCGTTCTCCATCGGGTCCACGTCGTAGAACCACGTGGCTCCCTCCTTCGAGCCGTTGTGGACCCACTTGACGTCTCCGCGGGGGCCGACGGCGACGAGTCGGGCGGGCTTTTTGTTGTTCCCTTGTCCCTTGAAGTGGTACCCCTGCACGCTGATTACTGTCGTTCCGTTCGCCGATTTCTCCATGGTGCCTCTCTCGAGGTTCGACTCCTCCTGGTCGTACGTGAGTGCGGAGACGGCGGAGGGCGCGAGCAGAGCGACGACGAGTAACAGGACGGTCCCGCGCACAAGCCACGGCTGTGACGGGAGTTTCTCCCTTATGTCCATACACCTCTAGTCGGGCGTCTCCTGTTTGAGTATTTTGTGATTCGTCAGCTACCGTTCACCCCTGAATTCGAGGGGAACACGCGGGAAACGGAGGCGTTCGAGAACGCCGGATCCGAACACCTAATCGTCCTTACAGTACGGCGGTCGGTGGGCCGCCCGGTCAGGCGTTCAGCAGTTCGGGAGCGCGGTCCTCGAGGACGCGTTCGAGGCCGACCCGGAGATCCGCGACGGTCTCGTAGCGCTCCGGCTTGCGCTTTGCGAGCGCACGAGCGACCACGTCGTCGACCGCCCTGGGAAGGTCGGCGTCGCTCTCGGTCGGCGCGGGCGGGTCCGCCGACTCGACCTGCTGGACGACGACGTGCGGATCGCCGGTGAACGGCGGTCGACCGGCGAACAGGCCGTACAGCAGCGCACCGAGGCCGTACACGTCCGTCGCCTGGTCGGGCCGGCCGAACGTCTCGGGCGCGACGTGTTCCGGCGCGGCGAAGGCGGGCGAGACGGGCTTCGTGCCGGCCTCGGCGAGGACGCGACCGAACTCCCAGTCGGTCACCTTCGGCACGGGCCACGTCCGCCCGAGCGTCTCGACGACCCCGACGACGCCGGGGCGCAGACCGCCGTGGACGACGCCGAGCGCGTGGGCGTGGGCCACGGCGGCGACGATTCGGTGCCCGTACCACAGCGACGCCGCGACGCCGTCTCCGAGGTGGTCCGCGAGCGTCCCGGCGTCGAAGAACTCCGTGGCGACCCACGGACGCGGGCCGTCGCCGCGTGCCAGGACGCCCGCGACGTGGTCGTGGTCGTCGACGCGTTCCCACCGGCGCGTCGCCCGGGCGAACGCCGCGGCGTGGTCGCTCTCCTGCAGCGTCCGGAGCGTCACCACGACGTGTGCCCGCGGGCCGGGTGCGAGGACGCGCGCCTTGTGTCCGACGGTGAGTGGGTCGGTGCCGACCCGGCGCAGTCGCTCGAACTCGTCGTACTCGGCGTCGACCGGGTCGGGGGAGACCACGTCGGCCGGGTCGGGCGGGCGACCGCGGACCTCGTCGTCGGCGTCGCGGCTGTCGGCGGTCCCGGATTCGGCACTCTCGACCTCGGACGCCGGCGCGACGCGGACGGACGTGGACTGGCCGCCCCCGCCCGTCTGGACGACGTTCGCGCCGTCGAGCACGTCGGCGAGTCGCTCGTCGCTGACGCTGACGACGGTCGGTTCGCCCGTGAGCGTCGACTCGGACAGCGCGTCGACGACGTGCCGGAGCGCTTCGCTCGTGTACCTGCGCACGATGCCGTCGTCGTCGTCCCTGAGGGCGGCCAGTTCCTCGATGGCCGGTTCGGCCGCCCGGGGGTGCTCGGTGGCGACGCTGGCGACGGTGACGACGGCGTTCTCGCGCACGAGCGGGTCGTCGTCTCCCACGAGGCGGGTCGCCCGTTCGACGGTCGAGCGGGCCGCCTCCGGGTCGGACCGGGCGACCTCCGCGAGCGCCCACGTCGCGCCGCGTCGCACCCAGACGTCGTCGTCGTCGGTCGCCCGTGCGAGGTCCGAGACGGGCACCTGCCCTGGCCGGGTTGCGGCCTCCTCCGCGAGCGCCCACGCCGCGCTCGCTCGCCGAGCGGAGTCGTCGGCGGACAGCGACATGACGAGGTCTGACACCTCCCGACTCTCCGGTATCTCGACCTCCTCGCGGTGCCGGCGGGCCAGCCGGTCGCGGTCGCTCGCTTCAAAACGTGTCATGCTCTCGGGGGGTCGTTTCCCTATCCTTCTCCCCGCCCGTGATAAAGGTTTTCTCACGACGCGTCACGTGCGTCCGAACGGCGTCGCTTCCCGCGCTCCGTTCGACGCGCCGTGAGCGGCGACCGCGACGCTCGCTTCTCTCACCCTCGAACGCGTCGGGGCTCAGTTCAGGTCCTTCCGGCGGAACCACTGCTGGCTGACGACGACGAGCGCGACCGTGGCGGTGAGGAGAACCGCAGCACCGAGGAGGTCGTACTGGCCGTCGACGAGCACGGCGGTCGGGTCGTAGTAACGCATCGGCGCGACCGCGCCCAGCGCCTCGTAGTCGGTGTCGGTCAGCACGGACTCGACGAGGAAGAGGGCGAACACGACCGCGAGCGCGACCCGCTGGGCGATGGCCTCCCGGTCGAACGCGACGGAGGCGACCAGGCCGATGCCGGCGCAGGCGAGCAGGTACGGTATCGAGAGCGCGTGGACGGCGACGAGGTCGGCGACCGGGATGGCGTCGTCGACGAGCAGACTGCCGACGTAGACGACGACCGCGGTGACGACGTTGAGGACAAGGATGGGCGCGAGCAGCGAGAGGAACTTCTCGGCGACGATGCGCGACCGCGAGACGGGCAGCGACAGCAGCATGTCCATGCGCTCGCGCTCGACGTCGTCGGCGACCAGCGACGCGGCGCTGTACGCGAAGTACAGACCGAGCAGGATGACCCACGCGAAGTTGTACAGTTCGACCGCGAGAAAGCCCGCGAGCGTGCTCATGGTCCGTATCCCCATCGCCTTGACGATGGGCTCGGGGTACGACTGGAGCAGCCGGTCGAGGTCGATGCTGTCGGCGAACGAGGGGTAGACCCAGATGACCATCGCCGCGAGCAGCGACAAGCCGACCGCGAGTGCGACCGCGCCCCGAATGCGGTGGCGGGTCTCGTAGCGCGTGAACTCGAACGTCACGCTTCACCTCCGTCGCCGGGGCGTCGCTCCGGTGGCACGTCGGCCGCTTCGGCGCTCTCGTCGCCGTAGAACCGCATGAACACTTCCTCCAGCGGCGCCTCCTGCACGTCGAGTTCGAGCACGTCGTAGTCGTGGATGCGGTCGACGAGCGCGTTCACGTTCCCCGTGAAGGTGAAAGAGAGCTCGGTCACGGTTGGAGCGACCGCGGTGCGCTCGGCCGTCTCCCGCTTTCCGGCACCGTCGACGCTTCCCCCGTTCGCCTCGCCCTCGACCGTCTCGCCGTCGACCTGCCGGACGGCGAGGTCGTGGACGCCGTCGAGGTCGAACTCCCCCGCCCCGACGTCGTCGGTGACGGTCAGGTGGACGACCTTGCCGCTGCGCCGCAGCAGGCGCTCGACGCTCTCCGTCGTCACGAGTCGGCCGTCGCGGATGACGCCGACGCGGTCGCAGACGCGGCGCACCTCGCTCAGGATGTGCGAGGACATGAACACCGTCGTGCCGGCGGCCCGTTCCCGCCGGACGAACTCGTTGAACTCCTGCTGTTTCAATGGGTCGAGCCCGCCGGTCGGCTCGTCCAGCACGACGAGGTCCGGGTCGTGCATGAACGCCTGGACGAGTCCGAGCATCTGGTTGTTGCCCGAGGAGTACTCCCGCACCTCCCGGTCCAGCGGCGGGTCGAAGATGTCGAGCAGTTCCTCGCGGCGTTCGTCGCCCTTGACTGCCGCGTGGAGGTCGAGAATCTCGCGGCCGGTGGCGGTCTCGTCAAAGGCTGGGTCGGCCGGCAGGTAGCCGACCCGTCGCTTGGCCTCGATGAGTTCGCGCTCGTCGCGGACGTCGCTGCCGAGCACCGTCGCGGTCCCCGACGTCGGCGACTGGAACCCCATCAGGGTCCGGATGGTCGTCGTCTTGCCCGCGCCGTTCGGGCCGAGGTAGCCGAACACCTCCCCTTCCGCGACCGAGAAGGAGAGGTCGTCGTTCGCCAGGACATCCCCGTATCTCTTGGAGAGACCCCGAACGTCGATGGCCGTCATGTAATACGCTCGACGCCACGGCGAGAAACAGTTTTCGGAGGAAACGTCGGCAGTCCGCTGGAATCGCCGGGTGGGTACGGCGGTCGTTTCACCGTATCGAACGGTCTTTCCGACGCCGGGAGTCGCCCGACGTATGTAACGACGTCGCGTCCTCGATTCGCGGTCGGGCGACTCTCCGGCGTTGGTCGGTTCGCGCCGGCCGACGTTCTCTCGCGTCGTCGACCGTCGGCGTAGAAGGGACAGACGCGGACGGATGCCCACCGTTCGCGCTCGTTCGCGGACGATACCTCTGCGGCGTTCGCCCGTCGGCGAGACTCCCGGCGCCGAGTCCCGGAAGCCGGAACCGCACGGGCGCTTTCGGAAACGCGGCTCGCAGGCCGGAGACGCACCGTCGCGGGGCCGTTCGACCCCCGCGACGTGGCTCCCGCCTCGTGTTTTAGGCCGACCTAAAAACTGGTAAAGGTTGCGGTTCTTCGCTCTCCCCGAGCGCGGTCGGTCCGCCTCGCGGGACGGCCTGGGTTCAGAGTCGGCCTTCCGACGGCAGGAAAACGGAGAGACGGCGGCGACGGCCAACCGACGCCGCGGTGCGGTCCGGCCGCGGGCGGAGTCACCGGTCCCTGCCTGCGCTACAGTGGTCGATGCGGGTGGACGACGGGCCCGTCGTCGCTCGATTCGACGGTCGCCTCGACGCCGAACACCGCCGCGAGTAGCTCCTCGGTCACCACGTCGGCGGGCGGTCCCCAGTCGTACGGTTCGCCGTCTTTCAGAGCGACGAGGTTGTCGGCGTAGCGGGCCGCTTGCGCCACGTCGTGGAGGACCACGCCGATGGTCAGGTCAGCTTCGTCGGCGAGCGTGCGGACGACGTCGAGCACGTGGAGCTGGTGGCGCAGGTCGAGATACGTCGTCGGTTCGTCGAGCAGGAGCACGTCGGTCTCCTGGGCGAGCACCATCGCTATCCACGCCAGTTGGCGCTGGCCGCCGGAGAGATTGCCCATCTCCTCGTCCCGCAGGTGGGCCACGCCGGCGAGGTCGAGCGCCCGCTCGACCGCCTGATGGTCCTCCTCGCTCGCCGACTCGAAGAACCCCCGGTGGGGGTAGCGCCCGTGGTAGGCAAGCTCCTCGACGGTGATGCTGTCGGGCGACTCGTTCTCCTGGGAGAGCATCCCGAGACGCCGGGCGAGCGCCTTCGTCCCCATCGCGTGCACGTCCTCCCCGTCGAGGAGGACCGACCCGTCGTCCGGCGTGAGCTGTTCGGCGAACGCCTTCAGGAGCGTGCTCTTGCCGGAGCCGTTGGGACCGACGAGCGCCGTCACCTCCCCGGCGGGGAGGACGATGGACTCGCACTCGACGACGATTCCGGTGTCCGGGTAGCCGATGGCCAGCCCTTCGCCGTGCAGTTCGCTGGCGTCGGTCGCGTCGTCGACGCCATCGACGTCGGCGTCGTCCGCCACCTGCTCTCGTTCGACCGCGATGCCACCGTCGGACCTGCGGTCCGACGAGGTTCGCGGAGCTTCGCTCCGTTCGCCGCCGTCAGACCTGTGGTCTGTCGAGGCTCGTTGAGCTTCGTTCCTCTCACCGCCGTCCGTCGTTTCGGGTTCGTCCGTCATCAGATCTCACCTACGTCGTGCTGTTTCCGCATCAGATAGAGGAAGTACGGCCCGCCGAGGAGGCCGGTGACGATGCCGACCGGAACCTGAACGGGGAGCGCGAGGCGCGCTCCCACGTCCGCGCCGACCACGAGCGCGGGGCCGGCGAACGCGCAGCCGAGCATGAGTTTCCGGTAGTCGCTGCCGACGATAGTGCGGACGAGGTGAGGGACGACGAGTCCGACGAACCCGACGATGCCGGCGACGGAGATGGCGGTGCTCGCGGCGACGATGGCGAGCGTCGACAGGGCGAACCGGATGCGTTCGACCGACATCCCGAGCGACTGGGCCGTCCGCTCGCCGAGCAGGAGGACGTTCAACTGTCGCGACGAGACCAGCGCGGCGGGCACCACGAACAGGGTCGGAACCAGCGCGATTCGCACCTGCTCCCAGTCGGTTCCCGTGAGCGACCCCGTCGTCCACGAGATGGCGTTCTGGACGACGGCGAGGTTGTCCGCCATGAAGAACAGCGCCGTCTGGAACGAGTGGAAGACCGTTCCGACGACGACGCCGGCGAGCACCAGTCTGACGGGGCTCGTCCCGCCCTTCCAGGCGACGGCGTAGACCAGCAGGAACGCGGAGACGCCGCCGAGAGCGGCGAACAGCGGGAGGAACACGGCCATCCCGCTGAAGACGACGAGCGTCAACAGCACGGCGAACCCCGCGCCGTGGCTCACGCCTAGCACGAACGGGCTGGCGAGTTCGTTCCGCGTCACCGCCTGGAATATCGCGCCGGAAACGGCGAGGTTCGCCCCGACCAGGACGCCGACGAACACCCGCGGGAGGCGGAGACTCCAGACGACGACGGTCTCGTTGCTCAGGTGGTCGGGCAGTTCGCCGCCGAGCAGCAGCGTCCCGAGGACGGTCGGGTCGAACAGGACGTCCGGATCGGTGACGGCCGACCACACGTCCTGCATCGGTATCGAGTACGCGCCGAAGCTGACCTGCAGCAGTCCCGCGACGATCACGATGGCCGTGCTGGCGAGCATGAGCGCACCGAGCGAGCCGTCGAAGCGGCCGAACAGTCGACCGCTCGACTCCGCCTCGGTCCGTCTGCTCATCCCGTCTCCCCCTCGGCACTCGACGCCAGTGCGGTGCCACCGTCCGTGCTTCCCGCTGCGACCATGTGGTTTAGGTCTCCCTAACTCCTGATAAGGGCTGTGATTCGGCCGATAGGCCGGCGGTCGTTTCCGGCCTCAGAACTCGCCGTTCACGATGTTCGCGACCCGCTTGCGGTCGAAGAGCTTGCCCGACGCGCCGTACAGCTGTTTCGCCGCCCGTTCGGTGAGGACGAGGTTCGTGATGGGGCCCTGGTAGAGCGGACCGCCGCGATAGACGTCGCCGTTCTTGACTGCGGTCAGCTTGCTCCCGACGTTGTGGTTCTTCATGGACGAGACGACGGTGTTCTGGAACTTCTCTTCGGTCTTTTGTTCGTGTCCGCGCAGCAGGAGCACGTCCGGGTCCACCTGGAGCAGCGTCTCGTAGTCTACCTTCCCGCGCCCGCTGTGGAAATTTTTGACGGACGTGTTGGCGAGCGCGTCCTTGACCTTCAGGTCGCGCCACTGCTTGAAGCTCGTCCCCTCGTCGATCAGGTACGGCAGGAACGTCTCCGGCTTGTTACTCGACGCCCACAGGACTGCCACCGACGGCCGCTTTTTCTTCGGAGGGACGACCGAATCGAGCTTGGACTGGAACGTATCGTGCAGGGACGAGAAGGCGTCGTAGCGGTCGGTTCGCTGGAAGACCTTCGCGAGCTTCCCGAACGCCTGGTACAGCGTGTAGTAGCGGTAGTCCTTGTGCCACTCGTAGCCGCGCGAGAAGATGCTGTTCCCGAAGAAGGGGCCGATGTTCTTCCGAATCTCGTCGACGTCGGACTGCTTCCAGCCCTTGAACCGGTTCTGGAGGAAGTTCGGGTCGATGACGTGGACGTCGCCGTCGAGCGAGTAGAACCGCTCCTTGCTGACGCCGTCCTGATAGAGACTGACCATGCCGCTCTTGTCGACGGAGACGCCCGGTATCTCGTCGTAGTACCGCGTGTAGTATCGGCTCGTCATCCACATCCCCTTCGGCGGTTCGAGTCCGAGCGCGACGCCCATGTCGGCCCAACTGCCGTTGTTCGCGACCCACGTCTTCGGTACCGACTCGAACTCGACGCTCCCCATCGGCTCTATCGACACCGAGTAGGGTCCGCCCGACTTTGTCGTTCCGTCGCCCGTCGTCGTTCCGCCGTCGTTGCCGTTCGTACCCGAACCACCGCTGGTACAGCCCGCGAGCAGCGTCCCGGCCGCGGCTCCGGTTCCGGCGATTAGCTTCCTGCGCGAGAGTTCCGTCGAGTCGTCGTCTGCCATACGATTTAGGCTCCCCTAAACGCTGGTAAAAGTTCCGATTTTGGTCGACCAAAAACAGTCGGGACTGCGGTACGCGACCAATTCATTCTTTCCGGACAGTTGCGGCCGAACCGGACGGCGGAGATTCAAGTGCTCGTCCGTCGTACAGGTCTGCGAGATGCGAGAAAGGGACGACGACACCGGTCGCCGGCCGAGACCGCGGTCGGTTCGTGCCAGCCGACTGAGAACTATGGGGCGACGTCGCTTCGTCGAGACGCTGGCCGGGGCGGGGTTCGGAGGGATGGCGGCGCTGCTGACGGCGGACGACGTGCGCGCCGCCGGCAGCGACGAGGTGCCCATCGTCTACGGGTTCGCCCGCGACGCGGAGAACGGCGGCGAGGAGGGTCGCTTCGGGCCGCGGAAGACCACCGTGCCGGCGGACTGGTTCGCCGACCTCCGGGCGGCGCTCGACGCTCACCGGGAGGCGGCGTTCGTCTCGCGCGAGGGCGTCGTGGCGGCCGGGGTCGTGCCGGGAGAGTTCGGCGGCCGGAACGCCGCCGTCGAGGTCGCCGCCCGGGCGGACGCCGACCTGCCCGAGCGAGTCGGCGACGTGTCGGTCGAGGTGACGCGGGTCGACCCGGGCCGCTCTCCGCCGTCGAGCGTCGACCCGGTCGAGAACCGCTCCGGAACGTCGGTCCCGGGCGGCGTGGCCTGCGGGACGCCGGATTCGACCGGGACGCTCGCTCCGGCGATGTACGACGGTCGACGGCCGTTCTTCGCCACCGCGAATCACGTCGTCGGCGGCGACGAGACGGAACGGCGGGGCACGTCGCTCCGTCTCGTCGGGAAGGCGGCGTCGCCCCGCATCGGCACCGTCGAGCGGGGGTACGCGCTGGAGGACTTCGTGCGCGTCGCCCCGACCGACGGCTACTGGCCGGCGAGCGCCATCGAAGGCGCCGAGCCCCGGACGGTCGTCGGTCAGTTTTCCCGCGAGGGGCTGGCGACGTTGAAAGCGCAGGACGAGAAGCTGGCGAAGGTGGGCGTGACGACCGGCCGGACCCGGGGGAAGATTCAGGCGATCGACGGGATGACCTGCGCGTACGGCCAGGTGTGCAAGCGCGGTCAACTGAAGTGGGGGTCGCAGTCGGCGTTCGACGACGGCGACAGCGGGAGCGTCAACTACCACCCCGACCCGGAGCGGCCGGACGCGGGCGTCATGGTCGGCGGGTTCAACAACGCCCGGACGTGGTGGCCCGCCGAGGACTACGTCTGGGGGACGGCGGCCCACCACGTCACGGCGCGCCACGGGTTCACGTTCGCGCCACGTGACGCTGGCGCTCGGTGAACTCCACTTCGACGACGGTCTTCCCGTCGACGCGTTGGGCGACGCGGTTCCCGATGGTCTTCGCCAGCCCGGGATAGGACCTGTCGGCTGGCCTGCTGACCACCACCGTGACGTTTTGAGATTCGTCGACCAGGCCCATGTCGTCGAACTCCGCCTGCACGTCGACGAGTTCGAGTTCGCCGTACCGGTCCTGTTCGACGACGCCCTGTACCGCCTCGTTGACGGCGTTCTCCGTCTGGACCTGCTGGACGGTGAGGAGGCCGGCTCCGGCAAAGGCGACGAGCAGGAGGAGCGCGGCGGCGACGACGGGCGTCGCGTCGCGGAGTCGCTCCGCTCCGGTCGGGCCGTCCTGGGGCCGGTAGCCGAGATACCAGAGGACGGTGCTCCCGGCGACGTTGATGCCGACGGCGTTGATGACGAGCAGGACGAACGCCCCGAACGCGACGCCCGGTGGCCCCCACGCGAGGCCCACCCCGACCGCCGCGGCCGCCGGGATGAGTGCCGCCGCGATCATGACGCCGACGAGCGACACCGGCAGCGCAGTCGCGAGGCCGAACGCACCCGCCGCGCCGGCACAGATGCCGACGACGAACGAGAGCAATCCGGGCGAGATGCGCTGGCTGATCTGATTTATCGTCGCCACGTCGAGCGCCGGCGGGACGAACGCCGCCGACTTTAGCGCCCACCCGAACGCCGCCGCGCCGACGATGGCCAGTCCGAGACCGAGCACCTGCGAGCGCAGTCCGTCGGTTATCATGTCGCGGTCGTTCAGCACGAAGCCGACGCTGACGGTCATCGCGGAACCGACCTGCGGTGCGATGACCATCGACCCGACGACCAGCGCGGGCGAATCCAGCAGCAGACCCGCCGTGGCGACGACCGCCGAGAGCAGCGTCATCGCGTAGTACGGAAGCGGATTCGGGTTCATCCCGAGCGCCTTCGTCCGTATCTCCTCGCTGGCGACGCTGTCGTCCTCGTCGTTGCCCGTCATGAACCGATTTTCGAGTTCGTCGATGTTCGGTGTCCGTGCGGTCTCGACGTTCCCGACGACGGTGTACTCGTCGTCGTCGAGGCCCGCGTCCCGAAGGTCGGAGAGCGCGGCGTCGACCGCCTGGGTCGGTAGCGGGAACTCGAGCATGGTCGCCTCGTCGCCGTCGCTCGCCTCGGGCGTGAGCACGTAGTCGATGTCCTCGTCGTCGAGGACCCCGAGGACCGCGTCGCGGTCGTCCTCCGGGACGCGGACCTGGATGAGGCGCATGTCCGCTTCCAGCCACCCCGGGATGATAAATGCGTCCGTCTCCCGGGAGCCCCGGCTCCGGCCCTCGGAGTCGCGTCCCGGTCGCTACCCCTCGCCCCTCGCGGCGCGCCGGGACAGCGGAAATCGCGGGGGTGGTCGGTGCGGCCAGCGGGCAGCCGGCGACGCGGACGACGCCCGCGACCGACCTATCTCCCGTCGAAGAACTCGGCGCAGAGCTTTCGCTGGGCGGCCCGGAGATGCTCGTGGAACGTAGACCGGGATATCCCCATCGAACTGGCGAGGTCCTCGCCCGTCACCGGTCGGGGCCACTCGAAGAAGCCGCCGACGTACGCCTTCTGGAGCGCCGTCAACTGGCGGTCCGTGAGTTCGTCGGACAGCGACGCGATGAACTCCTGTTTCGTCTTCGCCGGGCGCTCGCGGTGGCGCAGCGCCAGCAGCTCCGTCCCGTCGTACCTGGACCGGAGGTCGTCGACCAGCGAGCGCACGTCCGCCGACTCGGGGAACTCGACGACCATCCGTCCTTCGCCGTCCGCGGCGCTGATGGACTGGGTCTTGCCGCCGTGGCCGGACACGGTCGAGACGACCGCGTCCGCGGGGAGGTCGAACTCCACCAGCGACGCGCCGTCCTGTTCGGCGACCAGGGTCGCGCCCGCGACGTCCTCGCAGTCCTCGGCGGCCTCGACGACGCGCTCTCCGTCCGCGCCGCTGACCGAGAACAGCGAGACGAGCGACCCGTCTTCGCGGTGGACCGACCCCCTGTAGGTGAGTTCGGCACCGGTCTCCCGGGAGACCGCGACGAAGAAGAGGTCCGGGTCGCGGAAGGACAACTCCGTCTCGACGACGCTGTCGGCGACGAGGATGCGCCGCGTCTCCCGGGCGTTGATGGCGCTGGCGATGGCCCTGCCGAGCGACCGCAGGACGACGCGCTCGCGCTCGTCGAACGCGTCCGGGCGGGTCGCCTGCACCACGAGCACGCCGTACTCGGCGTCCTCGGCGTCGAGCGGTATCGCCGCCGCGTGGCCGTCGGCGCTCACCCGGAACTCGCCCGTCCGGAGCGCCGTGTCGACCACCTCGGCGTCGGGGTCGGGCGTCGGCGCGTCGGCGGCGTCGGTAGCGTCGGTCGCCGCGGTCGCTGACTCCCGGGGCTGCACCGTGCCGCGTCCGACGTCGCGCTCGCCGACCCAGGCCAGTTCGTAGGGGTCGCTGTCGGCCAGTCGTCGGCAGACCGCCGCCTCTATCTCCGCGCGCGTGTCCGCCTCGACCACCGCGCTGGTCACGTCACCGAGCAGTCCCTCGATGCGCTCCAGCAGGAATTCGAGCTCCTCTGCGCGCCGGCGGGCGGTGCGCTCGGCGCGCTTGCGCTCCGTCACGTCCGTCTGGAAGCCGACGAAGTGGGTGACCTCGCCGTCGTCTCCGCGCACGGGCGCGATGTCAACCTTGTTCCAGAACGCCTCGCCGTCCCGTCGGTAGTTCCGGAGTTCGACGGAGACGGGTTCCTCGGCGTCGATGGCCGCCGACATCCGCTCGACGGCCTCCGGGTCGGTCTCCTCGCCCTGGAGGAACCGGCAGTTGCGCCCGAGCACCTCTTCGGCCGGATAGCCCGTCAGTTCCTCGAACGCCTCGTTGATGTACACGAGCGGTTCGTCGTCCGACTCCGCGCTCGCGATGGTGATGCCGACGGGCGCTTCGTTGATGGCGCGCTCCTTCAGTTCGAACTCCGCCGCCACGTCGGTCGACGCGGCGAGGTCGCCGGCCGACAGTTCGGAGAGCCTGGTGGTCGAGCCGTCCATCCGCGCGGTCGACGGCGTTCCGGCCGCCGGTTCCGCCGTCGGGTCGGACGGAGCGTCGTTCGACGCACCGGAGGCGTCCGACGGCGGGTCGACGGGCTGGAACGCGAGCGTCAGTTCGTCGCCGTCCGGATGGATTCTGACGGCGTGGTCGTCCTCGAGCGCGACGCGGACGGAGACCGGTTCGCCGCGGCGGCTGGCCCACTCGCAGTGCTCGCGGAGCCGGTCGACGGCGGTCGCGGGAAAGGTCTCCGAGAGAGCGTCGCCGACGCGAACGTCGAACCGGTCGCTCGCCGCGTCGTTCCGGTAGGTGACGCGCCGGTCTTCGTCGAGCGCGACGACGGGGTCGGCGAGGCGCTCGACCGCCCGGCGCGCGGAGTCGGGACGGGTCACGTCGCCAGTTACGGACCCGTTCCTCATAGATGTTCAGTTCAACCGCCGGTAGCCGTCGGTCGCTCGACCGCGCGACGGGCCGCGGTCGCCCGGAGTCACCAAGTGCCTCGACGCCGACTGTCCCCCATGGACATCGAGTCGCTCGGAACGCCCAAGCTGGTCGCCATCGGAATCGGGGCCGTCGTCGGGCTCGTCGTCGTCGACCTCGTACTGCTCCCGGTCGCGCTGCTGGCGCTGTCGATGGTCGGAGCCATCGTCGAGGAGGTAATTCGCGTCGTCACCGAACCTCGTACGGCTCGTCGGTCGCGGTGAACCGTCCGAGGTCGACCGTCTGGCGGTAGTCCCCCGCGAGAATCCCTGCGAGTTCGTCGCGGAGCGCGTCGTCGTCGCCCGCCTCCCACTCGCGCGGGTCGCGTATCGGCACGACGAGGAAGCCCCGGCCTTTCAACTGGGCGGCGTGCAGGGACGCCATCCCCCGGGACAGCTCCGACGCTCGCGCGGTGTACTCCTCGAGGACGTGCGCCGTCGCTCGCTCGCCGACGGGGAGCAACACGTGGGCCGCGATCGCGCGCAGTTCCGCGTCGAAGAACGGTTCAAGGGCGGCGTACTCCCGGTCGGTCGGCTCCCGGTCGTCGGGCAGACAGCACATGTGAAGGTAGCTCGAAAAGAGGTTCGAGACGGTCGGTTCGTCGCTGTAGGCGTCGCCGAGCAGTCCGACCTCGTTCAGCACCGGCTGGAGTCGCTCGCCCGCGACGCCGTCCGTGAACGGGACGCCGGTGGACACGCCGCCGTGAGCGTTCGGATGGTCGCCGACGAGGTGGAAGTCGGCGTTGGCGTCGCCGTAGCCGAACACGGCCGACCGGCCGCCGTCGGCCGCACAGTCGTACTCGCAAGGCGGGGACATGCCGAATGGGTTGGAGGTCCGGTCCGTGACGTTCTGCACGTCGTGCAGTAGTCGCGTCCGGGTTAAAGGCAGTACGGTCGTCCGGCGGAACTGTCGGAAGACGGACGGCTCGCCGTCACGTCTCTTCGTATCGTCTCCCAGCCACATGATTTTCTTGCCCTCCTTCCTTGGTTGCGGTCGTGCGAGAGACGGAGAATTCGTGGTACCAGGACGCCACCGTCTACTCCGTAGACCTGAAGGCGTTCCGGGACGCGGACGGCGACGGCATCGGCGACTTCCAGGGGCTCACGGAGAGCCTCGACTACTTCTCCAGACTGGGCATCGACTGCATCTGGCTGCTGCCGTTCTACCCGACGCCGGGTCGGGACAACGGTTACGACGTGATGGACTACTACGGGGTGGACTCCCGGCTCGGCACGCTCGGCGACTTCGTGGAGTTCGTGCGCGCGGCCGAGTCGCGGGGCATCCGGGTCGTCGTGGACCTCGTGGTGAACCACACGTCCGACCAGCACCCGTGGTTCCAGGCCGCCCGCGAGGACCCCGACTCGAAGTACCGGGACTTCTACCTCTGGGCGGACGAGGAGCCGGACCTCCACCCCGACCGGGGACCGATATTCCCGGGCGAGGAGGACCACGTCTGGTCGTACGACGAGGCGGCGGACGCGTACTACTACCACCGGTTCTACCACTTCCAGCCGGACCTGAACGTCGCCAACCCCGCGGTGCGCGAGGAGGTCAAGAAGATAATCGGCTTCTGGCTGGAGCTCGGCGTCGACGGCTTCCGCATCGACGCCGCAGGGTTGCTCACCCAGACGAAGGGGCTCGCGGAGGGGCCGCTGGACGACCCCCACGGCTTCCTGCGGGAGATGCGCGAATTCGTCTCCCGGCGGCGCAGCGACGCCGTCCTCCTCGCGGAGGCGGACAGGCCGCCCGCTGAACTCGGTGAGTACTTCGGCGACGGCGACGAGATGCATCTCCTGCTGAACTTCCAGCTAAACGCTCGTCTGGTGCTCGCGCTGGCCCGCGGCGAGTCCGCTCCGCTGGCGTACGTGCTCGACGAACTGCCCGACCCGCCCGAGGGCGCCGGCTGGGCGAACTTCCTGCGGAACCTGGAAGAACTCAACATCGGCGCGCTCACCGAGGCGGAGCAGGCGGACGTGTACGAGGCGTTCGCGCCCGACGAGGACATGCGCATCTACGACCGGGGCATCCGCCGCCGACTCGCGCCGATACTCGACGGCGACCGCGACCGCATCGAACTCGCCTACAGCCTGCTGTTCTCGCTGCCCGGTACGCCCGTCGTCGTCTACGGCGACGAGATGGGGATGGGCGAGGACTTGAACCAGCCCGGACGCTTCGCCGTCCGACCCCGATGCAGTGGTCCGACGAGAAGAACGCCGGCTTCTCGACCGCCGACCCCGACGACCTCGTCCGCCCGGTCGTCTCGGACGAGGCGTTCGGCCCCGGGGCGGTGAACGTCGCCGACCAGCGGGCCGACCCCGACTCGCTGCTCAACTGGACGAGTCGCCTCGTCCGGACTCGCGGCGAGTTCCCCGAACTCTCCCGGGGGGACTGCACCGTCCTCGACGCGGACCATCCGGCGGTGTTCGCCCACGCGAGTTCGCTCGACGGCGACTCCATCGTCGCGGTCCACAACCTCGACGACGAGACGGCGACGGTCACGCTGGCGCTGAACGCCGACCCGACGCCCGTCTTCGGCGACGCCCGCTTCGAACCGGACGGCGACGACCTGCACGTCTCGCTGGGCCCCTACGGCTACTGCTGGTTCCGACCCTAGCCGTCCGTCTCGGCGACGGCCCGAACCGGCGCACCGTCCCCGTCCGCGACCGGCAGGGGGTACGCCCGGAGCCGGAACCGCTGCGGGAGTCCCGCGAGGTTCGTCAGGTTCTCCAGTATCAGTCGCTCCGCGCCGAGCAGTTCGTGGTGGGCGGGCACGCCCGTCGGTTCCTCGTCGCTCCCGCTTCCGGGCGTCGGGTCGACGCTGAGCGCGTCCACCGCGACGTGGTGACCGCGGTCGGCACACCACGCCGCGGCCTCTCGCGCGAGGTACGGGTGGTCAAGGTAGGCGTCGGTGCCCCAGCGGTCGGCCCACCCCGTCCGGAGGACGAGCAGGTCGGCGTCCGTCTCAGGCAGCGCCGACCGTTCGATGGGGTCGCGCGGGCCGCAGTCCGTGCAGTCGACGAGGCGCGCGTCGAACGCGAACGTCTCGACCGGAAACGAGTCTATCGTCCGTCCGTCCGGTTCGGTGTGGCTGGGCGCGTCCACGTGCGTCCCGCTGTGCGTGCCGAGCGACAACCGGGTCACCCGGTAGCCGTCCGCCTCGTGGGTCGCGTGCGGCGACAGCGTCACGTCGGGGTCGCCCGGATACACCTGCGTCGACGGACCGAGGGGATGTGAGAGGTCGCGGGTCACGGTCGCCGGTTCGTCGCGCCGGTACAAATCCCGTGCGGAACTCCTGGCGTCGCGGTCGACGCACGCGCCGAAGGATGTCGACCGCACGCGTGCGCTCGGGCCGCTCGTCGCGTTCTTCTCGCCGGAAGTGACGGTGTCGGTCGACGACAGGTCACGGCGTTTAGGCTGGCCTAAAATCCGATGCCTTTACCTTGGTTTAGGCAAGCCTAAATTAATGTATGCAGCGAGCGACCCCACGAATGCAACGGCAGTGCGACGCCGAACCGTCCGAAATCGGAGGGTTCTCCCCGTGAGCTACCTCGACGGCGGTAACGACGCGATTCTCGCCCAGCAGGCCGAACGGGAGTCGAACGCGCGGACCTACCCGCGCCACCTCCCGTTCGCCATCCGCGAAGCGCAGGGTGTCACCGTCACCGACATGGACGGCGACGAGTACTACGACTGTCTCGCCGGCGCGGGAACGCTCGCGCTCGGGCACAACCATCCCGTCGTCACCGAGGCGATGGAGCGAGCCATGGACGCCGACCGTCCGCTCCACACGCTCGACATCTCGACGCCCGCGAAGGAGCGCTTCGTCGACTCGCTCTTCGAGAGCCTCCCCGACGAGTTCGCCGACTCCGCGAAGGTGCAGTTCTGCAGTCCCGCCGGTACCGACGCCGTGGAGGCGGCGCTCAAACTCGTGAAGACTGCCACCGGGAACCGGAGCGTCCTGGGGTTCCAGGGCGCGTACCACGGCATGACCAGCGGTGCGCTCTCGCTGATGGGCGACACCGACGCCAAGGAGGCGGTCCCCGGACTGGTCGACGACGTCCATCACCTGCCGTACCCCCACGACTACCGCTGTCCCTTCGGCATCGGGGGCGAGGCGGGCCATCGCACCGCGAGCACGTACGTCGAGAACCTGCTCGCCGACCCGGAGAGCGGCGTCACCGACCCCGCGGGGATGATCCTCGAACCGGTTCAGGGCGAGGGCGGGTCCGTCCCCGCGCCGGACGAGTGGCTCCGGGAGATGCGTCGGGTCACCCGCGAACACGACGTTCCGCTCGTCGTCGACGAGGTCCAGACCGGCCTCGGCCGCACCGGCGAACTGTACGCCTTCGAGCACGCCGACATCACGCCCGACGTAGTGACGCTCTCGAAGGCCGTCGGCGGCGGCCTCCCGCTCGCCGTGGTCGTGTACGACGAGGCGCTCGACGCGTGGGACCCCGGCACCCACGCGGGAACCTTCCGCGGCAACCAGCTCGCGATGGCCGCCGGCGAAGCGACCGTCGAGTACGTGCTGGAACACGACCTCGACGACCACGCCGCCGAGATGGGGTCGCGCCTGCGCACCCGGTTGGCGGAGACGGCGGCACGCTTCGACCGCGTCGGCGACGTTCGCGGTCGCGGGCTGATGCTCGGCGTCGAGTTCGTCGACCCGGACGCGCCGTGGCGGGGTGCCGGTCCGCACGCGCCCGACGGCGACTTCGCCGAGGCGGTTCGGGCGGCGTGTTTCGACCACGGCCTCGTCGTCGAACTCGGCGGTCGCGACGGCGCTACCGCGCGCTTTCTCCCGCCGCTGGTCGTCTCGTCGGAACAGGTCGACGACATCGCCGGCATCTTCGACGAGGCGGTCGAAGCCGTCGCGAACGCCCCCGGAGAGGTGTCGACGGATGACTGAGGCGGACGACGCCGACCGCCTCTTCCTCGGCACGGCGGCGGGCGAGGCGACCTATCGCGAGGCGCTGGACCGCGCCGCTGAGGCTGTCGTCGACGCCGCCGACCGTGAGCGACCGTTCTCTGGCCGTTCCCCCGACGCGCTCGACGCACTGCTCGACGACGGTCCTGTGCTGCCAGAGGAGGGCGTCGGCCTCGACGCGGCGCTCGACGAGGTGGCAGAGCGCGTCCTCCCGCACACGGTGAACGTGGCCGACGGGCGGACCGCCGCCCACCTGCACTGCCCCCCGATGGTGCCCGGACTCGCCGCCGAGGTGCTGCTCTCGGCGACCAACCAGTCGCTCGACTCGTTCGACCAGAGCGGGGCCGCCACGCTCGTCGAGCGGCGCGTCGTCGACGCGCTCGCCGACCTCTTCGACCTCCCGGACGGCGCGGACGGCGTCGTCACGGGCGGCGGGACGGAGTCGAACTTCCAGGGGCTGTTGCTCGCCCGGAACCGGTACTGCGCCGACCGTTTCGGCCGCGACGTCCAGTCCTCCGGACTGCCGCTCGCGGCGAAGCGGCTCCGCGTCCTCTGCTCGGAGGAGGCGCACTTCACCGCGGAGCAGGCGGCCGCCCACCTCGGCCTCGGGGAGAACGCCGTCGTCACCGTCCCGACCGACGACGACCGGCGCATGGACCCGTCGGCGCTGGACGAGACGATAGCCGACCTCCGGGACCGCGACCACGAACCGTTCGCGCTCGTCGGCACCGCCGGGACGACCGACTTCGGGGCCATCGACCCGCTCGACGACCTCGCGGACCGCGCGGCCGACCATGACCTCTGGTTCCACGTCGACGCCGCGTTCGGCGGGGCGCTCGCGCTCGGCGACGAGCGCGACCGCCTCGCGGGCGTCGAGCGCGCCGACTCGCTGGCCGTCGACTTCCACAAGCTGTTCTACCAGCCGATAAGCTGCGGAGCCTTCCTCGTCCGCGACGGCGCCGCGTTCGCCCACGCCGCGCGCAACGACGAGTACCTCAACCCCGCGGACGCGGCGGCTCCGAACCTCGTCGAGAAGTCGACGCGCACGACTCGCCGCTTCGACGCGCTGAAACCCTACGTCGCGTTCCGGGCGCTCGGCCGGGAGCGCCTGGCCCCCCTCGTCGAGACGACGCTCGACACTGCGGACGACGCCGCCGCGCTCCTCGCCGACGCCGACGACTTCGACCTCCTCGCCGACCCGTCGCTGAACACGGTCGTCTTCCGCTATCGACCCGACGAGGACCTGACCGCGGGCGAACTCGACCGCTTCACCCGCGCCGTCCGCGAGGCGCTGTTCAACGCGGGGCGGGCGGTCGTCGCCCGCACCGAGGTCGACGGCGTGGCGGCGCTGAAGCTCACGCTGATGAACCCCCGGACGACGCTCGACGACGTCGCGGCCGTCCTCGACGCCATCCGCGACTGCGCCCGGACCGTCACCGCGGTCCGGCGGGAGGTGACGGCATGAGCGATGTCGACCCGGACGCCCGCGCGGACCGGGCGACGGTGCAGGCGTTCCTGAACTGCTACCTCCGTGAAACCGGCGAGTACTCGGTCCACGAGGACGCCGTCGCGGGCGTCGAACCCGGTCCCGACGGGCTCCTGCGGGCGACGCTCCCGGCGCAGGACGTCGCGGTCGTCGCGCCGCTCGCACACCGCTCGCCGACCGAGCGCCACCTGTTCGAGTTCCCCGTCCGGTACCGTCTCCCCGACGGGTCGGTCCACCGGGCCGACGCCGCGACGCTCGCGACGCTGGTGACGAAGGACCTTCTGCTCGCCGACGGCGGCGACGCGGGCGACGTCCGCGACGAACTCCTCGAACGCGTCCTCCGGAGCGAGCAGAACACGGCGCGGTTCGTCGCGGCGCGCGCCAGCGACGAGGACCGACTCGTCGGTCCGGACGTCTCGTTCCGCGACGCCGAACAGTCGCTCGTCTTCGGCCACCACCGCCACCCGACGCCGAAGAGCAGGCAGGGAATCGCCGAGCGCGACCGCGAGACGTACGCGCCGGAACTCCGGGCGTCGTTCCCGCTCCACTACTTCCGGGCCGACCCCGGCCTCGTCTCGCAGGCCTCCGCGCTCGACCGGTCCGCCGCCGAGTGGGTGGACGACGCCCTCCGCGACGACCCCGAGGTACCGTCGTCGTTCGTCGCCGACCACGTGGAGTCCGACGACGTCCTCCTGCCGGTCCACCCGTGGCAGGCCGACTACCTGCTCGACCGCCCCCACGTGCGGACCCACCTCGGCGACGGCCTCGAGCACCTCGGCGCTGTCGGCCGGGAGTTCGCCCCCACGACGTCGGTCCGGACGCTCTACAGCCCCGACGCGTCGCTCATGGTGAAGTCGTCGCTCCGCGTGAAGATAACCAACTCCGTCCGGACGAACAAGCGGCCGGAACTGGAGCGAGGCGTCGCCGTCGCCGAACTCCTCGACACCGCGTTCGGCGACGAACTCCGCGCCGAGTTCCCCGACTTCGACGTCGTCCGCGACCCGGCGTACCTCGCGCTGGACGCCGGCGATGGGTCCGAGTCGGGGCTGGAGACGGTCCTCCGGTCGAACCCGTTCACCGGCGACCGCGCCGAGCGGTCGACGCCCGTCGTCGCGCTCTGTCAGGACGGCATCGCGGGTCCGTCGCGCCTCGGCCGCCTCGTCGCGGACGTCGCGGCGCGCGAGGGCCGCGACACCGCCGCCGTCAGCGAGGAGTGGTTCCGGCGGTATCTCGAAGTCGGGATTCGGCCCGTGCTGTGGCTTTACCTCGTGCAGGGCGTCGGCGTCGAGGCGCACCAGCAGAACTCGGTGGTGACCCTCGACGGGGACGGCTACCCCGACGAGTTCCGATACCGGGACAACCAGGGGTTCTACTTCCCCGAATCCATGTACCCCCGGGTCGAGGAGTACCTCCCCGGGGTCGGCGAGCGCGCGGACACCGTCTGCGCGGACGCCATCGCGGACGAGCGCCTGCGCTACTACGTGATACTGAACAACGCTCTCGGCGTGGTCAACGCCTTCGGCGCGGCGGACCTCGTCGACGAGCGACGGCTCCTGTGGCTCCTCCGCGAGGAACTCGAACGGGCGCGGCGGCGCTACGACCGCCCGTCCTCGTCGTTCCTGGGCCCGCTCCTGGACGACGAGACGGTCCCGTGCAAGGCCAACCTCCTCACGCGCTTCCGCGGCCTCGACGAACTCCAGAACGACCTGGAGAACCAGTCGGTGTACGCGGACGTGAAGAATCCGCTGGTCGCCGAACTGGAGGTGGGTCGCGCGTGACGGGACCGGACGCCGTCGTCGCGGCCCGGTACGACTTCCAGACGCACGCGCGCGACGTCGGCAAGACGGTGTCGCTCCGACCGGTCGACCTCGACCGGGACCTCGGCCGCCTCCACCGGTGGCTTGGGAGCGAGCACGTCAAGCCCTACTGGCAACTCGACCTGCCGCTGCCCGCGTTCCGCGAGGAACTCCGGGAGAAGCTCGAAGACGACCACCTCACGCCCTACGTCGGCTGTCTCGACCACGTCCCGATGAGCTACTGGGAGTGCTACTGGGCGGCCGACGACGCGCTCGCGAACCACTACGACGCCGACCCGAACGACCAGGGCGTCCACCTGCTCGTCGGACCCGAGGAGTATCTCGGCCACGGGTACGCGCTCCCCCTGCTGCGGGCCGTGGTCGCCATGCGGTTCCGCCACCCCGAAACCCGGCGGGTGGTGGCCGAACCGGACGCGCGCAACGAGCGTGCCCGCCGCGTCTTCGAACGCTGCGGCTTCCGCGACGAGGGGGAGTTCCGCTTCGACGAGCGCGAGAAGGACGCGGCGCTCCTCGTCTGCGACCGAGACCGCTTCGAGTCCCAGGTGCTGACGGACCCGCCGGCGGCGCCCGCACAGGGGGTGGCCGACGATGACTGAGGACGCCGGGTCGGCGGCGACGACCCACGACGTCGTGGGCGTCGGCCTCGGACCGTTCAACCTCGGTCTCGCCGCGCTCCTCGACGGGACCGACGCGGTCGACGTCGACGCCGTCTTCCTCGAACGGGACGAGGTGTTCCAGTGGCACGAGGGGATGTTGCTGGAGGGGACGACCCTCGAGGTGCCGTTCCTCGCGGACCTCGTCACCCTCGCGGACCCGACGAACCCCCACAGCTACCTCAACTACCTGCGGGAGACGGGCCGTATCTACGAGTTCTACTTCTACGAGACGTTCCAGACGCCCCGCCGCGAGTATAACGACTACCTCCAGTGGGTGTCGGAGCGCCTCGACGCGACCCGGTTCGCCCGCGAGGTCACCGAGGTCAGGTGGGACGACGACGCGGCCGAGTACGTCGTCGCCGCGTGCCGCCCCGGAACCGACGAGCGCTTCGAGTACCGCGGCGAGAACCTCGCGCTCGGTGTCGGCTCCCGGCCGCAGATTCCGGACCACCTGCAGGGCCACCCGGAGGAGGACGTCTTCCACACCTCGCAGTACCGCCACCACCGCGAGCGCGTGCTGGACGCGGACTCCGTCACCGTCGTCGGGTCGGGCCAGAGCGCGAGCGAGGTGTTCGAGGACCTGCTGGAACGGCAGGCCACCCACGACTACCGCCTGGACTGGCTCACTCGCTCGGACGGGTTCTTCCCGATGGAGTACTCGAAGCTCGGCCTCCAGCACTTCACGCCCGAGTACGAGCGCTACGTCTACGACCTCCCCCAGGCGGTCAAAGACGACCTCGTCCCGAGCCAGGACCGCCTCTACAAGGGCGTCGACCCCGACACGAGCGCCGCCATCTACGACCTGCTCTACCGGCGCTCCATCGGCGACCGCGACCCCGACGTCGGACTGTTCGCAATGACCGAGGTGTGCGACATCGCTGACGTGGGCGACGCCTACGCCCTCGACTGCCGCCAGTGGCAGGCCGAGGAGTCGTTCGTCCACGAGTCGGAGGTCGTCGTCCTCGGAACGGGCTACGAGCGGCCCACGCCGGCGTTCCTCGACCCGCTGGCCGACGCCATCCGCTGGGACGACCGCGGTCGCTTCGCGGTGACCGAGGACCACTGCCTCGACGTCGACCACGCGGGCGACGTCTTCCTCCAGAACGCCGAACTCCACACGCACGGCGTCGGCGTGCCGGACCTCGGCCTCGGCGCCTACCGCAACTCGAAGTTCGTCAACCGACTCGCCGGCCGCGAGGTCCTGCCCGACGACGAGGACACGGTCTTCCAGGACTTCTCGGTCGACCGGTTCGTCGAGCGCGCGCCCGGTGCCTCCCGCGACGGGAGCGAAACGACCCCGCGTACGAACGACCACAGACCATGAACCCGAACGACACGATCCGCGACGCAGCGTTGAGCCAGGACGTCTGGGAGACCGTCGAGCGGCGTCTCCTCGCAAAGATGCTCGAAGAGTTCGCCTACGAGGAGATACTCCACCCGAAGAAGGTGGTCGCGGGCTGCGACCGACACATCTACCGCGTCGACCTCGACCCGGCGAGCTACCGCTTCGAGGCGACCGAGCGGCTGATGGACAGCTACAGCGTCCACGGCGACACCGTCGAACGACGTACCGCCGACGGGGACGCGTGGACGACCGCGACCGACCCCGTGCGCCTCCTCCGGGACCTCGAAGCGACCGTCGACCTCGACGCGCTGACGGCCGGCAACCTCGTCCGCGAGTACGAGCGGACGCTCCTCGCCGACGCCCACGTCGAGGCTCGCAAGCGCGAACGCGACGGGTTCGACCCCGCGGACCTCGACTACGCGCACCTCGAAGGCGAGATGGAGGGCCACCCGTGGATAACCTACAACAAGGGTCGGCTCGGGTGGGGCTACGACGACTACCGGCAGTACGCCCCCGAACGGAAAGAGCCGGTCACGCTGTCGTGGGTGGCCGTCCGGCGGAGCGAGGCGACGTTCACCGCGACGCCCGACCGCGACCACAACTCGCTGGTGCGGAGCGAACTCGGCGACCACTACGACCTGTTCCGCGACCGCCTCGCGGACCGGAGCTGCGACCCGGACGCCTACTACTTCGTCCCGGTCCACGACTGGCAGTGGGAGAACAGCATCGTCCCGCTGTTCCCCGGCGACATCGCCAGCGACGACATCGTTCCCCTCGGCGAGGGGCCGGACGAGTACCTCCCCCAGCAGTCGGTGCGCACCTTCGTCAACCTCGACAGCGAGGAGAAACACCACGTGAAGGTGCCGATGCGCATCCTCAACACGCTCGTCTGGCGCGGCCTCCCGGGTGAACGCACCGAGATAGCGCCGACCGTCACCCGGTACGTCAAGGACATCTACGAGCGGGACGAGTTCCTGCAGGAGCAGGACGTCGTCCTCCCGGGCGAGATAGCAGGCGTCAACTACGACCACGACGACTTCGTCGGCATCGAGGGGTCGCCCTACCAGTACCACGAACTGCTCGGCGCAGTCTGGCGCGAGTCCATCTACACGTTCCTGGAGGACGACGAGCGCGCAGTCACGCTCTCAGCGCTGATGCACGTCGACGGCGACGGCGTCCCGTACCTCTCGCAGCTCGTCGAGCGCTCCGGACTCACCCTCGACGAGTGGGTCGAGGAGTTCTTCGACACCGTGTTGCCGCCGCTCCTCCACTTCCTCTACCGCTACGGGACGGCGTTCTCGCCGCACGGCCAGAACACCATCCTTGTCGTCGAGGACGGCGCTCCGAGCCGTCTCGCGGTCAAGGACTTCGCCGACGACGTGAACGTGAGCGACCGGCCCCTGCCCGAACTCCAGGCTCTCCCCGAGGCGGTAGACGATGTGCTCCGGAAGGAACCGCCCGAGGGTCTCACCCAGTTCGTCTTCTGCGGCCTGTTCGTCTGCGTCCTCCGCTACGTCGCGGACGTGCTGGAAGCCCACGAGGACTACGACGAGGAAGAGTTCTGGACGCACGCCCGCGAGACCGTCCTCGACTACCAGTCGCAGTTCCCGGAACTCGAGGACCGCTTCGAACTGTTCGACCTGCTCCAGCCGGAGTTCACGAAGCTGACGCTCAACCGCAACCGCCTATTCAATTACGGGTACGACGACGCTCCCGGTCGTCCGCACGCCGCGGAACACGGCACAGTCACGAACGCCCTCCACGAGGTGGCGGACGACAGTCGGGTGCACCCGAGGACGGACGACTGACCTGTCCCCGCTCCCGTCTCGCCGGCAACCGCTACGGGTAGTCGCGCTCGACGACCGAGAGGTCCTCGTCCACGACCAGTTCGAGCGTGTCACCGTCGGCTGTGGCCGACGAGCCTCCGCTCGAACGGTCCGCGGAGCGAGTCTCCGCGCCGCTCGCGGAGACGCCGTCGAGCGAGACACACAGGGCCACTTCCCAGGGGTCGGTCGAGCGAACCGTCGTGAAGCGGTCGGTTGCCGCGAACTCCAGTTCCCAGATGGGCGTCGTCGTCACGTCGAGCCCCCGCTCGTGGCAGAACGATATCAGCCCGGGGTCGCGCAGGAGTGCCTCGCCGACCCGCAGGTAGTTCCGGTGGCCGCAGTGGTCGCACGCTCGGTTGATACACGCTTCGCGCAGGTCCGGACGCGGGTACCCCGTGTCGGACGGGGGAACGAACCGCACGTCGACGGCGTTTCCGCAGAGCGGACAGGCGCCGCGGGCGAACGTGGCGCTGGTGCTCGCCGACCTGCGAGAGCAGCGTCCGCTCGTCGTCGTCAAGGACGCCGGGCGGCACCAGGTCGTACTCGTAGAGATACTCGCAGTCGGGACACTGCATCCTGAATATCGAGTTGCGGTACGTCGCTTCGACGGGCGTCCTGCAGTGGTAGCAGTCGAGGTCGACGGCCAGGCGGTCGACCGACTCGTCGCCGGTCGTCCTAGCGCGGATGGTCCGGGTGAGCATCGTCCCCTCGGGGCGCAACGCGTAGCCGTCGTCCTTCCGGTCGACGACGTCGTCGACGAGCTGGGCGTTCCCGTCCGCGCGCTTCTCGACGAACTGCCCGACGAGCTGCTGGAGGTGGTAGTTGAACTGACTGCTCCGGACGTCGGCGTCGACGCGCGAACGAAGCTCCGAGAACGACAGGGACGGTGGACTCCCCTCGCCGCCGCGGGCGTCGCTGAGCGTCCGGAGGATTCCCGCCCGGACCTCGTTGCCGACGAGCGCGAACGTCTCCTCGGCCGTCGGGGCCGCCTCCGTGGCCGGTTCGTGGTCCTCACCCGCCATGCGGGAAACGTGTACGGGAGGTGGATAATCACTTTCGGTCCGACCCGTCGGCGGCCAGAAGTATAACCCGGGTAACAATAATCGAGTTCAGCGAGTCCTTTTGTTCTTGTCGACGCGACGTTCGACAGGAACCGTGACGGACGACATGAACCACGAACGCTACCTGTCCCGCATCGGCGTCGAGCCGTCGCGCGCGCTGGCCCGCGACCGCGAGACGCTCGAACGTCTCCAGCGAGCGCACGTCACCGCGGTCCCGTTCGAGACGCTGTCCATCACCGGCGACCCGCACGGGGACCGCGAGGGCGAGGGCGTGTCGCTCGCGCTTTCCGACCTCTACGAGAAGATCGTCGACCGCGAGCGGGGCGGCTTCTGTTACGAACTCAACGGGCTGTTCGGATGGCTCCTCGACGAACTCGGGTTCGACGTGGACCGCCTCTCCGCCCGAATCGCGAACGACGATGGCACGTTCGGACCGCCAGCGGACCACCTCGTCCTCCGCGTCTCCCTCGACCGGCCGTACCTGGTCGACGTCGGCCTCGGCCTCCCGAAACTGCGACGCCCGGTCCCGATGGACGGGACGACTCGCTCGGACGCCGCCGGCGTCGAGTGGTGCGTCGTCGAGAGCGAGCGGCCGGACGCTGACCACGTGACCCGGTACCGGCGGTCCGACGCCGACGACTGGCAGGACAGGTACATCTTCCGGACCGTGCCACGGGAGCTGCGCTACTTCGAGGCGACCTGCGAGTACTTCCAGACCGCTCCCGACTCAGCGTTCACCGGCGACCCCGTCGTCCTCGTCGCCACCGAACGGGGGTACGTGAAGCTCACGCCCGACATGCTCACCCGCGCGACCGAGAGCGACGAACGCGAACGACCGGTCGAGCCGAGCGAGTGGCACGACGTGCTGGAACGGGAGTTCGGCCTGCGCTACCCATCCGACCGACCGAATTCTCCCTGAGACCGGGTCCGTTTCGTCCCTTCGACCGGCTCCCTCGTCGTTCGCCACAGGTATTAGTCGGTAGTACGAATCTGTAATGCCACGACAGTACTCGTGACCGGTGCGAGCAGGGGAATCGGCCGAGCCATCGCGTTGCGGCTCGCGGAAACGAACGACGTCGCCGTCAACTACTTCCGGTCCGCCGACGCCGCCCGAGAGGTCGTCCGTGAGGCGGAAGCGAAGGGAGCGACCGCCAGCGCCTTCCGGGCCGACGTCCGCGACTCCGATGCGGTGACGAGCATGGTCGACGACGTCGTCCGGACGTTCGACGGACTGGACGCCGTCGTCAACAACGCCGGAATCGTCCGTCCGAGCAGGGCGACCGAGATTACCGACGAGCAGTGGCAGGACGTGATGGAGACGAATCTCGGCGGCGCGTTCTACACGGCGCGAGCGGCGATTCCGCATATATCCCCGGGCGGGGACGTCGTCAACGTCTCCAGCATCGGCGGGACGGGCGGAACCGTCGACGCGAGCTACGCGGCGAGCAAAGCCGGACTCCACGGCCTCACCCGCTCGTTGGCCCGGGAGCTCGGTCCCGACGGCGTTCAGGTGAACGCCATCGCGCCCGGGCCGGTGGAGACGGATCTGAACGACGACATCGTCTCGTATCTGGAAGATATCGACTTCCGCGGCCACGAGAACGTCGACACCCACCTTCCGACCTACGCCTGCGACCCGGAAGCGATCGCACACACCGTCGAGTACGTACTGGAGAACGACTTCGTCCACGGGGAAATCGTGAACGTGAACGGCGGCATGCAGTTCCGGTGACATCCTCGCCTGGCGTTCACGCCGGGGCTTCCACCACGGGTGGAATACCCAGACTGGCTGGGATTGAGGTTTCAAGACGTGTGCGCGTCACCGGTCTCTGGCCCCGTCCCCGCTCCCACCGCTGGTGAGCTAGACGAACCCTTGTCATCGGAAGCCCGCTTTGCAGACGGGAGTTCCTCACTCGATGGCGTGTCTTGGTGGGCCCTGCCGGAGAGTGGGACTTCCCAGCAAATCGAGTGGTGTCTGTCCTCGTCAACGTCGAAGACGGCTGCGGTGTTCGCGTAGCGGATGGGGTGGTCGTCTGCGAGTTGCTTTGCACCGTACGTGTCCTCGTCGAGCAAGTTGGGAACGTATTTCTTGAGTGCGTTTTTCGAGTGCCAATTGAGGTCTTCACCGCTGACGACCTCGTTGACAGCACTCATCGTATCGCACTCTTCGTTGAAACTGCGGTGGAGCAGCGTCCCGTATCGCTCATGCTCGTCGTGGAGCTTGCGCTGCTTGTGTCGAGTGGGTGGAGCAAGATACGCTTCGAGCGTCTTACTTTCCTCACTCATTCTTCAGCAGCGTCGAGGCCCTTCTCCACGAGTTCGGCGTAGGCGAAGTCCATTCGTAGGCCGTTCTCGCGGGAGTATTCTTTCACTCGCTCGTGAAGGTCACTGCCACGCTTGATGGCGATGTCAACTCGCATCCGTTTTTCTGTATGTTTTCTTGTACCTTAAAAGGTTCGTGTTACGGTGGGGTATTCAGAGTGCTGTAGCACGTAGGTTGTGTAATGAAGTGACGCGATTCACGCCTGCCCTAAAGGGCCGAATTCTCTCACTGCTTAAAGATAGTCGGATTGCGCGGTGCTCGTCGCGCCCGGGGTTTCGTTCGCAGGTGGCGGTCGCGGACGTTCGGTTGCGACGGTCCGGCCGCCTGACGAAGCCATCGACGAGCGCGCCGACCCGGGTCGGTACGGCACCGCTCGTCCGGTCCCGGCCTCAGGAGGGGACCTCGGCGACGTCCCCTGTCTGGATGCGCCACAGCGTGGCGTACGTGCCGCCCCGCTCGACGAGTTCGTCGTGCGTCCCCCGTTCGACGACGTTCCCGTCCTCCAGCACCAGAATCCGGTCTGCGTCCCGAACCGTCGAGAGGCGGTGGGCGACGATGAGGGTGGTACGGTCCGCGGTGAGTTCGTCGAGTTTCTCCTGGAGCACCAGTTCCGTCTCGTTGTCGACGTGGCTAGTGGCCTCGTCGAAGACGAGGATCAGGGGGTCGGGGAGGATGGCGCGTGCGATGGCGATGCGCTGGCGCTGGCCCCCCGAAAGCGTCGCTCCCCGCTCGCCGATGGTGGTTTCGTAGCCGTCGTCCAGTTCGCGGACGAACTCGTGTGCACCTGCCTGCTTTGCGGCGGTCACGACGTCCTCCCGCGTCGCCTCCGGGGTCGCGTACGCGACGTTCTCCCGGACCGTGCCGTGGAAGAGGAACGGCTCCTGGTTGACGTACCCGATCTGGTCCCTGAGACTCTCGACGTCGACGGTGGCGACGTCCTGCCCGTCGATTCTGACGGTGCCCGAGTCGGGGTCGTAGAACCGGAAGAGGAGCTTCGTCAGCGTAGACTTGCCCGCCCCGGTCGAACCGACGACGCCGACGAACTCGCCGGAGTCGGTGGCGAAGGATACGTCGCGGAGCGTCTGCTCCTCGGCCGTCGGGTACGAGAAGGAGACGCCGTCGTACTCGACGCGGCCCTCGGTCACGCTTAGGTCGGGAGCGTCGTCGCGTTCCTCGATTCGGTCGCCGCTCTGGAGGAGGGAGACGACCCGCTTGCTCGACGCCTGCGCGCTCTCGAACTTGTTGATCACGTCGACCGCGAGGCGCCGCGTCGGGTCCAGGAAGGAGAACGTGTACATGATGAACGTCAGTAGCGTGCCAGCGGACAGCGCCTGGGTGAACCACAGTGGCGGTCCCGCGATGATCCAGTACCCGCCCAGCAGGAACAGTCCCCAGATGCCGACGGCGGCGATGAGCCACGAGACCCGATTGTAGACGGCTCGAAGGCGGATAGCCGACCACTTCGACCGCTTGTACTCGGTGGACGCGTCCGCAACGCGGGCGCGCTCTCGGGCTTCTTGCGTGAAGGCCTTGACGGTGTCCAGCCCCTCGATAGCGTCGCGGAGGCAGACGTTCATGGCCCCGACGCTCTCCCGGATGGCATCGAACCTGGGTTCCAGCAGCGCGGCGTACACGCGACCCGTCGCCACGATCAGCAGCGGTAACGCGGCGACGACGAGCGCGAGGTTCCAGTTCAGCAGGAGCATGAAGGCGAACGCGCTGAGGACGTCACCGCCGTAGAGGACGCCGTCGCGTGCGCCGTCGAAGAGGTCGCCGAGGTTGTCGACGTCGTCGTTCAGGATGCTCAGCATGTCGCCACCCTCGCTGGTGTCGTGGAAGCGCATCGAGAGCGACGTGGCGGTGTCGTAGGTGGTGGTCCGTATCTCGTGGAGCGTCCGGAGGGTCGCCTCCTCGTAGACGAGCTGCCCGTACCACTTCGACGTGCTCTCGACGATTATCGCGGCTCCGAGGACGCCGACCGTCAGGAGGGCCTGTCCGTTCGTCGTCGTCGGAATCCAGCCGGCGGCGAGCAGTGGCAGCGTGAACGCCCGGCTCTCCAGGAGGAGCGCGTCGAGGGCGACCCCGATGAAGAGGGCGGGAATGCGCTGGAGGAACAGCGCGAGGAGGAGAAAGCAGATCCCCTCGGTGAACCTCGCCCAGTGTCGTCTGGCGACCCGATGCAGGAGATAGCCGATCGACTTCTGTGGCGTTTGCATAGAGTGGACTGTGTCGGAATCGTGTCGGAAGTTGGTCGACGGGGTAGCGACTTCGTCCTATACCCGTCGCGATACGTTCTGTCGTCGGTCGCCGTCCGAACTGGTTCGAACAGCGTACGTGTCGACCATCGTATTCGATTGCGGGAGCGACACCGCATAAGTGTAATCCGCAGCCGATTACTGTTGGAGAAATGATATTTTCCGGGCAGGGTAACTCCCGTCGGCTCGGATCGGAGCGCATCGCAAGCGAAATGGCGTTCGACGGCGACGACGAACACATGTCCGACGGGGCTCCCGACGATGACCCGTCCGTGGTCGTCGAAAAACGGTCGCCGGTCGAGGTCTTCGAGTTGCTCTCCAGCGGGGTGCGCGTCGAGATCCTTAGAGCGCTCGGCGAAACCCCGAACGAGGCGCTCACGTTCTCGTCGCTGTACGAGCGCGTCGACATCGCGGACAGCGGGAACTTCAACTACCATCTCGGCAAGCTGGTGGGGTCGTTCGTTCGCGAATCCGACGGTTACGAGCTGACTCACGCCGGCAAGCAGGTCGTCGGAGCGATGTACGCGGGCACCTACACGACGAAGGCGACCGTCGACCCCATCTCGGTCGGGTGGGACTGTCTGCTCTGTGGCGGCGAGATGGTCGTCAGCTACGACGACGAGAAAGCAGACTTCCGCTGTACCGACTGCGAGAAGGGAGCCAGGTTCTCCTTCCCGGCCGGCAGCCTCGACCAGTTCGAACGCGAGGAGTTGCCACAGGCGTTCGCCCGCTGGTGGCACCAGCTCATGACACGGATCGCCGACGGGTTCTGTTCCATCTGTGCGGGACGACTGGACGGAGAACTCGCCAGCCCTCCCGGAGGCACCGAGGACGACCCGCAGCCGTCGCACGCCGAGTTCGAGTGTCGCCGCTGCGGCGGCGTCGCCGAAGTATCCGGTGCGACGCTCGCGACGTTCCACCCCGTCGTCGAGGGGTTCTTCGCCGAACACGGGTTCGACGTCTCGACCCGCCACGGCTCGCAGGTCTGGGGGGAGATGGACGCGTTCGATGCGACCGTCCTCTCGGAGGACCCGCTCCGACTCGAAATGCGATTCGAGCACGCCGGCGAGACGGTCGTCGCGGAGATCGATCCGGACGCGACGGTCAGTTGCGTGGAGCGTCGCCCCTCCGCGAGGTGAGCCGCTGCCGTGAAACGCGCTTTCGGAACGCACCTCACTACGTGGACGAGCCGACACGTGTTCGCCGCCTTCCTCGCCCTTACGCTCGCGATATCGTGGGGCATCCCCGGAATCTTGCTGGTTCTCGCCCCGGTTCTCCCGTTCGAGGTGACGTTCGCCGGATACTCTCCGCTGGCGTTCCTCGTCGTCTGGGCGCCCGCGATCGCCGCGTTCGTCGTCGTCGGCATCGCTTACGGACGGGAGGGCGTCCGCGATTACGGGCGTCGTATCTCGCAGGTGCGCGGTCGGTGGCCGTGGTATGCAGCCGTCGTCGTCGGCATCCCGGCCGTCTACTTCGTGGCTGCCGCGTTCACCGCGGTACTCGGTGGGCCAGACCTCCGTCTGGCCGACGGCTGGCTCGCGGCGTTCCTGACGACGGCGGGCTTGCGCCTCCTGCAGGGCCCCATCGAGGAACTCGGGTGGCGCGGTCTCGCACTCCCGGTCTTGCAACGGCGGTACAGTGGCCTCGGCGCGGCGCTCGTCCTCGGATTCGTCTGGTCGGTCTGGCACGCGCCGGCCACGGTGATCGCGGCTGCCGAATTCGCTCGTGGTGGCGGCTCCATGCCGGTTACGCTGGTGCGCCTGTTCGTCGGACTGATGGCAACCTCGGTGGTCATGACCGCCGTGTACAACGGATCCGGTGGAAGCGTGCCGCTGATGGTCCTGTTTCACTGGCTGACGAATCTCGCCTATCTCTGGGAGACGACGACGAGCGTCCCGCTGGCACAGGACGCCCTGACCGTCCTGGTTGCCGTCGCAATGGTGTTTCTGTTCGGTCGGCAGTACCTCGGAGACGCCGACCTCGTCACGGACGTGGTTCCGACTGTCGACCGCGACGAACCCGGCGGGGGCTCCGCATCGTCGACCCGTCACTCGAAGTGACTGGCCCTGCTCTCGATGCAGACAGAGCATCGTCAGAGTGGCTGAGATCTCTATCGACCCGTCAGTGGTTGGCCTCGGTCGACGCCCTCGTTCCAAATCGATACACGGACCTGGAAGATCGTTGACCGCAAGGTGGCGTTTAAAGGACAGATAAACGATTGTGCTGACTCAGCTGATGCCGGCCTTTCGACAATTATCGGTTCCAAAACTGGGACGCTTCGTGCGTACTACTTCTCAGACTAACAGCAGAATATTTATTGCAAATATTTTAGGATATCGAAGTATGGCTACCATCATCGGACCTACGCTTCCTGACCCGTATTACAGCACCGTCGAATCCATCCGGGACGAGTTAGTAGATGAATTCGGCGTTGACGAGTACGCCAACCCCTTTCCGCACTTTACCCTGTACGCGCTGGACGATGACGTCGATACTGCAACCGTTGAAGCGGCCGTCGAGGAAGCTACGGAAGAGCACTCTCCGTTTTCTGTCCATACAGATGGTATCGGCATCTTCCCCGGTAACGTCGTCTGGCTCCCGGTCGCTAAATCCCCTCAACTCACAGCACTCCACTCTGACGTCGTACGGGCGGTCGAGAATCTGGGAACGGCACCAGAGCCATACTACGAACCGCAGAGATGGTTTCCACACGTGGGCTTCGCACTCGACGTTGATGATGAGCGAACTCGTAACATCGTTTCGTTCCTCCTGGAATACGACTTCGAATGGGATTTCACTGTAGATAATATTACGATCACTCGACCACCGGCCGATAGAAGCGAGTACGAAGTAGTGGCCTCTGTCGATCTCTGAACAGACCGTACTGAGCAGTTAGACGCATTCTTGCGCGTGCCGTGTCCAGCGTCTCGTAGCGGTTTCGAGTGTGAGTCTCGCCGAACTGTCTTTCGACGGATTTCCCGACGATCGCACACCGAGTGACCGGTGTACGGTTCGACGCCCTGGTACGACCGAACCCGGCTTGCCGGACTGGAGTCAGATGTTCGCACTATCTCAGAAACGTGGTTCTGATACGACGAGCGCTCCTCTGTCGAGCAATTCGCCCGTTCGTTTCCGCTGGCCTACTTCATCTTCGATGCGCACGACAGCGACGCGAGGTCGACATGGTGGGCGGTCGATGTGCTCGTCCAGGTGGATTCGACTGATGGGTACGAACACGCGCCGATAACACGCTCACTTTGCTGAAGAAGGAGTCGGGAATCGGAGAGAAAGCCGTCCAATCCAGCCGAACGCCGTGTTTCCGAGTGGCATCGCTGCCTGCGGTCTCGAGAACTCGACAGAAAGTAGTTGGTACGACAAGACTGAGCGCGAGACTCGATTTGCAGCGGTTTCCGCTCACTAGTCCGTCCGAAATCCCGAATCATAGATTCTCTATAGCCGTCGCAGTATCGACTCCCGAAACCCACTGATTTCCTATAGCACTATGAGATTTATCACCGGGCATCCCCGACGCCCTCATGCGGTTTTCGTCACTCAGCGCGTAACCATGTCACTTCCGCTTAAGACCTATTTAACCGGAAGTGGCCTACCCCCGGTATCCCGTTCTCGATCTATGCGGAGTTCGTAGTGCTGTTCGAGAGTCTCTTCATCGTGGACAGCATCTCCTGCTCGGCGGTCAGAAAGCTCCTCGAGGCTATCTTGTTGGCCATCGAGGACGAGGGTGTTGCCCGGTTTCGTCTCCGTTTCTGGCTGGGGTGCCGATGTACGAGCCCTCTCATCGAATACCGAGTATCACTCCTTCCGCTGGCAGATTTAGTTCGGATAACGTTCTCTCGGATCCGTTGAAATCATTGGAGAGTGACAGGAGCAATCGGTAGTCCGATTCGAGGTTGAGGAAACTATCGCACCTCCGCTCGTTCGATTCGGGGCCATAGCGCTCAGTATTATCACTCCGTCACCCGTCAGAAGACGCGGATATCGACAGAGCCACGTATACACACGGAAATTCGCCCGTTCTGAAGCTGTGTTTCCTGCCAGAAGAACCATTACTCACGAACTGGTTGAGTGAACTATCCGAGCGAGCAATCGAGTATTCGAAGCGTAAGCGTCGCGTCATCGATCCTCGTTGCGCTCTTGTACGGCGACATCGGGGGTGCGACGATTACCACCAGATTCCTTCCGTACGTGACGTCGCTGCTCGTGACGATCGTTCTCGTTCCCCTCGTACTGCTCGCTGTGTTCATCCTGGGACTGCAACCGTAACTCGGCGGACTTCGACAGTTGGACCGCTGCTCCTACAGCGAGCCTTCGATGAAAACCAGTCCAGATTAAAAGCAATAATTCTTATTAAGGTAGGTACGTACAAAAACCGAAAATAGACCGCTCACCTCGATGTCTGCATAGTTAACCCAACGAGCCCCGTTGACCGCCTTGCCCGGTCTCACTTGCTCACGTGACGATGAGGAAAACGCGACCGGTCGTACTTCGAGTGACGGGTCTCACCCGGTGCAGTGCTCGATGGCTTGACGGACTGCTTCTGTTCGCCCGATGAACGTCAGATGGTCACCGTGCTCGATCGTATCCTCTGGATGGGGAAGCTGATTGACTTCGTCTCGACTGAGAAGCGCGAGGTGACAGTCTTCCGGGATATCGACCATGAGCTCTGACACCGTCTTGCCGGCAATCGTATCGGTCGTGACTTCGACTTCCTGTACGTCGCCCGTTCGGCCTAACTCGGTCATCCAGCGGGAGATCGCGGGTCGCTCGATCACGTTGTCCATCGACCACGCGACGGACATGCCGGCCGAGATTGCTTCGACGTCGAGATCTTCGAACGCGTCGACGTTGCCTGGCTGATTCACGCGGGCCACCACGGTCTCGACGTCGAACGTGTTCTTGGCGAGTTGGGCAATCAGAAGGTTGACGTCGTCTTCGCCTGTCGCCGCCGCTACTACCTTCGCGTTCCCGGCTCCCACGGCCTCCAGAACTTCCTGACTGGCGCCGTCATCGTGTCGAACGGAAAACCCGTCCGCTCTGAGCTCTTCGACGGCCTGCTCGTCGTTGTCGATGATCACAACGTCCTCATCGCGTTCCTCGAGCCGTTCGGCAAGCGCTCGCCCGACGCGCCCGCCGCCGATGATGATCGTCCGCATCGGAATCACGTCCAGTGCCTGTGCGAGGTGACGTGCCAGGCCCCCTTCAAAGACCACGGTCACGAATATTACGAGGAAGACCGTCCCGACGAGCGTCGTCGCAACTTGCGGGTTCTGGGGCTGTATTTCCAGCGCGAACAGGGTTGCGACGCTGGCCGGGATGATTCCTCGCGGGCCGATTGCGCTGACGTAGAGCCGTTCGTTCAGTGTCAGCTACCTCCACGGGTACAGAGCATGACGAGGGCGGGACGAATCACGCCGGCGACTGCGATGACCACGATCACTCCCCCGATTCCGAGCGCGAGTAAGTCCCCGAGAGAGAGGAGCGAGGCGAGGGTAATGAAGATGAATGCAATCACGAGGAGTGTGATATCTCCCTTGAATCGTTCGACGGCATCTCGATACGGCAAGTCGGTGTTTCCGAGGATAAATCCACCTGCCGCGACGGCGGCGATGCCTGCTTCCGAGGCGATCTGTTCGGCCAAACCGTACATGACGAGGGAGGCGATGAGGACGATCAACCGTGCGTTCTGTGGTGCGTTCTCGACAGAGAGCCTCACGTGGCGTAGGAGATACCAGACGATTCCCGCGACGATGCTCCCGACAAGAACACCGACTCCGAATCGCACCCCGAATTCGCGGACGAGCGTCGGGAGTCCGCGCGTCTCCAGCAGAACGTATTCGAACATCACGATGGAAAGAATCGCAGCCGTGACGTCGTTGACGACGCCTTCGGTTTCGAGCGTGGTGGCGACGCGGTTACGGACAGGGACGACGTTCGTGATGGGCGTGATGACCGTCGGTCCGGTCGCTACCAGGAGCGACCCGACCAAGAGCGCCACGTCCCATGGAGCGTCCAGTGCATATCGCACGGCGATGGCCGTTCCAGCGAGAGAGATGACTGCGCCGAGGGTGACGAGGCGGAGCGTCTCCCTCGGAGATTCGCGCAGATGCTCTAAATGGAGATGGAAGGCTCCTTCGAAGACGATAATTGCGACGCTGAGCCCAACAATCGCCGGAAGTGCCTCACCGAAGATATTCGGTGTGATGATGCCGAGTCCCTCCGGTCCTACAGCGACGCCTGCGAGGATGAGGAGCATCACGCTCGGAACACGAAACCGGTCCGAGATGACTTGAGCAGCGACTCCCAGTCCCAAGATCGTAACGACGACCGTGATCAACTCGACTGTAGCGGCCACGGGTTGGGGTCCGTTCTCGGATTACTGCATACAATCGGTAAACCTCTATGACTACTTTCGAGCAGCCCATCCGCCGAAGAAGCGAGCGGTGTTCCATTAGGAGCCCCCGGTTTCCTCGTTGTAGTTACCGGCGTAGTCCGTCGTTTGCATGTGGACGGACTCAGGCGCGGGCAGGAGACCCGAGACGGGTCGGATCCGTGTTCGCTCTTTCCCTGCTTCTCGCGGTGTTCCTGCATCCGTCGGTACAGGCGTCTCGTTTCGCCAGGTTCGTCGAAGATCACGGTCGTTTCGGACGGTGGATCGTCGTCCGATACCGTTGCCGAGGAATCTCTCTTTCGAACTATCATCGGACCATCGGATTTCGCACTTCTGTAACTGCTTTCAGTTACGAAACAACCAACATGGAACTATTGGCGGTTACTTATTAGTGTCGGAATAGACACCTTCTCTATGCTCCGATGGCTCGCTTCTCGCTCTCCCCGCCAGGCCAGGTTACGAGCGATTACCAAGACGCTGTGCTATCGGCTTTTCATGCTGTTGATTACGATCACCGTTGCATGGCTCGTCGTCGGGAACGTCGGCGATGCGCTCAATATTGGCGTCGTCACCAACGTCGTCAAAACGGTGACCTACTACGCCTACGAGAGGCTCTGGGACCACATCGCGTGGGGAATTTCGTCCACCGACTGAACTCTCCGGAGATAGGTAGACGCTCTGTCGCCAATTTTCCACTGCCGTTCGCGTCAATCGTTAGCGCGTTCGATTCCGACGTTCGGATAACTTTGCCGTCGAACCACTATCTCTACGAAGCTACTCTAACGATACGTTCGGGAGGAATCCCTTCCTCTCTTCAACCACGTCAGTAGCATTCATACGTGTCCCTCGCTATCAGTTTCTATGCGGGAAACGTCGCCCGACAACGAGCCATCGTTACAGGAGGGTGAGTTCGCTCTTACCGAATGGCTGCTGTTTCGCGGGCACCGGCTTCTGATTGCAGGTTTAGTGCTTGGGCTGATATGGGCGTTGAGCATCCTTCTGATCCAGTTTAACGTTCTGGAAGTCGGTCCGTCGAGTTCGATGCCCACGCTACTCGGTGGTATCATCGCCGGCCAACTGACGCTTTTCACGGTGACGCTTTCTATCAACCAACTTATTCTATCGCGAATGTTCGCCTCTCCGCCCGAAATCAAGAGACGACTACGGGGGACTGTCAATTTCCGCCAGCAGGTACGAGACGTCACGGACGACCCGAGGCCGCCGGTGAATCCACAGGAGTTCTTGGCGGTGATCGCGCGTGCACTTCACGCGCGCTCAGAGGAACTCGTCGAAAGTGCCGACACGGTCGATCCAAAGCACCACGAGGCGATCGAAGAGTGCGCGCTATCGCTTCAGAACTACTCGAAGTTCATAGAGACCCTTGCGAAGGACGAGCGGACGGAAACCCTCTACATCGTATCGGCGCTTTCACACGAGACGTACGTACAAAACACAGTAGCTGTGGAACAGCTTCGAGCCGATCTGAGCTCCCTTCCCGAGCGTATTTCGGCGATACTGGAGGACGTTTCGACGATACTCGAGGCAGTGCCCGTCGCCCGGCAGCATTTCAAAACTCTGACCATCCAGCAACAGCTCGCCGGTCTCTCACGGTACATCGTTTACACGGGTATCCCGTCGATTCTCATATCAATACTGCTGCTCCTTTTCTACACTTCGGGTGGAGGAGTCAAAGTTCCGGAACTGTACATTCGTCCGATAGCCGCGTTGACCATCCCGATAATCATGACCCCGAGCGTTCTTCTCGGCGTGTACGTCCTCCCACTGGCTGTCGTTGCCGAGCGTACCGTCTCGACCGGCCCGTTCCTTCTGGCGGAGTAGGCCCTCCGTTTCGCTGTCGCCCGACCACGTCGTCGAGTACTTCGAGCCAGGAGTCGCCACGGGCGAATTGCTCGGCTGGCACCGTGGTGTCCGATTCTCGGACTATTCCGGTGTGGACCGTTGGTTCGACGAGTTGCGTCCGCGCCGGAGTCGGTTGCGGCCCATCCAGCGGGGCTACCTGACCACTGGACTAACGAGCGCTGGGCGGTGACGTCACGTTCAGTTACGGTGGTAGCGAACCCCACTGCGTCCTCGCCCACCGGGAGCGGATTTTGCCGCTCCAGTGACGCAGTAGCTTCCGATCGGCGATTTTCCCCCTCTCGCCGGGCCGCCGGCACCTGTGAATCGTCAACTTCTACCGACCGAAAACCGGCGATGGTGTGTACTTTTCCGTCTCGGGTCGTTACTCACCGGCGATGAGATTCCCGGACGAAGACCCCGGTCGCGCGGTCGGTCCCGACACCGCCGGTTCGTCGTGTACCGAGGATACGCGCCGGTCGGTGATGTCGCCGTGATGCCGTGGGGCCACGCCGCCTTCGGCTACGTCCTGTACTCGCTCGGCCATCGGCTCGTGACAGGCGACCCGCCCGCGGGTCCTGCGGTCGTCGTCGCGTTGCTGTTCGGAACGCAGTTGCCGGACCTCGTCGACAAGCCGCTCTCGTGGGGGCTCGGCCTCTTTCCGCAGGGGTACTCGGTGGCGCACTCGATACTCGTCGCCGTCCCGGTCGGTCTGGGCGTCCTCGCCCTGACGGCTTCTCGGAGCAGATTCGACGTGGGCGTCGCGTTCACCGCCGGTTACTGGTCGCACCTCCTCGGCGACGCGATTCTGGCGGTGCCCAAGCGCGGTATCTCGCCGCTCGACCGACTCCTCTGGCCCGTCGTCACGCTTCCACCGTACGGCCACGAGACGACGCTGTTCGGTCGAATCGACCGCGTCTTCGGTGAGTTCTTCCAGTCCGTACTGACCACGAAGCATCTGCTCTTTCTCGCCCTCTACTCGGTGCCGTACCTGCTGGCGTTCGCGCTCTGGCTCGTCGACGGTGCGCCCGGTATCGCGCACGTTCGGCGGACGGACAGCGGACAGTAACCGGCCGCCGCTCGTCTCCGGCCGACCACACGGCGGACGTCCGGTGGGTCGCCGACGCAGAGTCAGCCGGATGGGCCCGCGTCGCGGGCGAACGCAGAGAGAACGAGCCTGGGTTCGCGTCGCAGCCGCTGGCCGTTCCACGCCCAACAAAAGACGAGTACGCCAACGGGCCGGGTTAGCTACCGCCGCCCTCGGTGGTCGTTGTGGTCGTCGTCTCACCGGGCGTCGTGGTGGGCGTACCGCCCCCGCCGCCGCCTCCGCCACCGCCGCCCTGTCTGCTGGCGGACGTGCTGACGAGGCTGAGTTGGCTGCTGAACACGTT